>NZ_AXVU01000012.1:0-151282 GCF_000482585.1 Streptomyces sp. CNQ329 | reverse complement strand
CGGTCCAGTCGCCGGGGCCGTCGGCCCGGGTTCACTGTCAGAGCGGGCGTATACCCTTGGGCGGGTGTGAGGGGACGTGGGGATCTGGGCGAACACCGACGCAAACCCCACCCCAGTATCGGCACCACCCTGGAATCGAACCCGCCCCCGGTACCGGCCCGCCCCGGTATCGCGACTCTGCCGTGCCGGCACACCCGGCACCGGCCCCATTCCGGCACCGGGCCCGCCCCCGACCCCCGGCGTCAGCCACCCGGCCAGCCCTCTCCCGGCGTCGGATGGTGCAGTGGGTTTGGCCACCGGCCCCTCGGGGCCCCTCGCGTCCGCCTCGGTGGCTGACGGCCGGAAGACGGCCCCGTCAACCCCCGACCTCTCTGACCTGCTGGTTTCTCAGAAGCCGAAGTTCTGCGTCCACCAGGGGCCGCCGTCGGCGAAGTGCGCGCCGACGCCCAGGGTGCGGAAGTCGCAGTTCAGGATGTTCGCGCGGTGGCCCTCGCTGTTCATCCAGGCGTCCATCACCGACTGTGCGTTGGCCTGGCCGCGGGCTATGTTCTCCCCGCCGAGGTCCGCTATGCCGTACTCCTGCGCGCGCTCCCACGGGTCGTTGCCGTCGGGGTCGGTGTGGTCGAAGAAGCCGCGCTCGGCCATGTCCTGGCTGTAGTCGCCGGCGAGCTTCGCCAGCTCCGGGTCGTTCGTCAGCGGGCGGCAGCCCGCCTGTGCGCGTTCCTGGTTGACCAGTCGCAGCACCTCCGCCTCCGCGGCGGTGGCCGCGTCGGCGGTGGCGGTCGGCTTCGCGGAGCGGGTCGGCTCGGAGGTCTCCGACTTCGTCGGGGACGGCGACTTCGACGCCGTACGGGACGGGCTCGCGGACTCGGACGACGGCTCCGCGGACTCCGCCTTGTCGCGTTCGGGCGCCGACGTCGAGGGGGACGCGCTCTTCGACTCCCCGCCGTCCTTCCCGCCGGCCTTCTTCGCCTCCGGGGTGCGGCTCTCCGGCGAGTCCGAGCCGCCGCTCGCGGACGGCGACGACTCCAGCGTCGGCAGCTCCGAGGCGCCCTGCGTGCTCGGTGACGGCGGATCGCCCGCCTCCACGTGGCCGGCGGGGCCGCCGGTGCCGCGGTCGAGGTCGAATCCGCTGCCGAGGACCCCGGAGGCCATCGCCACCGCGCCGACGGCCAGCGCCGCCGACGTACCGAGCATCCCGGCCCTGACCGGGCTCTGCTTGCGGTGGAGCCCCCGCGACCGGCCCGCGCCGTACGCCTCATGCCCGCCGTACGCCTCATGCCCGCCGTGCGCCTCACGCCCGCCGTGCGAGTCGTACCGGTCGTACGAGTCGTACTGGTCCCACGAGCCGGGCAGGTCCCACGAGCCGGGCCGGTCCCATGAGCCGGACTGGTCCCACGAGCCGTGCGCGCCCGGCGTCTCCCGGTGGCGGGCTGTCGGGGGTTGCGGCTCCGAGCGTCTGTGGCGGCCCATCCGGCGACCCCTCACGTCCGACGACAACAACTACTGCACACACGCCACTCGTACACACGAGTGATATTGCTGTCGGCAGACTGTACGCCATGGCCCCCGGGCCGCACGTGCCCCCGGCCCGATCGTCCGGATAGCGTGCGTCCATGAGTACAGACGTCCGCATGACGGCATGGGTGCGCGGTGTGGTGCAGGGGGTCGGGTTCCGGTGGTACACCCGCGCGCGGGCGCTGGAGATCGGCGGACTCAGCGGCTTCGCGGCCAATCTCGCGGACGGCCGGGTCCAGGTCGTCGCCGAGGGTCCGCGAGCGCGGTGTCAGGAGTTGCTGGAGTGGCTGCACTCCTCCGACACGCCGGGGCGTGTCACCGGTGTGACGGAGATCTGGGACGAGCCGCGCGGCGGATATCACTCATTTGCCATCCGTTGAGCACGCTCCGCCATAAGGGCTGGTCCGACAGGGATGACCAGCGGGTTGCCAACGGCTTCCGGGCGTGCGAAGCTCTCACACCAGACGGGTCCCGCCACCCCCCGCAGGCCTGCAATTGCACGGGCCGCGCCCGATACGGGGTGTGATCGTGTTGACCGTCAAACTATTTGGTGAGACGCTTGAAGCCCCGCGCACCCTAGCTGTATGTGCCATGGGCAGACACGCGGGTGCGAATCCCTCACGACCCACACCGCTCGGTCGGTCACTCAGTGTGGAGGACCTTCAATCATGGCAAAGGCGCTTCTCGGTTACGTCGGCGGCACTGACCCGCGACTCCTCGCCGAGATGCGACGGCTGCAGCAGCGTGTCCAGGACCTGGAGTCGGAGCTCGTCCGCGTCCAGGCCGAGAACGACATGCTCGCCGCCGCCGCTGCTCACAACAGCGAGTCACTGCTCGACGTATCCCAGGCGGAGCCTGCGCTTACCTGACAATCATGCGAGGCCCGTCAGGTCTGCACCTCAACCGCTTGCGATAACTGTCAAGGGACGCTTAACCGCGTCCCTTCGTCGTTTCTCCACTGCTCTTACGGATCCCCGGCAGGGAACCCGTCCCGGAGCCCGCGCCCCGGGGGGTGATGCTCCGTAATTGATGTGCCCCGGCGGTTACCCAGTGAAACCGGCTTGCGCGATAGAGTCTCGGGCACATGATTCGTCGCCGGAGGAGAGCTCGCCAGTGCACTTGAAGGGCCTCACGCTCCGGGGGTTCAAGTCGTTCGCCTCCGCCACCACCCTCCGCTTCGGGCCCGGCATCACCTGTGTCGTCGGCCCGAACGGCTCGGGGAAATCCAACGTGGTGGACGCGCTGTCCTGGGTGATGGGGGAGCAGGGGGCGAAGTCCCTCAGGGGCGGCAAGATGGAGGACGTCATCTTCGCCGGGACCACGGGCCGGCCGCCCCTCGGCCGCGCCGAGGTCTCGCTGACGATCGACAACTCCGACGGCGCGCTGCCCATCGACTACTCCGAGGTGACCATCACCCGGACGATGTTCCGCAGCGGTGGCAGCGAGTACCAGCTCAACGGCGACACCTGCCGCCTCCTGGACATCCAGGAACTGCTCTCCGACTCCGGCATCGGCCGCGAGATGCACGTGATCGTCGGCCAGGGGCAGCTCGACTCCGTGCTGCACGCCGACCCCTCCGGCCGGCGCGCCTTCATCGAGGAGGCCGCGGGCGTCCTCAAGCACCGCAAGCGCAAGGAGAAGGCGCTGCGCAAGCTGGACGCGATGCAGGCCAACCTCGCCCGCGTCCAGGACCTCAGCGACGAGCTGCGGCGCCAGCTCAAGCCCCTGGGCAGGCAGGCCGCCGTCGCCCGCCGGGCCGCCGTCATCCAGGCCGACCTGCGTGACGCCCGGCTGCGGCTGCTCGCCGACGACCTGGTCACCCTGCGCGCGGCGCTCTCCGCCGAGATCGCCGACGAGGCGGCGCTGAAGGAACGCAAGGAAGCCGCCGAGGCCGAGCTGGCCGCCGCCCGCGGCCGTGAGTCGGCCCTGGAGGAGCAGGTACGCGCCCTCACTCCGCGTCTCACGGAGGCGCAGGCCGCCTGGCATGAACTCGGCCAGCTCGCCGAGCGGGTCCGCGGCACCGTCAGCCTCGCCGACGCCCGCGCCAAGCACGCCACCGCCGCGCCCGAGGAGGAGCGGCGCGGGCGTGACCCGGAGGACCTGGAGCGCGAGGCGCAGCGCATCCGCGAGCAGGAGGCCGAGCTCGAAGCCGCCCTGGAGGCCGCGGAGCGGGCGCTGGAGGACACCGTCGCCCACCGTGCCGAACTGGAGCGCGAACTCGCCGCCGAGGAGCGGCGGCTGAAGGACGCCGCCCGCGCCGTCGCCGACCGCCGCGAGCGGCTCGCCCGGCTCAGCGGCAAGGTCACCGCCGCCCGCGGCCGGGCCGCCTCGGCGCAGGCCGAGATCGACCGGCTCGCCGCGGCGCGCGACGAGGCCGAGGAGCGCGCCGCCCGGGCGCAGGAGGCGTACGAGACGCTGAAGGCCGAGGTCGACGGGCTGGCGGGGGACGACGGTGAGCTGGCCGCCGAGCAGGAGGTGGCGAAGAACGCCCTCGGGGCCGCCGAGGCCGAGCTGACCGCCGCCCGCGACGAAGCCGCCGAGGCCGAACGGGCCCGCGCCGCCACCACCGCCCGCCGCGACGCGCTCGCCCTGGGCCTGCGCCGCAAGGACGGCACCGGCACTCTGCTCCAGGCCCGCGACAAGCTGACCGGCGTGCTCGGCCCGGCCGCCGAACTGCTCACCGTCGCGCCCGGGTACGAGGTCCCCGTCGCCGCCGCGCTCGGCGCCGCCGCCGATGCCCTGGCCGTCTCCGGCCCCGCCGCCGCCGCCGACGCGCTGCGGCTGCTGCGCAAGCACGACGCGGGCCGCGCCGCGCTCCTCCTCGGCGACGCCCCGTACGAGCCGCTGCCCGACGGCGACCTCCCGCCCGGTGCCCGCCACCTGGCCGCCCTGGTCGCCGGCCCCGACCAACTGCTGCCCGCCGTGCGCCGGCTACTGGCCCGTACGGTGTATGTCGCCACGCTGGAGGACGCCGAGGACCTGGTCTCCGCCAGGCCGGGGCTGACCGCCGTCACCGCGGAGGGCGACGTCTTCGGCGGCCACTTCGCGCACGGCGGCTCCGCCGGCGCCCCCAGCCTGCTGGAGGTGCAGGCGTCCGTCGACGAGGCGGCGGCGGAGCTGACCGAGCTGGACGCCCGCTGCACGCGCCTGGCCATGCGCCAGGAGGCGGCCGTCGCCCGCCGCGCCGAGTGCGCCGCGCTCGTTGAGGAGCTGGGCGGCCGGCGCAGCGCCGCGGACCGGGAGAGGTCCCGCGTCGCCGGTGAGCTGGGCCGTCTCGCCGGGCAGGCCCGCGCCGCCGCCGGGGAGGCCGAGCGCAGTGCCGCCGCGGCGGCCCGCGCGGAAGAGGCCCTCGCCCGGGCCGCCGCGGAGGCGGCGGAGCTGGCGGCGCAACTGGAGACCGCCGAGGAGGAGGCGGGCGCCGCGGAGGACGGCGACGACGGCTCCGATACGTCCGTACGGGACCGGCTCGCCGCCGACGGCGCCAATGCCCGGCAGACCGAGATGGAGGCCAGGCTCCAGGTCCGCACCCACGAGGAGCGCGTCAAGGGCCTCGCGGGCCGTGCCGACGGGCTCGACCGCGCCGCCCGCGCCGAGCGCGAGGCACGCACCCGTGCCGAGCGCCGCCGCGCCCGGATGCGGCACGAAGCCGCCGTGGCCACGGCGGTCGCCGCCGGCGCCCGGCAGCTCCTTGCGCACGTCGAGGTCTCCCTCGCCCGTGCCGAGGAGGAGCGCGCCGCCGCCGAGCGGGCCCGTGCCGAGCGCGAGCAGGAGCTGGGCCGGCAGCGCCGGCTCTCCCGCGAGCTGGCCGACGAGCTGGACAAGCTGACGGACTCCGTACACCGCGGCGAGGTGCTCGGCGCCGAGAAGCGGTTGCGCATCGAGCAACTGGAGGGCCGGGCGCTGGAGGAGCTGGGCGTCGAGCCGGCCGACCTGGTGGCGGAGTACGGTCCCGACCAGCTCGTGCCGCCGTCGCTGCCGGCGGAGGGCGAGGAGCTGCCCGAGGACCCCGGGCACCCGCGCAACCGGCCGCGGCCGTACGTGCGCGCCGAGCAGGAGAAGCGGCTGAAGGCCGCGGAGCGGGCGTACACCAAGCTCGGCAAGGTCAACCCGCTGGCACTGGAGGAGTTCGCGGCGCTGGAGGAGCGGCACAAGTTCCTCACCGAGCAGCTCGACGACCTCAAGCGCACCCGCGCCGACCTGCTGCAGGTGGTCAAAGAGGTCGACGAGCGCGTCGAGCAGGTCTTCACCGACGCCTTCCACGACACCGCCCGCGAGTTCGAGGGCGTCTTCTCCCGGCTCTTCCCCGGCGGCGAGGGCCGGCTGATCCTCACCGACCCGGACGACATGCTGAACACCGGCGTGGAGGTGGAGGCGCGTCCGCCGGGCAAGAAGGTCAAACGGCTCTCGCTGCTGTCGGGCGGTGAGCGGTCGCTGACGGCGGTGGCGATGCTGGTGGCGATCTTCATGGCCCGGCCGAGCCCGTTCTACGTGATGGACGAGGTCGAAGCCGCGCTCGACGACACCAACCTGCAGCGCCTGGTGCGGCTGATGCAGGAGCTGCAGCGCACCTCGCAGCTCATCGTGATCACGCACCAGAAGCGCACGATGGAGGTCGCCGACGTCCTCTACGGCGTCTCGATGCAGGGCGACGGCGTCTCCAAGGTGATCAGCCAGCGGCTGAGCTGAAGCGCCCTGCCCCGCCGCTCCGCGGGGCGGATGCGGGCGGGGTGCCGCGAACACGTCGCGGGCGGGCGATACTGGGGGGCGTTATGGACATCATCCTCATCGTCATCGCCATCGCCGTCGTCGCACTGCTCGCCGCGGGTGGCCTGGTCGTCGGCTCCCGCCGCCGCAAGCAGGTACCACCTCCGCCGCCGTCGCCCGGCACCCGTGCCCCCGCCGAGCCGCAGGTCGGCGAGGAGGCGGAGGAGCCCGGCGACGAGCAGCGCAGGACCATCGAGGAGGTGGGCCTGCCCGGCGAGTCCGCGGCGGGCACCGTCGTCGCCGAGCCGCCGGCGCCCGCCCTGCCGGAGCTGGAGGTACCCGAGCCGTCGGCGGGCCGGCTCGTACGGCTGCGCGCCCGGCTGGCCCGCTCGCAGAACTCCCTCGGCAAGGGGCTGCTCGGCCTCCTCTCCCGTGAACACCTCGACGAGGACACCTGGGAGGAGATCGAGGACACGCTGCTGACCGCCGACGTCGGCGTGCAGCCGACGCAGGAGCTGGTGGAGCGGCTGCGTGAGCGCGTCAGGGTCCTCGGTACGCGCACGCCCGAGGAGCTGCGCGCGCTGCTGCGCGAGGAGCTGCTCGCGCTCGTCGGCACGGAGGCCGACCGGACGCTGCACACCGCCGAGTCCGTCGGCCCCGCGGGCGGGGAGGTGCCGGGCGTCGTGCTGGTCGTCGGCGTGAACGGCACCGGCAAGACCACGACCACCGGCAAGCTCGCCCGGGTACTGGTCGCCGACGGCAGGTCCGTGGTGCTGGGCGCGGCCGACACCTTCCGGGCCGCCGCCGCGGACCAGTTGCAGACGTGGGGCGAACGGGTCGGCGCCCGTACCGTGCGCGGGCCGGAGGGCGGAGACCCGGCGTCCGTCGCGTACGACGCGGTGAAGGAGGCCATCGACGAGGGTGCGGACGTCGCGCTCATCGACACCGCCGGGCGGCTGCACACCAAGACCGGGCTCATGGACGAGCTGGGCAAGGTCAAGCGGGTGGTGGAGAAGCACGGGCCGGTCGGCGAGGTGCTCCTGGTGCTGGACGCCACGACCGGCCAGAACGGGCTGGTGCAGGCACGGGTCTTCGCGGAGGTCGTGGACATCACCGGGCTGGTGCTGACGAAGCTGGACGGCACGGCCAAGGGCGGCATCGTGATCGCCGTGCAGCGGGAGCTGGGCGTGCCGGTCAAGCTCGTGGGCCTGGGCGAGGGCGCGGACGACCTGGCGCCGTTCGAGCCCGAGGCGTTCGTGGAGGCGCTGATCGGCGACTGAGCCGGGCGGCCGGGACGGTCCCGGCCTGACGATCCCGGCGGGCCCGGGTGGTCCCGGCCGATCGCCGTGCCGGCCCCGGGCGATCAAGGGCCGGCTCGGGTGGGCGGCGGCCGGGGCGCACGGCGCCCCCGCGGCTGCGCGTACGCGGGCCCGGCGTCAGCCGGAGCGCAGCCAGGCGCTCTGCGCGTACGCCAGGGTGCCCAGCAGCAGCCGGGCCGGCGGCGGGCCGCCCGCCGTGTCCAGCGTCGGCGGGCGCAGCCAGCGGACCGGGCCGAGACCGCGGAGATCGCAGGGCGGGGCGAGCAGGTGGTCGCCCCGGCCGAGGCAGCGCAGGTCGAGCCGGGCGCCGTCCCAGCCCATGCGGTACAGCAGCCGGGGCAGCTCGGCGGCGGCGCCGGGGGCGACGAAGAAGTGCGCCCGGCCGTCCGGGGCGACGCAGACGGGGCCGAGCGGCAGCCCCAGCCGTTCCAGCCGGGGCAGCGCACGCCGCCCGGCGACGGCGCTGACCTCCAGGGCGTCGAACGACCGGCCCGCCGGCAGCAGCACGCCGGCGCCCGGCGTACCGGCCCAGGCGTCCGTCACCATGTCCAGCGGGGTGCCCGCGGGGACGGGGGGCGTGTCCGGCAGCGGGTGCTCACCGGGGGCGGGGCAGGCCGCGCCCCGCGCGCAGGAACAAACGCGCCCGCCGCCGGGCCGGCGGACGAGGGGCGCGCCGGGCAGCACGTCCCAGCCCCACAGCCCGGTGTACTCGGCCACCGCCGTCACCGCGTGTCCGGCGGACGCACGGGCGCGGCGGACGGATCCGATGTCGCGTCGGCCGCGGATGCCGCCGATCGTGAAACCCATGCCCCCTCCAACTGCTCGCCGGTGCGGTTGGTTACTCCGCTGCCTCACTCACAGCAGTTTGCTGGTAACACTATGTTGCCGGGAGGTGTATCCGGGGTGTGATGACGCGCCAGGGGGTAGCGTGGCCCGCGGCGCGCGCCCTGTACGGGTGTCACCCGCCCCGTGCGGTGGTGTCATCCCTCGTCAAGTCAACCGCGTGTCTCCCGCGCGGTGTTCACTCGTAGGGGTGGCGAATGGTGGCGTTTCCGGGCTCGCGCTCGCATAACGGTGATCGTAGGATTACTTTGAGTGCCAGCGGCGGCGGCATGCGACATGTGGATATGCCAACGGCATGAATTCCCACCGGGCTTCGGGGGCTTCGGTTCCGGGGATAATCCGGGGCACCACGACGGCCGAGGCGGGATGGGGGCGTGGGAGTTGGACGGCACGGGCGGCAGCCGGACCGGTGCCACCGGCGCGGGCAAGGGCCCCAACGAGGAGCTGACCTCCTGGTTCCTGCGCAGCGGCTGGTCCAAGGGCGAGCTGGCCAGGCAGGTCAACCGCCGGGCGCGCCAGGTCGGCGCGCACCACATCAGCACCGACACCTCCCGCGTCCGCCGCTGGCTCGACGGCGAGCAGCCGCGCGAGCCGATCCCGCGGATCCTCTCCGACCTGTTCTCCGAGCGCTTCGGCTGCGTCGTCGGCACCGACCAGCTCGGGCTGCACGCCGCCCGTCCCCGCCCCGCCGCCTCCGGTATCGACCTGCCGTGGACCGCCGCCGCCACCGTCGAGCACATCGGCGAGTTCTCCCGCAGCGACCTCATGCTCGCCCGCCGCGGCTTCCTGGGCACCTCGCTGAACGTCGCCGCGGGCCCCGTCCTCGTCGAGCCCATGCAGCGCTGGCTGGCGCACGCCCCCGCGCCCGGCGGCCCGGCGGGCGCCGTCCCCGCCGCCGCGCCCGCCGCGTCCGGCCGCGCCCCGTCCTTCGCCCTCTCCGGCCCGGAGCTGGAGCTGCTGGAGACCACCACCGCCAAGTTCCGCCAGTGGGACGCCCAGTGCGGCGGCGGGCTGCGCCGCAAGGCCGTCGTCGGGCAGTTGCACGAGATCACCGATCTGCTGCAGGAGCCGCATCCGCCGGCGGTGGTCGAGCGGCTGTTCCGCATCACCGCGGAACTCTCCCAGCTCAGCGGCTGGATGAGCTACGACGTGGGTTTCCAGCCCACCGCCCAGAAGTACTTCGTCCTCGCCCTGCACGCCGCCAAGGAGGCCGGTGACCGCCCCCTGGGCGCGTACGTCCTGTCCAGCATGGCCCGCCAGATGATCCACCTCGGCCGCGCCGACGACGCCCTGGAGCTGATCCACCTCGCGCAGTACGGCAGCCGCGACAGCGCCACGGCCCGTACCCAGTCGATGCTGTATGCGATGGAGGCACGCGCGTACGCCAACCTGGGCCGCCCCGACCGCTGCCACCGGGCCGTACGCATGGCCGAGGACTGCTTCGCCGAGATCGACCCCGGCAGCCCCGAGCCCGACTGGATCCGGTTCTTTTCCGAGGCCGAACTGAACAGCGAGAACGCCCACTCGTACCGGGACCTCGCCTACGTCGCGGGCCGCAGCCCCAGCTACGCCGCCCTCGCCCGCCCGGTGATGGCGCGCGCCGTCGAGCTGTTCGCCTCCGACACCGAGCGCCGCCGCTCGTACGCGCTGAACCTCGTCGGCCTGGCCACCGTCCACCTGCTGGAGGAGCAGCCCGAGCAGTGCGCGCTGTGCGCCGGCGAGGCGCTGACCGTGGCCCGCACCGTGCGCTCCGAGCGGGTCAACACCCGGCTGCGGAAGACGGTCGACACCGCCGTGCGCAGGTTCGGCGCCGTGGGTGAGGTCACCGACCTGGCCGACCGGCTCGCCCGTGAGCTGCCCGAGACCGCGGAAGCCGCCGGCTGACGTCAGCCCGCGGCGGCCTCCCCGGCGCCCGGCCACCCTGGCCCGCCCCCCGGACGGGCCATCCCGATGGTGCGGCCGAGAGTAATCGCGCCCGCCCGCGCGCGCGGGAAGTTCACCGCCCCGTAACACCTCCGTGGCCTTCGTCACGCGTCCGAAACACCGGGGGGTCGTGGCGGAAACCCCGCTGCGCCAGCCTCGTGCGCATTCCGGCCCACTCCACTTCATCCCGCACGGGCCGCACGAGGAGGAGACGCGACGTTGAATGGCGCCGATACCGCATTTGTACTGATCAGCGCGGCGCTGGTCATGTTGATGACGCCCGGTCTTGCCTTCTTCTACGGGGGCATGGTGCGGGTCAAAAGCACCCTGAACATGCTGATGATGAGCTTCATCTCGCTGGGGATCGTCAGCATTCTGTGGGTGCTCTACGGCTACAGCCTCACCTTCGGCGACGACATCGGGGGAGGCGTCCTCGGCGACCTCGACCACGTCGGGATGGCCGGGATCACCCCCGAGACGCTCACGGGCGGCGACGAGGGCATCCCGGTGCTGGCGTTCGCCGCCTTCCAGCTCATGTTCGCGGTCATCACCCCCGCCCTCATCAGCGGCGCCCTCGCGGACCGGGTGAAGTTCGCCGCCTGGGCGCTGTTCATCGCCCTGTGGGTCACGATCGTCTACTTCCCCGTCGCGCACTGGGTCTGGGGCCCGGACGGCTTCATCGGCCTCAACGGTGACATCAAGGCCATCGACTTCGCGGGCGGCACCGCCGTGCACATCAACGCCGGTGTCGCGGCACTGGCCGCCGTGCTCGTCGTGGGCAAGCGCATCGGCTTCAAGAAGGACCCGATGCGCCCGCACAACCTGCCCTTCGTGCTGCTGGGCGCCGCGCTGCTGTGGTTCGGCTGGTTCGGCTTCAACGCCGGCTCCGAGCTGGCCGCCGACGGCGTCGCCGCCACGATGCTCCTCAACACCCAGGTCGCCACCGGCGCCGCCGTCGTCGGCTGGCTGATCTACGAGAAGGTGCGGCACGGCTCCGTGACGATGCTCGGCGCCGCGTCCGGCGCCATCGCCGGACTGGTGGCGATCACCCCGTCCGGCGCGTCCGTCAACGCCGTCGGCGCGCTTGCGGTGGGGATCATCGCCGGGGTCGTCTGCGCCTGGGCCGTGGGCCTGAAGTTCAAGCTGGGCTACGACGACTCGCTCGACGTCGTCGGCGTCCACCTGGTCGGCGGGATCATCGGCACGCTCGCGATCGGGTTCTTCGCCATCGACGACATCGGCCTGTTCTACGGCGGCGGGCTGGAGCAGCTCGGCCGGCAGGCGGCGGGCGCGGGCGTGGTGCTCGTGTACACGTTCGTGGTCACGTGGCTGCTTGCCAAGGCCATCGACCGGCTGATGGGCTTCCGGGTCGGAGAGGACGAGGAACTCGCCGGCGTGGACCGCTCGCAGCACGCGGAGAGCGCGTACGACTACAGCGGCGTGGGCTCGGCGGCCGTGCCCGCGGCCCCGGCGCCGGTGGGCGGTCAGGCGCCGGGCACGGACAGGGCGACGGCGGCAGCGGCCGCGGACAAGAAGGTGGACGCGTGAAGCTCATCACGGCAGTGATCAAGCCGCACCGGCTGGACGAGGTGAAGGAGGCCCTGCAGGCCTTCGGCGTGCAGGGGCTGACGGTCACGGAGGCCAGCGGCTACGGCAGGCAGCGCGGCCACACCGAGGTGTACCGCGGCGCGGAGTACACCGTGGACCTCGTGCCGAAGGTGCGTATCGAGGTGCTGGTGGAGGACGACGACGCCGAGCAGTTGGTGGAGGTCGTGGTCAAGGCGGCGCGGACGGGCAAGATCGGCGACGGCAAGGTGTGGAGCGTACCGGTGGACACGGCGGTACGGGTCCGCACGGGCGAGCGCGGCCCCGACGCGCTCTGACCGGGCGGTCGGCGACCGGCGCCCGCGGCCGGCCCGCAAGGAGGCGGGCCGGCCGCGGGCGGACCAACTGGCGGGAGTACGCGGGTGACGGAGACCGGACAGCAGCCGGGTGGACACACGGGCGGGGCGCAGGAGGAGAGAGGCACCCCGACGGATACCCGGAGCCCTTCACGGGGGGCGGATCCGGGAGGCCCCGCCGCGGGCCGGGCCGCGGTGGATGCCGCCGGGCCGGCGGCCGGAGCACCGGGGGAGCGTGCCGGGTCGGCGACCGTGGCGCGGGCCGCCGCAGGGACACCGGGCGTGCCCCCGGCCGGGCGACCCACCGGGGCCGTCACACCCGGGGGCCCGGCGACCACCGGCGCGCCACCGGCGGTCCGGATCGCGGGCGTCGTACCGGAGGCCGGCGAGCCGGACACCCCGCTGGCCGAGGAGGCGTACGCCGCGGCCCGCGTGCGGCTGCTCGGCGCCGAGGGCGGCGTGGCGCGGCGGGCCGCGCTGGCCCGGGCCACCGACCGGTGGCTCGCCGGTCTGCTCCACGGGGCTCTCGGCGGCGACGTACCCGGTGCCGGATCCGGCGGCGCCCCCGGCGCGAACGGTCCCGGCAGCGCCCCTGAACGCAACGAGCGCCACGGCACCGCTGTCACCGGCGAAGCCGGCGCCCCCCACGACGCCCGCCGCACCCGCGCTGCCCGCGGCACAGGCGGCACGCGCGGCACGCGCGGTGTGGCCCTCGTCGCCGTCGGCGGCTACGGGCGCGGGGAACTCTCCCCCCGCAGCGATCTCGACCTGCTCCTCCTCCACGACGGTTCCCTCCGCCCCGCCGCCCTCGCCGCCCTCGCCGACCGGCTCTGGTATCCCGTCTGGGACATGGGCCTGGCCCTCGACCACTCCGTGCGTACCTCCGCCGAGGCGCTCAAGACCGCCGGTGACGACCTCAAGGTCACCCTCGGGCTGCTCGACGCCCGCCACGTCGCCGGCGACTCCGCCCTCACCTCCGCGCTGCGCACCGCCGTCTTCGCCGACTGGCGCAACCGCGCCGCCCGGCGCCTGCCCGAGCTGCGCGAGCTGGGCCGGGAGCGGGCCGAGCGCCACGGGGAGCTGCAGTTCCTGCTGGAGCCGGACCTCAAGGAGGCCCGCGGCGGCCTCCGCGACGCCACCGCCCTGCGTGCCGTCGCCGCCTCCTGGCTCGCCGACGCCCCCCGCGAGGGCCTCGACCGCGCCCGCGCCCGGCTCCTCGACACCCGTGACGTGCTGCACCTGACCACCGGCCGCGCCACCGACCGCCTGGCGCTGCAGGAACAGGACCAGGTCGCCGCCGCCCTCGGCCTGCTCGACGCCGACACCCTGCTGCGCGAGGTCTACGAGGCCGCCCGGACTCTCTCGTACGCCACCGACGTCACCTGGCGCGAGGTCGACCGCGTGCTGCGCGCCCGCGGCGGCCGGCGCGGCGCCGCCCGGCTGCGGAGCCTCCTCGGCTCGGGCCAGCGCGGCCCCGTCGAGCGCACCCCCCTGGCCGACGGCGTCGTCGAGCAGGACGGCGAGGTCGTGCTCGCCCGTACGGCCCGGCCCGCCCGTGACCCCGTGCTGCCGCTGCGCGCCGCTGCCGCCGCCGCGCAGGCGGGGCTGCCGCTGTCGCTGCACGCCGTGCGGCTGCTGGCCGCGCAGGCGCCGCCGCTGCCCGTGCCGTGGCCGGACGAGGCGCGCGAGCAACTGGTGACGCTGCTCGGCGCCGGCGAGGCCACGGTTCCGGTGTGGGAGAGCCTGGAGGCCGAGGGGTTCATCACCCGGCTGCTGCCCGACTGGGAGCGGGTGCGCTGCCGGCCCCAGCGCAACGCCGTGCACCGCTGGACCGTGGACCGCCACCTGGTGGAGACCGCGGTGCGGGCCTCGGCGTTCACCCGCCGCGTGAGCCGGCCGGACCTGCTGCTGGTCGCCGCGCTGCTGCACGACATCGGCAAGGGCTGGCCGGACGGTCCCGGCGGGCACAGCGTCACCGGCGAGACCATCGCCCGCGACATGGCCCGGCGCATCGGCTTCCCACCCGGCGACGTCGACGTCGTGGCCGCCCTCGTCCGCCACCACCTGCTGCTCGTCGAAACCGCCACCCGCCGGGACCTGGACGACCCCGCGACCGTACGCCTCGTGGCCGACGCCGTCGGCGGGCGCGGCACGCTGGAGCTGCTGCACGCGCTCACCGAGGCCGACGCGCTGGCCACGGGCCCCGCGGCGTGGAGCGCCTGGCGCGCCTCGCTGGTCGCCGACCTGGCGGGGCGGGTCGACGCCGCGCTGGCCGGCGAGCCGGCCGCGGGCGGGGCGGGAGAGCGGGCCGAGCGGGCGCCCGGGGCGGCGGAGGAGCGGCTCGCGGTCGAGGCGTGGCGGACACGCGCGCCGGCGCTGACGATGCGCGCCAGAACCGAGCAGGCACCGCCGCCGGCCGGGGAGGCGGAGGGCGGGGGCGGTACGGAGCAGGAGGGCACCCCGCCGCTGGGTGTGGAGCTGCTGGTGGCCCTTCCCGACCGGCCGGACGCCCTGGCCGCGCTCGCCGGCGTACTGGCGCTGCACCGGCTGACCGTACGCACCGCCGAGCTGCGCCCCCTGCGGCTGCCCCCGGGCGTGGCCGACGGGCCGGTGCCGCCGCGGGACCCGGCGCCGGTTGCGGACCCGGCGGGACGGCCCGCCGCCGGCGACGCCGACGCACCCCACGTCCTCCTCCTCAACTGGCGCATCGCCGCCGAGTTCGGCTCCCTCCCCGCCGCCGACCGCCTCCGCGCCGACCTCCTGCGCGTCCTCGACGGCACGCTCGACGTCCCCGCCCGCCTCGCCGAACGGGAGAAGGCGTACCGCCCCCGCCGCCGCGCCACCCCGGCACCGCCGCCCCGCGTGACCGTCGCCCCCGGCAGCTCCCAGCTCGCCACCGTCATCGAGGTCCGCGCCCAGGACGCCCCCGGCCTGCTGCACCGCATCGGCCGCGCGCTGGAGGCGGCCGGCGTGCGGGTGCGCGGCGCGTACGTCAGCACCCTCGGCGCCAACGCCGTCGACGCCTTCTACGTCACCGACCCCGCCGGCCGCCCGCTCGCGGACCGCGAGGCCGGCGAACTGGCCCGGCGGCTCCAGTCCGCGCTGGTCTGATACGGGCCTCCGCGCACCGCCGGTCCGCGCGCGCCGCCGGGCGGATACCCTGGAGAGCCGACCCACCGCCTCACCACCCGAGCCAAGGAATCGCGAACGCCGTGTTCGATACGCTCTCCGACCGCCTAGCAGCGACCTTCAAGACCCTCCGCGGGAAAGGCCGGCTGTCCGAGGCCGACATCGACGCCACCGCGCGGGAGATCCGCGTCGCCCTGCTGGAGGCGGATGTCGCGCTGCCCGTCGTCCGGGCCTTCATCAAGCAGGTGAAGGAGCGCGCGCTCGGCGCGGAGGTCTCCCAGGCGCTCAACCCCGCCCAGCAGGTCATCAAGATCGTCAACGAGGAGCTCGTCGGCATCCTCGGCGGCGAGACCCGCAGGCTCCGGTTCGCCAAGAACCCGCCCACCGTGATCATGCTCGCCGGTCTGCAGGGCGCGGGCAAGACGACGCTGGCGGGCAAGCTCGGCAAGTGGCTGGCGGGCCAGGGGCACACGCCCATGCTCGTCGCCGCCGACCTCCAGCGCCCCAACGCCGTCAACCAGCTTCAGGTCGTCGGTGAGCGCGCGTCGGTCGCCGTCTTCGCCCCCGAGCCGGGCAACGGCGTCGGCGACCCGGTCCGGGTCGCGAAGGACTCGCTCGTCCACGCCCGCGACAAGCAGTACGACGTCGTGATCGTCGACACCGCCGGGCGCCTCGGCGTCGACGCCGAGATGATGCAGCAGGCCGCCGACATCCGCGACGCGGTCGGCCCCGACGAGATCCTGTTCGTCGTCGACGCGATGATCGGCCAGGACGCCGTCAGCACGGCCGAGGCGTTCCGCGACGGCGTCGGCTTCGACGGCGTCGTGCTCTCCAAGCTCGACGGCGATGCCCGCGGCGGCGCCGCGCTGTCGATCGCGCAGGTCACCGGCAAGCAGATCATGTTCGCCTCCAACGGCGAGAAGCTGGACGACTTCGACGCGTTCCACCCGGACCGCATGGCGTCCCGCATCCTCGGCATGGGCGACATGCTGTCGCTGATCGAGAAGGCGGAGCAGACCTTCAGCCAGCAAGAGGCCGAGAAGATGGCGGCCAAGCTGGCGAAGGGGCCGAAGGAGTTCACGCTCGACGACTTCCTGGCGCAGATGGAGCAGGTCCGCAAGATGGGCTCCATCTCCAAGCTGCTCGGCATGATGCCCGGCATGGGCCAGATGAAGGAGCAGATCAACAACCTCGACGAGCGGGACGTGGACCGTACCGCCGCGATCATCAAGTCGATGACGCCGGGGGAGCGCCACGATCCGCTGATCATCAACGGCTCGCGCCGGGCCCGCATCGCGCGCGGCTCGGGTGTCGAGGTCAGCGCGGTGAAGAACCTGGTGGAGCGGTTCTTCGAGGCGCGCAAGATGATGTCGCGGATGGCCCAGGGCGGTGGCATGCCGGGGATGCCCGGCATGCCCGGGATGCCGGGCCAGGCGGGCGGCAAGCGCAAGGGCAAGCAGCAGAAGAAGGCCAAGGGGCGCCAGCGCAGCGGCAATCCGATGAAGCGCAAGGCCGACGAGCAGGCCGCGGCCGACCGCCGGGCCGCCGCGGGCAGCCCGTTCGGCGGCGGCGCGGATCAGTCCCCGCAGGACTTCGAGCTGCCGGAGGAGTTCAAGAAGCTGCTCTGAGGGCACCGGCGGGCGGGCCGCGGGCGTCCTCGTAAACGAGTACTGCGGCCCGCGGCCAGCCCCTACGATCTCCGCCATGGCAAAGGCACGCGTACTCACTCCCCAGGCGGACGACTTCCCGCGCTGGTATCAGGACGTCATCGCCAAGGCCGAGCTGGCGGAGAACGGTCCGGTGCGCGGCACGATGGTCATCCGACCGTACGGGTACGGGCTGTGGGAGCGTACGCAGCGGGAGATGGACGACCGGATCAAGGCGGCGGGGGCGCAGAACGCCTACTTCCCGCTCTTCATCCCGCAGTCCTACCTGGCCAGGGAGGCCGAGCACGTCGAGGGCTTCGCGCCCGAGCTGGCCGTCGTCACCCACGGCGGCGGCAAGGAACTGGAGGAGCCGGTCGTGGTCCGGCCCACCTCCGAGACGATCGTCAACGACTCCTTCGCCAGGTGGGTGCAGAGCTACCGCGACCTGCCGCTGCTGATCAACCAGTGGGCCAACGTGGTGCGCTGGGAGCTGCGCCCGCGCATGTTCCTGCGGACGACGGAGTTCCTGTGGCAGGAGGGGCACACCGCCCATGCCACGTACGAGGAGGCCCGGGACTACGCGGCCCGTATCCACCGCGACGTGTACGCCGACTTCATGGTGAACGTGCTGGCGATCGACGTGCTCCCGGGCCGCAAGACCGCCGCCGAGCGGTTCGCCGGCGCCCTCAACACCCTCACGCTCGAAGCGATGATGCGCGATGGCAAAGCACTGCAGATGGGCACCAGCCACGAGCTGGGCCAGAACTTCGCCAAGGCGTTCGGGACGCGGTACCTGAGCGCGGACGGCACCCGGGAGCACGTGTGGCAGACCTCCTGGGGCTCCACGACCCGCATGCTCGGCGGCATGATCATGGTGCACGGCGACGACGACGGGCTGCGCGTCCCGCCGCGGCTCGCGCACGTGCAGGCCGTCGTGGTGGCCGTGAAGGGCGACGAGGCCGTGCTCGCCAAGGTGCGCGAGGCCGGCGACAGGCTCGCCGCCGCCGGGGTGCGGGTCCGGGTGGACGACCGCGTCGACGTCCCCTTCGGGCGGCGGGCCGTGGACTGGGAGCTGAAGGGCGTGCCCGTACGGGTCGAGATCGGGCCGCGCGACCTGGCCGCCGGTACGGCGACGCTCGTCCGGCGGGTGCCCGGGACCAGGGAGCCGGTGGCGCTCGACGCGCTGCTCGACGAGCGGGCCGGCATGCTTCCGGGGATTCTCGAAGACGATCAGGAACGGTTGCTGGCCGAGTCACGTCGAATGCGTGAGGAGCGGACGACGGACGTACGTACGGTCGCGGAGGCGGCCGACGCGGCGGCTTCCGGCGGCTGGGCCCGTATCCCGTGGGCGGACCTCGGCCCCGCGGGGGAGGCAGGGCTGGCGGAGCAGGCCGTGTCGGTGCGCTGCCTGACCGGGCCGGACGGGTCGGTCCCGGAGGGGGACGACGAGCCCGGTACGCTCGCCGTCGTCGCCCGGGCGTACTGACCGCCCGGGGCGGGAGCCGCCCGGCGGGGCGCCGCGGGGACGCACGGTGCGAAGGCCGCATGACGGTGCACAAGCGGTCACGTACGGCTTTGTTGTGACCTGATCATTTAAGCGGCAGATCTCCACAGATCAGCACAGGCGCCCCCTCCCAACCGCATCATCGTGAACTGACGGGTAGGAGCAAATTATTTGGGATGCCGGGAATCGGAACACCGAGGGGGGCCCGCTCGTTAGTCCCGACGTGAGCACGACACCACTTGTACTTGCCGCGGAGCTGGCAGCCGCGTGGGCCGAGATTCAGCGGCACCACCCGGAATTGCCGGACCTCGCCGCGCCGGAATCACTGATCGGGGAGTCCTCGTCCGCCTGCGGGGCGGAGCTGTCCTTCGAGCGACTCCTGCACGAAGCCGTACACGGCATTGCCGCAGCCCGCGGGGTCAGGGACACCTCCCGGGCCGGCCGTTACCACAACAGACGTTTCCTCTCCATCGCCGAGGAGCTGGGCCTCGACCACCCCGACGAGCCCCACCCCAGCAGCGGGTTCTCCCTGGTCACCCTCACCCCGGGCGCCAAGAAGCGCTATCGCGCCGCCGGTGAGCGCCTGCGCAAGGCGCTGCGGGCTCATGACGCGGCCACCGCCGCCGACAGCCCGCGCAGCTTCCGCGGTCCCGCGGCCCGGCACGGGTCGTCGGGCGGCGGCGTGCGGGTGAAGGCCGTGTGCGACTGCGGGCGGAACGTCCGCGTCGTGCCGTCGGTCCTGGCCCAGGCCCCGATCGTCTGCGGCGGCTGCGGCAAGCCGTTCCGCATCCCGGAGCCCGCCGCCGCGGCCTGACCCCCGGCCCGCCGACTCCAGACCCCGACCCCGCGATCCCGTCCGGGCGCCGGCCGACCGCCGGGCCGCCGGCCGGATCGCGTGAGGCGGCCGCCTCACGCGGCATGAGCCGCCCCCCACGGGTGACGTCACGCAGCCGCCCGACCGGCACGCCCTCGCGGGCACCGGCGGGCGGTGCGAGGCATGCGGCTGCACGGGCAGGGGCGCCGGGGCCGTGTGGCACAATGGTGAGCTGAACTCGACAGCCGCACAGGACCCCTCTCTCCTCCGGCTGGCGCGTCCATCGGGCGCCCGGGCACTGCAACCCCACGCAGCACCTCGGCCGGCCCAATCACGTCAACTCCAGGAGACACCACTCCCGTGGCAGTCAAGATCAAGCTGAAGCGCCTGGGCAAGATCCGGTCGCCGCACTACCGCATCGTCGTCGCCGACTCGCGCACCCGCCGTGACGGCCGGGCCATCGAGGAGATCGGGCTGTACCACCCGGTCCAGAACCCCTCGCGCATCGAGGTCGACTCCGAGCGTGCGCAGTACTGGCTGGGTGTCGGCGCGCAGCCGACCGAGCCCGTGCTCGCCATCCTCAAGGTCACCGGCGACTGGCAGAAGTTCAAGGGCCTTCCGGCGCCCGAGCCGATGAAGGTCCCCGAGCCGAAGGCCGACAAGCGCGCCCTCTTCGAGGCCGCCGCCAAGGACGCCGCCGACGAGCCCAAGGGTGAAGCGGTGACCCCCAAGGCGAAGAAGGCCGAGAAGGGCGGCAAGGCCGAGAAGTCGGGCAGGACTGACAAGGCCGAGAAGAAGGCCGACGCCGAGACCGCCGAGGCCCCGGCCGATGCCGCCGGGAACTGACGATGCTCGAAGAAGCCCTTGAGCACCTGGTGAAGGGCATCGTCGACAATCCCGACGAGGTCGAGGTCAGTTCGCGCAACCTGCGCCGCGGGCGGGTGCTGGAGGTCCGGGTGCACCCCGAGGACCTCGGTAAGGTCATCGGCCGCAACGGCCGCACCGCCCGCTCCCTGCGCACCGTCGTCGGCGCGCTCGGCGGCCGGGGCATCCGCGTCGACCTCGTCGACGTGGACCAGGTCCGCTGAAGCGCCGTCGCGCGGACGGACGGAACAGTCGTCACCGGCACGGGCCGGGGAGGCCGGCAGGCGCCCCGGCCCGTCGCCGTACGCGGGCGGCGGGACCTCCCGTACGCCCGCGAGGATGCGGCGCGTACCGGGTGACGGCCGAGGACGTACGAAGAGGAAGGCACCCGTGCAACTCGTAGTCGCGCGGATCGGCCGCGCCCACGGGATCAAGGGCGAGGTCACCGTCGAGGTACGCACCGACGAGCCCGAGCGGCGGCTCGCCCCCGGGGCCGTGCTGACCACGGAGCCGGCCGGCGCCGGGCCGCTGACCATCGCGTCGGGGCGGGTGCACAGCGGCCGGCTGCTGCTGCGCTTCGAGGGCGTCCGCGACCGCACCGCCGCCGAGGCCCTGCGCAACACCCTCCTCGTCGCCGACGTGGACCCCGGGGCGACCCCGGAGGACCCCGAGGAGTTCTACGACCACCAGCTCGCCGACCTCGACGTCGTCCTGCGCGACGGCACTCCCGTGGGGCGGATCGCGGAGGTGGCCCACCTGCCGTACCAGGATCTGCTGGTCGTCGCCCGCCCGGACGGCGGCGAGGCACTGATCCCGTTCGTCACCGAGATCGTGCCCGAGATCGACCTCGACGGGCAGCGCGTCGTCGTCGAGCCGCCGCCGGGACTGCTGGACGTGACCGCGGGCGGCGCCGGCGACGGCGGCCGGGACGGCGGAGCCGGGGGAGAGGTCCCCGCGTGAGGATCGACGTCGTCTCGATCTTCCCCGCGTATCTGGAGCCGCTGCGGCTCTCCCTGCTCGGCAAGGCCATCGACCGCGGCGTGCTCGACGTCCGCGTCCACGACCTGCGGCAGTGGGCGTTCGACCGGCACCACACCGTGGACGACACCCCGTACGGCGGCGGCCCCGGCATGGTCATGAAGCCCGAGCCGTGGGGCGCGGCCCTGGACGCCGTCGCCGCCTCCGGGCCCGGCGACCCCGTGCTCGTCGTCCCCACCCCCAGCGGACGGCCCTTCACCCAGGAACTGGCCGTGGAGCTGGCCGAGGAGCCCTGGCTGGTCTTCACCCCCGCCCGCTACGAGGGCATCGACCGCCGTCTGATCGAGGAGTACGCCGCCCGCTACCGCGTGCACGAGGTGTCCATCGGCGACTACGTACTCGCCGGCGGCGAGGCCCCCGTCCTCGTCATCGCCGAAGCCGTCGTCCGCCTGCTGCCGGGTGTCCTCGGCAACGCCGCCTCCCACCAGGACGACTCCTTCGCCCCCGGCGCCATGGCCGACCTCCTCGAAGGCCCCGTCTACACCAAGCCGCCGGAGTGGCGCGGCCGGTCCGTGCCCGACGTCCTGCTCAGCGGTGACCACGGCCGTATCGCCCGCTGGCGCCGTGACCAGGCCCTGCGCCGCACCGCCGAGGTCCGCCCCGACCTCATCGAACGGGCCGGCCCGGGGGCGTACGACAAGCACGACAGGGCGCTGCTCGCCGAACTCGGCTGGGTCGAGGGGCCCGACGGACGATTTTGGCGTACAGGCGGCGACGTGGAAGAATAGGCCGCTGCTGCCTGCCGTCCGACGCGGCGCCCCTGCCACAGGGGGACATGACGCCCGTACGACGCTGCAGCATCCTCTGTCCCACTTCGGACTCTTGTCGATGACCTGTGGCATCGGCGAAGAAAGCAGACGGTCATGAACCTTCTCGAAAGCGTCGACGCGGCTTCCCTGCGCGACGACATCCCGCCCTTCCGGCCCGGCGACACGGTCAACGTGCACGTGCGCGTCATCGAGGGCAACCGCTCCCGTGTTCAGCAGTTCAAGGGTGTCGTCATCCGCCGGCAGGGCTCCGGCATCCGTGAGTCCTTCACGGTCCGCAAGGTCAGCTTCGGCGTCGGCGTCGAGCGCACCTTCCCCGTGCACACCCCGGTCGTCGAGAAGATCGAGCTCGTGACCCGCGGCCAGGTCCGCCGCGCCAAGCTGTACTATCTGCGCGACCTCCGCGGCAAGGCCGCGAAGATCAAGGAGAAGCGCGAGAGCTGACGCGGCCGGTCCACGCGGGCGAACCGCCATATTAGGCTTCGCTGCGATGGACACTGAGCTGCGGCCCGAGGAGCGCGACGACTCCTCCTCCCCGGAGTCCGGGCAGGAGGAGGCATCGCGCTCCTCTTTCGTCCGTCCGCTGCGCTGGGCCCTCGTGCTTGCGGCCTCCTGCACCGTCATCGGGCTGCTCGTCAGCGCCTTCGTCGTCCAGCCGTTCCTGGTGCCGAGCAGTTCCATGGAGCCGGTTCTCCAGCCCGGCGACCGGGTATTGGTCAACAAGCTCGCTTACGCGTTCGGGGACGAACCGAGGCGCGGAGACGTTGTCGTCTTCGACGGCTCCGGAACCTTCGCCGCCGCCGGCGACGGCGGGGGACCGGTGCCGGGCCTGCTCCGCAAGGCCGGTGCGGCCACCGGACTTGCGGAGCCCGACGGCACCGACTACGTCAAGCGCGTCATCGGTGTCGGCGGCGACCGGGTGGCCTGCTGCGACGCGCGGGGGAGGGTGACGGTGAACGGAAAGCCGCTCGACGAGCGGGAGTACCTGTATCCGGGCGACGCCCCGTCGCTGGTCGAATTCGACATCATCGTGCCGCCGGGCCGGCTGTGGGTCATGGGCGACCACCGCAGTGACTCCCGCGACTCCCGCGACCACCTGGGATCGCCGGGCGGCGGCACGATCGCGGTGGACAAGGTGATCGGCAGGGCGGACTGGCGCGGATGGCCGCCGGACCGTGCCGGTTCGCTGGGGCGGCCCGGATATGGGGGGTAGCCACGGCCGTCACGCGGGTGGCGGCGGTCGGGACGACCGCCCCGGCGCGGAGGGCGGGCGGGGGCGCCGGGAGCCGTACGGGAGCGGCGGCGCGCAGGGCGGCGGTGGCGGATACGGGTATGCGGGCGGGTACGGGGGCGAGGACGCCTACGGGGGCAGAGGCGGCGGTCTCCCGTACGGGCCGGGCGGCGGGGGCGTAGACCCGTACGGGCCGGGCGGCGGGCACGCCGGTGGCCCCTACGATCCGGCCGGCGGGGGCGAGGAGGACCCGTACGGACCCGGCGCCGGGCAGGACGGCCCGTACGAGCCCGGGGGCGGGCGGGGACCGGGAGGCGCCCACGGGCAGGACGGTGAAACGCCGCGCACCGGCGGACGCGCGGAGCGCCGCAAGGCCGCCAAGCGGGCGCGGCGGCGCAGGACCCGTTCGCGGATCAAGGAGATCCCGCTCATCATCGGCGCGGCCATGCTCATAGCGCTGGGCGTCAAGACCTTCCTGCTGCAGGCGTTCGTCATCCCCTCCGGATCCATGGAGCAGACGATCCAGATCGGCGACCGGGTCGTCGTGGACAAGCTCACGCCCTGGTTCGGCGCGAAGCCGGAGCGCGGCGACATCGTCGTCTTCAAGGACCCCGGCGGCTGGCTGAGCAACCGCGAGGAGGACCGGCTCGACGACCCGGTGGGCGTCGCGCAGGCCAAGGACGTGCTGACGTTCATCGGGCTGCTGCCCTCGGAGCACGAGCAGGACCTGATCAAACGGGTCGTCGCGACCGGAGGCGACCGGGTGGCCTGCTGCGACGACTCGGGGCGGGTCACGGTCAACGGCAGGGCGCTGGTGGAGCCCTACCTGCACCCCGGCGACAAGCCGTCGCAGCGCACCTTCGACATCACCGTGCCGGACGGCCGGATCTTCGTCATGGGCGACCACCGCTCCAACTCCGCCGACTCGCGCTACCACCTGGACGGCCCGTACCACGGCACGATCTCGGAGGACGACGTGGTCGGCAGGGCGATGGCCATCGCCTGGCCGCTCGACCACTGGAACAAATTCGACTCACCGGACACCTATGCCTCGGTTCCGGACCCGGACGAGCAGGCGAATAAGGTGTCCTCGAAAGAAGTGGGCCGAATGGAGCCCCTCCCGACTCCTGCGGAACTCTCGCTCGTTATGGGAGTGGTGGGCCTGCACCTGACCAGGGGCAGGCGGCGGCAAGGTGAGGAGTGGATGTGGGGGACGTGGCAGTCAGCGCCCGGTCCGGTCACGAGGATCCCGAAGACCGGCCCGGTCAGGGGCGTGCGCAGCAGCCGGCTGCCGGCCCCCCTGGCAGTCCTCCGGAGCAGGCGGCGGAAGTCCCCGCGGACACCCCCCGGGACGACGCCCACCGACCCTCGTTCGCCAAGGGCGACGTCCGGCAGGACGCGACGCCCGACGCTCCCGGCGGCCCTGCGGCGACGGAAGCGGGAGCGATGAGCGACGGCGGCGGGGACGGTACGGACGGCGGCGGGAGCAACGGGGACGCGGACGACGCCGGAACGGCCGGCACGGAGGGGAAGAACGGGAAGAAGCAGCGCTCCTTCTGGAAGGAGCTGCCGATCCTCATCCTGGTCGCGCTGGTGCTGGCGCTGATCATCAAGACCTTCCTGGTCCAGGCGTTCTCCATTCCCTCCAACTCCATGCAGGACACCCTGCAGGTCGGCGATCGCGTGCTGGTGGACAAGCTCACGCCGTGGTTCGGCGCCGAGCCGGAGCGCGGCGAGGTCGTCGTCTTCCACGACCCGGGCGGCTGGCTGAACGAGGCGCCGCCCTCGGACTCCGGGCCTGTACTCGAAGGCATCCAGAAGGGCCTGAGCTTTATCGGCCTCATGCCCTCGGCGGAGGAGCAGGACCTCATCAAGCGCGTCATCGCCGTCGGCGGGGACACCGTGGAGTGCAAGGGCGTCGGCCCGGTGAAGGTCAACGGCAAGGCACTGGACGAGACTTCGTACATCTTCCCCGGTGACACCCCCTGCGAGGACAACGACTTCGGGCCGGTGAAGGTGCCGGAGGGCAAGCTGTGGGTGATGGGCGACCACCGGCAGGACTCGCTCGACTCCCGCTACCACGAGAAGTCGCCGGACAAGGGCTTCGTCGACGAGGACCTGGTCGTCGGGCGGGCCATCGCGCGGGCCTGGCCGATCGACCGCTGGGGCACGCTGCCCGTCCCGGGCACCTTCGGCCAGCCCGGGCTGAACGCCGCCGCGGGGGCGGCGCCGGCCGCGCTGGGGCTGGCGGGGGCGGTGCCCCTGGTGCTGTGGCGGCGGCGCCGGCTGATCCGCAGGGCGGACCTGAACGACTGAGGCGGACCGGGCCGGGACAGGCCGGTGCGGCCGGCCCGGCCGGTGCCCGGCGGGCGGGGCACCGGGTGCGCGGGCCGCGGGGCGCGGGGGCCGTACGGGTGACGTGATCGCCGGGGCCGTGTGGCTCCCGCGGCAGACGCGACCTTCCCGGCCTGCGGCTTTACGGGCCCGGGCCGGGTGTGCGGTGGGAGCGGGCGTCGCTGATCACGGTGGTTCACCGGGCGGGCTGACTGCCTGCCGGACCGCTGGGTAGTGTGCGGCCATGAGCAGCGGAGCCGGTCGCAAGGGGAACGTCCTGTCGGGCCTGGCCGTCGCGGTCGGGTGCGTGCTGTTCCTCGGCGGCTTCGTCTGGGGCGCCGTGGCGTACGTGCCGTACACCGTGCCGACGTCCTCCATGGCGCCCACCGTCGCCTCCGGCGACCGGGTGCTGGCCGAGCGGATCGAAGGCGACGAGGTGCGCCGCGGGGACGTCGTGGTCTTCGAGGACGCGGCGTGGGGCGACGTACCGATGGTCAAGCGGGTGGTCGCGGTCGGCGGGGACACGGTCGGCTGCTGCGACGGGCGGGGGCGGCTGACCATCGACGGTACGCCGGTGGCGGAGCCGTACGTCACGGAGGGTGAGCGGGCGGCCCAGGAGGGCTTTCCGTCGACCACCGTGCCGGACGGGATGATCTTCCTGCTCGGTGACCACCGCGGCGACTCCGTCGACTCCCGCAGCCACCTGGCCGAATCGGGCGGCGGCGCCATACCCCGCGACGCCGTCGAAGGCCGGGTCGACGCGACGGCGTGGCCGCTCGGCAGCGTGGGCATGCTGGAGCGCCCGGACGGCTTCGCGGACCTTCCCGGCGGGATCTCCGGGCCCGGGCCGCTGCCGATGCTGGTGGCCGCGGTCGTCGCCGGCACGGTGCTGATCCTGGGCGGCGCCGCCTACGGGCCGGTTTCCGGCTATGCCCGGGCCCGTCGTGCCCGGGGGACGCACAATGGGGTCACGCACAGGCGGAAGGGGAACGTGCCATGAGCGCCGAGGACCTCGAGAAGTACGAGACCGAGATGGAGCTGAAGCTCTACCGGGAGTACCGCGACGTCGTCGGCTTGTTCAAATACGTGATCGAGACCGAGCGGCGCTTCTACCTCACCAACGACTACGAGATGCAGGTCCACTCGGTCCAGGGCGAGGTGTTCTTCGAGGTGACCATGGCGGATGCCTGGGTCTGGGACATGTACCGGCCGGCCCGCTTCGTCAAGCAGGTGCGGGTGCTCACGTTCAAGGATGTGAACGTCGAGGAGCTGAGCAAGTCCGATCTGGAGCTGCCCTCCGACGACCTCGGCTGATCTCCCTCCGGCCTTCACCCTCCCGGGTGAGGGAGTTGTCCACAACTCGCCGGTTATCCACCAAGATCAACAATTTGTCCCGCGGCACGCCACAGTCGGACGCGGGAGGTGGTGCCGGATGCCGAAGCAACGGCAGGCGCTCGGACAGTACGGGGAGCGGATCGCGGAGCGGCGGCTCGCCGAGGCCGGAATGACCGTCCTGGCGCGGAACTGGAGATGCCGCGACGGCGAGATCGACATCGTCGCGCTCGACGGCGAGGCCCTCGTCGTCTGTGAGGTCAAGACCCGACGGGAAGGCGGCTGGGAGCACCCGATGGCCGGTGTCCCGCCGGCCAAGGCCGACCGGCTGCGGCGGCTCGCCGAAGCCTGGGTCCTGCGGCACGGCGGCGCGCCGCCGGGCGGCGTGCGGATCGACGTGGTGGGCGTGGTGCTCCCCGAGCGCGGCGCCCCCGTCGTCGAGCACGTACGGGGGGCCGCCTGATGTCCTTCGCGCGTACGTGCTCGGTCGCCCTCGCCGGGGTGGAAGGCGTCGTCGTCGAGATCCAGGCCGACCTGGAGCCCGGCGTCGCCACGTTCACCCTGGTCGGGCTCCCCGACAAGAGTCTGACGGAAAGCCGCGACCGTGTGCGCGCCGCCGTCGTCAACTCCGGCGTCGACTGGCCGCAGAAGAAGCTCACCGTCGGCCTCAGCCCCGCCGCCGTCCCCAAGTCCGGCAGCGGATTCGACCTCGGCATCGCCTGCGCCACCCTCGGCGCCGCCGGCCGCATCGCGCCGGACGCCCTCGCCGGGCTCGTCATGGTCGGCGAGCTGAGCCTCGACGGCCGCGTCCGGCCCGTGCCCGGCGTGCTGCCCGCCGTGCTCGCCGCGGCGGACGCCGGCTGCCGCCAGGTCGTCGTGCCCGAGGCCGCCGCGGGGGAGGCCGCCCTCGTCCCCGACGTCTCCGTCCTCGGCGTCCGCAGCCTGCGTCAGCTCATCGCCGTCCTCAACGACGAGCCGCCCCCCGACGAACCCGCCGGCCCCGGCACCGCACCGGCGATCCCGTCGGCCCGCCGTGCCGTCCCCGGATCCGGCTGGTGCACCCCGGCGGCCGCCGGCCCCGGAGCCTACCGGCCCGACCTCGCCGACGTCGCCGGGCAGCACCGGGCCCGCTTCGCCCTCGAAGTCGCCGCCGCCGGCGGCCACCACCTGTACTTCAGGGGACCGCCGGGCGCCGGCAAGACGATGCTCGCCGAACGGCTGCCCGGGCTGCTGCCGCCCCTGACCGAGACCGAAGCCCTCGAAGTGACCGCCATCCACTCGGTGGCCGGCACCCTGTCCGCGGGCCAGCCCCTCGTCGGCGAAGCCCCCTATGCCGCCCCGCACCACTCCGCGACCCTGCCCGCCCTCATCGGCGGCGGCAACGCCCTGCCCCGACCGGGAGCGGTCTCCCTGGCTCACAGGGGGGTGCTCTTTCTGGACGAAGCCCCGGAATTCAGCGGCCGGATCCTCGACGCCCTCAGACAGCCGCTGGAATCCGGGCACGTCGTGGTGGCCAGATCAGCCGGCGTCGTGCAGTTCCCCGCCCGCTTCCTCATGGTCCTCGCCGCCAACCCCTGCCCCTGCGGCCGCTTCGCCCGGCAGGAAGGCGGCTGTGAATGTCCCCCCATGGCCGTCCGGCGCTACCAGGGCAGGCTCACCGGCCCGCTCCTCGACCGCGTGGACCTCCGCGTCGCCGTGGACGCCGTCAGCCGCGCCGAGCTGACGGCCGCCGGTGCATACGCCGAGCCCACCGCCGACGCCGCCGCCCGGGTCCGGGCCGCCCGCGACCGCGCCGCCGCCCGCTACGCGGGCACGGCCTGGCGCACCAACGGCGAGGTCCCCGGTCACGAGCTGCGCCGCCGCTGGCACCCCGCGCCCGGGGTCCTCGCCCCGGCCGAACGCGATCTGGAGCGCGGCCTGCTCACGGCCCGCGGCCTCGACCGCGTCCTCCGCGTCGCCTGGACCGTCGCCGACCTCGCCGGGCACGAGCGCCCGGGTCCCGAGGACGTGGCGGCCGCCCTGGAACTCCGCACGGGGGTGCCCCGAGGCGCCCGTACCCCGGCGACGATGGAGCCCGCGGGATGAACACGACCCGAAAGCCCGCGTGGAAGCCGCGGAGCGGACTGCCGAGCCCTCCACTGTCCGTCGCATCCTCCGGCCCGGCAGCGGGCCCGGCGCCGGGCGTCATGCAGGCGCCGTCGGCGCGGCCGGGACACGGTGGCGCCTCCGGCGCCCCGCCGGAGGACCGGACCTGCCGGAGGAGCGAGCCCGGATGCACGCCGCCCGGTCCCCCGTCCGAGGGGCCCGTCCCCGGGACGCCTGACGCCCCCGCGCCGCCTCCTCCCCTACCCGGAGCGCCTCCCGTTCCCGCGGCGCCTCCCGTCTCCGGGGCGGTTCCCCCCGCTCCCGGCGGGGACCGCGACGCGGAGCGGCTGGCACGGGTCGCGCTGACACGGCTGGTCGAGCCCGGGGACGAGGTGGCCGGGCGGTGGCTGCGTGCGCACGGGGCCGTGACGCTCCTGCGCTGGGTGACCGGCGACGCCCGGCCGCCCTCCCCGGAGGCCGAGCCCCGGCTGGCCCGGTACCGGCGCCGCCTCGGCGGCCCCGACCCCCGGCAGGATCTCGCCGCCGCCGAGGCCGTCGGGGCGCGGTTCGTCTGCCCCGGTGACGCCGAGTGGCCCCGGCAGCTCGACGACCTCGCCGCCGCCCGCCCCCTCGGCCTCTGGGTCAGGGGCCGCGCCGACCTGCGGCTGTGGGCACTGAAGTCCGTCGCCGTCGTCGGCGCCCGCGCCTGCACCGAGTACGGCGCGCATGTTGCGGGGATCCTCGCCGACGGGCTCGCCCACGCCGGGTGGGTCGTCGTCTCCGGCGCCGCCTACGGCATCGACGCCGCCGCGCACCGCGGCGCGCTCGCCGCCACCGGAGCCACCGTCTCCGTGCTGGCCTGCGGCGTCGACCGGGTCTACCCTCCCGGTCACGCCGAACTTCTCGGCCGCATCGCCGATCAGGGCCTGATCGTCGCCGAACTCGCCCCCGGCGACCACCCCACCCGGTCGCGGTTCCTGCTGCGCAACCGCGTCATGGCCGCGCTCACCCGCGGCACCGTCGTCGTGGAAGCCGAGCGCCGCAGCGGCTCCCTCGTCACCGCCCGCTGGGCGCAGCGCCTGGGCCGCCCGTCGATGGCCGTACCCGGCCCGGTGACGTCCGGGCTCTCCTCGGGAGTGCATGAGCTGCTGCGCGGCGAAGCGGAGCTGGTCACCGGGGCCGACGAAGTCGTCGAGCTGGTCGGCCGCATCGGCGCCGACCTCGCCCCGGTCCGCCGCGGCCCCGTCGTACCACGCGATCTTCTCCCGCCCGCCACCGCACGCGTGCTCGAAGCCGTCCCCGGACGGGGGACCGCCCGGCCGGAAGAGATCGCGCGGGAGGCGGGCACGGAGCGCGACGAAGCCTTGGGCAGGCTTCATGAGCTGCAGTCCCTCGGATTCGTCGCCCGCGACGGCGCCGGCTGGCGTCTCGCCCCGCGCCCCAGCGAGCACCCCAAAAGGTGACGAGCCGTTCCTTGACCTGGGACGTTCGGGTGAAAGGGTGGGGGAGATGCAAACCGACCCCCACCAGGTGCCGCGGTGGCCGACCCCCCGCTGTGACCTCCCGATAACCCGCGGGAGCACTGCGCGGAACGCATCCGCGTCGTCATGAAGAGCCGCCAGTCGCAGAATGCGACCGTACGGTCACGCTACGCTCGCGGAACGTTCCCTCACTTCCCGCCGACTCACCCCCGCCCTTCCCCGTCCCCCCGAGCTCCCCCTCAGCCCCGACCGAACCCAAGTCCCCCACCAGAACGGTTCAAGGCGACGACGCATGCCCCAGCACATCTCCGGGTCCGACCGTGCCGCTTCACGCACAGCACCTTCCTCGGTGGACGAGCTGTGGCGGTCGTACAAGGAGACGCGTGACGGCAGGCTGCGCGAGCAGCTCATCCTGCACTACTCACCCCTGGTGAAGTACGTCGCCGGGCGCGTCAGCGTCGGCCTGCCCGCCAACGTGGAACAGGCCGACTTCGTCTCCTCCGGAGTCTTCGGGCTCATCGACGCCATCGAGAAGTTCGACCCCGAGCGGGCCATCAAGTTCGAGACGTACGCCATCACCCGCATCCGCGGCGCGATGATCGACGAACTCCGCGCGCTGGACTGGATCCCCCGCTCCGTACGGCAGAAGGCCCGGGCCGTCGAACGCGCCTACGCCACCCTGGAAGCCGCCCTGCGCCGTACCCCCTCGGAAGCCGAGGTGGCCGCCGAGATGGGCATCCAGCTCGAAGAGCTGCACGGGGTTTTCAGCCAGCTTTCCCTGGCCAACGTCGTCGCCCTGGAAGAACTGCTGCACGTCAGCTCCGACAACGGCGACCGCCTCAGCCTCATGGACACCCTTGAGGACACCGCCGCCGACAACCCCGTCGAGGTGGCCGAGGACCGCGAGCTGCGCCGGCTGCTCGCCCGCGCCGTGAACACCCTGCCCGACCGGGAGAAGACCGTCGTCACCCTCTACTACTACGAAGGGCTCACCCTCGCCGAGATCGGCCAGGTCCTCGGCGTCACCGAGAGCAGGGTCAGCCAGATCCACACCAAGTCCGTTCTGCAGTTGCGGGCGAAACTGGCCGACTCCAGCGGCTGAACGACATCCGCGGTCTAAAGTTGGACCGTGCCGAAGATTCGAGCGGCCTCCGTGGCCGAGCACCGGACCATGCAGCACGCCGCGCTGCTCGACGCCGCGCGTGAACTCCTCGGCGAAGGCGGCACCGAAGCGCTGAACTTCTCCGCGCTCGCCGAGCGCACCGGCCTCGCGCGCTCGTCGGTGTACGAGTACTTCCGCAGCCGGGCCGCCGTGGTCGAGGAGCTGTGCGCCGTCGACTTCCCGCGCTGGGCCGCCGAGGTGGAGGCGGCCATGGAACGCGCCGCCACCCCCGAGGCGAAGGTCGAGGCGTACGTAAGCACGCAGCTCGCGCTGGTCGGCGACCGCCGCCACCGTGCCGTCGTCGCCATCTCCGCCGGTGAACTCGACGCCGGCGCCCGGGAGAAGATCCGCGCCGCACACGGCGGGCTCGTCACGATGGTCGTCGAGGCCCTCGCGGACCTCGGCCACGACGAACCCCGTCTCGCCGCCGCCCTGCTCCAGGGTGTCGTCGACGCGGCCGTCCGGCGCACCGAACTCGGCACCGACGCCCCGGAGACCGTCGCAGGCACGGCCGTCGCCGTAGCCCTCCGCGGCGCCGTACGCTGACGGCGCCGCCCGGGGCGCCGCGCGCCGTCAGGCGCCATCGGCCGGCGGCGGAACGCCGAACACCGGCAGCAGGCGCGCACGGCCCGCCGTGAGCAGCCTGGGCGGCAGCAAGGACAGCGGGTCGAGATAGGAACGGCCGCGGCGCAGCCCCCAGTGCAGGCATGCCGTCGCGCAGTGGTACCCGCCGCCCTGCAGGTGCCCCACCACCTGGCCGGCGCCGACCCGCTCTCCCCTGCGCACCGCCGGCACCACCGGCTCGTACGTCGTGCGCAGGGGCGGGCTGCCCGTGCCCCGATGCTCGACGGCCAGCACCCCGCGCCCCGCCACCCGGCCCGCGAACGCCACCCGCCCCGCCGCCGCGGCCCGCACCGGCTGTCCCGGCCCGGCCCGCAGATCGACCCCGCGGTGCCCGGGCCCGTACGGCGTGCTCGGCGGCTCGAACCCCCGCTCCACCACCGGCCGCCCCCGCGGCCCCCCGTCAACGGGCCACACCGCGTCTGCCACCCCGCCGGCCGGGATCTCCGCCGCCGTCCGCCTCTCCCGTTCCCCCCGCCCCGCCCCCTCCCCATCCGCCTCCTCCACCGTGCCGGTCGCCGTGAACGGGGGCGTCGGCCAGGCGCCCGCCGTCAGGGCCGCGGCCAGCCCGACGGCGCACAGCCACCGCGGCACCCGCCCCGCGGCGCCGCCCGGGCGGCCCGGGCCCGGCCGGAGCCGCGCCGCCCGCCGCGCCGCCCCCTGCGGCGGTCCCGTTCGCGCCGGCCGCACCGCACCAGCCGTGTCTGCCGGCGCTCCCGCCGCGCCCGCCGCCCGCTCCGCGGCGGCGGCCGCCCTGTCCCGTGCGCCGGCCCGGCGGCGGTCGCGTCGTCCGTTCATGGGGGTAGCTTGGCCGGAGGCGGGGGCGTCCGGGGATCATGGACGGATTCTGTGGATAACCGGCCGGTTGTGGACAACCCGGTGCCGCCGGCCCACGGACACCCCGTGCGCGGACCGGGCTTCGTGGCGCAGGCGGGTGACGCCGTCCCGTACACTTCTAGGTGGCGACCCGGCTCTCCGGGTCGACTTCGCACGCCCCGCCACCTGCCTGAAGGTGGCCGCGTCACTCGGTCCCCCGGCTCCCCGCCGGAGGCGCGACGCGCAGGGGCGTCAGGAGCGGTGGCCGGCCGGCCGCCGCGCACAACCGAGACACACGAGGAGTACGGCCATGGCCGTCGTCACGATGCGGGAGCTGCTGGAAAGCGGCGTCCACTTCGGGCACCAGACCCGCCGTTGGAACCCGAAGATGAAGCGCTTCATCTTCACCGAGCGCAACGGCATCTACATCATCGACCTCCTGCAGTCGCTGTCGTACATCGACCGCGCCTACGAGTTCGTGAAGGAGACCGTCGCGCACGGCGGGACCATCATGTTCGTCGGCACGAAGAAGCAGGCGCAGGAGGCCATCGCCGAGCAGGCCACCCGGGTCGGTATGCCGTATGTGAACCAGCGCTGGCTGGGCGGCATGCTCACCAACTTCTCCACGGTCCACAAGCGGCTGCAGCGCCTCAAGGAGCTGGAGGCCATCGACTTCGAGGACGTGGCCGCCTCCGGCCTCACCAAGAAGGAACTGCTCGTCCTCTCCCGTGAGAAGGCCAAGCTGGAGAAGACCCTCGGCGGCATCCGCGACATGCAGAAGGTGCCGAGCGCCGTCTGGATCGTGGACACGAAGAAGGAGCACATCGCCGTCGGCGAGGCGCGCAAGCTGCGCATCCCGGTCGTCGCGATCCTCGACACCAACTGCGACCCCGACGAGGTCGACTACAAGATCCCGGGCAACGACGACGCGATCCGCTCCGTCACGCTGCTGACCCGCGTCATCGCCGACGCCGTCGCCGAGGGGCTGATCGCCCGCTCCGGTGCCGCCACCGGTGACGAGAAGGCCGTCAAGTCCGACGCCGAGCCCCTCGCCGAGTGGGAGCGCGACCTGCTCGCCGGCGAGAAGGCCGCCGCGGACGCGCCGGCCGGGAAGAAGGATGAGGCGGCGGCCGAGTCCGAGGTCCAGACCTCCGCCGAGACCGCCGAGGTCGCCGACGCCGAGCAGGCCGACGAGACCCCCGCGCCCGCCGCACCGGCCGCCGAGGAAGCCCCGGCCCCCGCGGAGGCCGCGGCGTCCACCGAGGCCGCCGAGGGCGACGCCCCGCAGGCCTGATCAGCCGTCCCCCGTCACCGTCGAGAAGAGAAAACCACCGAATCATGGCGAACTTCACCGCCGCCGACGTCAAGAAGCTCCGGGAGCTCACCGGCGCCGGCATGATGGACTGCAAGAAGGCGCTGGAAGAGGCCGAGGGCGACGTCGACAAGGCCGTGGAGCTGCTCCGCGTCAAGGGCCAGAAGGGCGTCGCCAAGCGTGAGGGCCGCTCCGCCGAGAACGGCGCCGTCGTCTCCGTGATCGCCGACGACAACTCCTCCGGCGTCCTGCTGGAGCTGAAGTGCGAGACCGACTTCGTCGCCAAGGGCGACAAGTTCGTCGCCGTCGCGAACGCGCTCGCCGAGCACGTCGCGGCGACCAGGCCCGCCGACCTGGAGGCGCTGCTCGCCTCCGAGATCGACGGCAAGACCGTCCAGGCGTACGTGGACGAGGCCAACGCCTCCCTCGGCGAGAAGATCGTCCTCGACCGCTTCGCGCGCTTCGAGGGCGCCTACGTCGGCGCGTACATGCACCGCACCTCGCCGGACCTTCCGCCGCAGGTCGGCGTGCTCGTCGAGCTGGACAAGGCCGACCCGCAGACGGCCAAGGAGGTGGCGCAGCACATCGCCGCCTTCGGGCCGCGCTGGCTGTCCCGCGAGGACGTCCCGGCCGACACGGTGGAGAACGAGCGCCGCGTCGCCGAGGCCACCTCCCGCGAGGAGGGCAAGCCGGAGGCCGCCCTGCCGAAGATCGTCGAGGGCCGCGTGAACGGCTTCTTCAAGGAGAACGTGCTTCTCGACCAGCCGTTCGCCAAGGACCCGAAGAAGTCGGTGCAGAAGGTGCTCGGCGAGGCGGGCGCGCAGGTGATCCGTTTCGCGCGCATCCGCGTCGGCGCCTGAGCGCCGGGGCCACCGGCGTGCACCGTGCCGCCCGGCGCGCGCAGGCGCGACCGGACGGCACGCGCCCCGCGGTACGTGCCGCGGGGCGCGTCCCCGCGGCGGACGGCGAGCAGGGTGTACGGCGAACGGCCACCGGCCCCGCTAGGGTCGGGTTGAGTTGTAGCGGGCCGGCACGGGGGACCGCCGCCGGACCGCGGAAGTGACGAGGAGGCCATTGCCGGGAATGGGTGGATGAGAACCCCACGGCGATGGCCTCCTTCGTATGCGCACGAGGAGACTTCATGAACGAGGACGCCGACGCGGACCACGGCCACCACGAGAAGGCGGACGACGGCCACCACACGAAACGGGACAGCGCACGCTTCCTGCTGAAGCTGTCCGGCGAGGCGTTCTCCGGCGGCGGGGATCTCGGCGTCGACCCGGACGTCGTGCACGCGATCGCCCGCGAGGTCGCCGCCGTCGTCCGCGACGGCTACGAGATCGCGGTGGTGATCGGCGGTGGCAACTTCTTCCGCGGTGCGGAACTGCAGCAGCGCGGCATGGACCGGGCCCGCTCCGACTACATGGGCATGCTCGGCACGGTCATGAACTGCCTCGCCCTCCAGGACTTCCTGGAGAAGGAGGGCATCGACTCCCGGGTGCAGACCGCGATCACCATGGGCCAGGTCGCCGAGCCGTACATTCCGCTGCGGGCCATCCGGCACATGCAGAAGGGCCGCGTCGTCATCTTCGGCGCGGGCATGGGCATGCCGTACTTCTCCACGGACACCACCGCCGCGCAGCGCGCCCTGGAGATCCACGCCGAGGCCCTGCTCATGGGCAAGAACGGCGTCGACGGGGTCTACGACGCCGACCCCAAGAAGAATCCCGACGCGGTGAAGTTCGACGCGCTCGAATACGGCGAGGTCATCACCCGTGACCTCAAGGTCGCCGACGCCACGGCCGTCACCCTGTGCCGCGACAACGAACTGCCGATCCTCGTCTTCGAGCTGCTGAAGGAAGGCAACATCGCGCGGGCGGTCCGGGGTGAGAAGATCGGTACGCTCGTGAGCGCGCACGGCAGCCGGGTCTGAGGGATGGACAACGGCCTGCCGGTCGGACACCGTGCAGGCATGGTACGGGCGAACGGGGGGCCCACTCCCGATCCGCTCACAGAAGAGACCAGGAGCCAGTGGTGATCGAAGAGACCCTCCTCGAAGCCGAGGAGAAGATGGAGAAGGCCGTCGTGGTCGCCAAGGAGGACCTCGCCGCGATCCGCACCGGGCGGGCCCATCCGGCGATGTTCAACAAGATCACGGCGGATTACTACGGGGCCCAGACGCCCATCAACCAACTGGCGTCGTTCTCGGTGCCGGAGCCGCGGATGGCGGTGGTGACACCGTTCGACAAGAGCGCCCTGCGCAACATCGAGCAGGCGATCCGGGACTCCGACCTCGGCGTCAACCCCTCCAACGACGGCAACATCATCCGGGTGGTCTTCCCGCAGCTCACCGAGGAGCGCCGCAAGGAGTTCATCAAGGTCGCCAAGGCCAAGGGTGAGGACGCGCGGATCGCCATCCGTTCCGTGCGCCGCAAGGCCAAGGAGACCATCGACAAGGCCATCAAGGACGGTGACATCGGCGAGGACGAGGGCCGCCGCGCCGAGAAGGAGCTCGACGACACCACCCACAAGTACGTGGCCCAGGTCGATGAGCTGCTCAAGCACAAGGAAGCAGAGCTGCTCGAGGTCTGATGAACGACTCCTCCAGGGGGGCCCCGGCGGGTCCCGTGTACGGCGGGGGTGAAAGGGCGCAGACTCCGCGCATGCCCATCGTGTCCGGAGACGCCCCTGACGAACCCTCCCCAGGTCCCTCCGGGGGATCCGGCGTCCCGGGCGACGCCTCCTCCGCGCCGCCGCCCGCACCCAAGCGGCGCCGCGGCGGCCGGGACCTCGGCGCGGCCATAGGCGTCGGGCTCGGGCTCGGCGCCATCGTGCTGGCCACGCTGTTCGTCGTGAAAGTGCTCTTCATCGGCGTCATCGTCATCGCCGTGGCGGTCGGGCTGTGGGAGCTGACATCGCGGCTGGCGGAGTGCCGCGGCATCCGTACGCCGCTGGTGCCGCTGGTGGCCGGCGGCGTCGCGACGGTCGTCGCCGGGTACGCGCGCGGCGCCGAGGGCGCCGGAGCGGGGCTCGCGCTGACCGCCCTCGCCGTCCCCGTCTGGCGGCTGAAGGGCCCCGCGGAGGACTACCTCCGCGACGTCACCGCCGGCGTCTTCGCCGCGTTCTACGTGCCGTTCCTCGCCACCTTCGTCGCGCTGATGCTCGCCGCGGACGACGGGCCCCAGCGGGTGCTGACGTTCCTGATCCTCACGGTGATCAGCGACACCGGCGCGTACGCCGTGGGCTACAAGCTCGGCCGCCGCAAACTCGCCCCGCGCATCAGCCCGGGCAAGACCCGCGAGGGCCTGGGCGGGGCCCTGGCCTTCGCGATGGCGGCGGGCGCGGTGTGCATGGAACTCCTCGTCGACGACGGCCGCTGGTGGCAGGGCCTCCTGCTGGGCGCCGCGGCGGCCCTCAGCGCGACGCTCGGCGACCTCGCCGAATCCATGATCAAACGGGACCTCGGCATCAAGGACATGGGCACGCTGCTCCCCGGCCACGGCGGGATCATGGACCGGCTCGACTCGCTGCTGCCGACGGCGCCGGTGGTGTGGCTGCTGATGGTGATCTTCGTCGGCACGGGCTGACCGCCCGCTCCCGGCCGTTTCGGCGAGGGCCGAAACACATGGAGCAGCGCCGGCGGGCGGGCCACGGTTGTGGGCGGATGACCACGACCGAAGGGGCAGTTCGATGAGGATCATGCGCACGACGGCACGAGCGGCGGCGGTGGCGCTGCCGGCCACGGAGGGTGTGGCGGTGAGCGCCGCCACGGCGGCGGCAGGGGACGGCTCCGGCTCGCCCTCCGGCGGCATCGCGCCGCTGCTGGAAGGGGAGGGCAGCGACAAGGTGGCACCCACCGAAGTCGACTGGGGCGTCGCGCCCCCAGACGTGTCGCCCGTCGGCGCCCTGGAACGGGCGGATCAGGGCATCTGGGGATGATGCAGGCGCAGGTGAATCCGTCTGCGACACTGGTACGGCTATGCCGAAGCCAGGAGAGCTCACCTTCGCCGTCCCCCGTGGTGCCAAGAGGCCGCCGCGGCACCTAGCCGACCTCAGCCCCGCCGAGCGCCGGGACGCCGTCGCCGAGCTGGGTGAGAAGCCGTTCCGCGCCGCGCAGCTTTCGCGGCACTACTTCGCGCGCTACGCCACCGACCCGGCCGGCTGGACCGACGTGCCGGCCGGGTCCCGGACGAAGCTCGCCGAAGGGCTGCTGCCCGAGCTGATGACCGTCGTACGGCATCTGAGCTGCGACGGCGACAGCACCCGCAAGACCCTGTGGCGGCTCTTCGACGGCACGCTGGTCGAGTCGGTGCTCATGCGTTACCCCGACCGCGTCACCATGTGCATCTCCTCACAGGCCGGCTGCGGCATGAACTGCCCGTTCTGCGCCACCGGCCAGGCCGGGCTCACCCGCAACCTGTCCACCGCCGAGATCGTCCACCAGATCGTCGACGGCATGCGCGCCCTGCGCGACGGCGAGGTCCCCGGGGGCCCGGCGCGGCTGTCCAACATCGTCTTCATGGGCATGGGCGAGCCGCTGGCGAACTACAACCGGGTGCTGGCCGCCGTGCGCCGTCTCACCGACCCCGCGCCCGACGGCCTCGGCCTTTCCCAGCGCGGCATCACCGTCTCCACCGTCGGCCTCGTGCCCGCCATGCACCGCTTCGCCGACGAGGGCCTGAAGTGCCGCCTCGCCGTCTCGCTGCACGCGCCCGACGACGAACTGCGCGACACCCTGGTGCCCGTCAACACCCGCTGGAAGGTCCGCGAGGTCCTCGACGCCGCCTGGGAGTACGCCGCGCGCTCCGGCCGCCGCGTCTCCATCGAGTACGCGCTGATCAGGGATGTCAACGACCAGGCATGGCGCGCCGACCTCCTCGGCCGCCTCCTCAAGGGCCGCCACGCGCACGTCAACCTCATCCCGCTCAACCCCACGCCCGGGTCCAAGTGGACCGCCTCCCGGCCCGAGGACGAGCGGGCGTTCGTCGCCGGGCTGGAGGCCCACGGCGTGCCCGTGACCGTGCGGGACACCCGCGGCCAGGAGATCGAGGGAGCCTGCGGGCAGCTCGCCGCCTCCGCCACGGGCACACCCGCCTGATACCGTTCATCTGTACACACCGACAGGGGAGCGCTCGCAGCGCTGAGAGTGCGGCACCGTCCAGGCCGCAGACCCTCGAACCTCGCCCAGGTCATTCTGGGTAGGAAGTTCGGTCGAGACTCTGCTGCTGCCCGGGCTGCCCGCCGCCACGAAAGCAGTCCGATGAAGCGCATCGTCACCACCGCCCTGGCCGCGTCCGTCGCCCTCGGCCTGGCCGCCTGCGGCTCGGACTCCGGCGACGGATCCGGGTCCGGCCGCGGAGACACGTCCGTCACCCTCGTCACCCACGATTCCTTCGCCGTCTCCGACGACGTCCTCAAGGCGTTCGAGAAGCAGTCCGGGTACAAGGTCGACATCCTCAAGGCCAAGGACGCCGGCTCCGCCGTCAACCAGGCGGTCCTGTCCAAGGACAACCCCCAGGGCGACGTCTTCTTCGGTATCGACAACACCCTCCTCTCCCGCGGCCTCGACAACGGCATCTTCACGCCGTACAAGGCGAAGGGGCTGGACCGGATACCCGGGGAGTTCCAGCTCGACGCCGGCGAACACCGCGTCACCCCCGTCGACTACGGCGACGTGTGCGTCAACTACGACCGCGCGTACTTCGAGGAGAAGAACCTCGACCCGCCGCAGACCTTCGACGACCTCGCGGACCCCCGCTACAAGGACCTCCTCGTCACCGAGAACGCCGCCACCTCCTCCCCGGGCCTGGCCTTCCTCCTCGCCACCGCCGACGCGTACGGCAAGGGTGAAGGATGGGAGGACTACTGGGGCGAGCTGCGCGACAACGGCGTCGAGGTCGTCGACGGCTGGGAGCAGGCGTACTACGAACGCTTCTCCGGCGCCGGCAAGGGCGACAAGCCGCTCGTCGTCTCCTACGCCTCCAGCCCGCCCGTCCTCGACATGGAGTCCCGTCCGGAGGAAGCCACCACCGGCGTGTCCACCGGCACCTGCTTCCGCCAGATCGAGTTCGCCGGGCTCCTTGCGAACGCCGGCAACGCCGAAGGCGGCAAGGCCCTCCTCGACTTCCTCATCGGCGAGCGGTTCCAGCAGGACATGCCGCTGAACATGTTCGTCCACCCGGTCCGCGAGAACACCGAACTGCCCGAGGTGTTCACCCGCTACGGCGAGGAGATCGCCGACCCGCACACCCTCGACCCGGCGGTCATCGACGGCAACCGGGAGCAGTGGATCAAGACGTGGACCTCCCTGGTCGTGAAGTAACCCGGGCCGCCGGGCCCGGCACGCCGGACCCCGGCACGGGGAAGACGGGACCGGGCGCGGGCCGCCGCCGGATACGCGGGGCCGCCGCGCGGCTCGCGCTCATGGCCGTCCCCGCGGCGTTCTTCGCCGTCTTCTTCGCCTACCCCGTCGGCGCCATCGTCGCCCGCGGCCTGCGCGAGAACGGCCGCTGGCAGTTCGGCCGCGTCCCCGACGTCCTCGGCGACCCCGGCATCCTCGGCGTCCTGTGGTTCACCCTCTGGCAGGCCGCCGCCTCCACCGGGCTGACCCTCGTCCTCGCGCTGCCCGCCGCGTACGTCTTCGCCCGCTTCGACTTCCCCGGCAGGCAGCTCCTGCGCGCCCTGGCCACGGTGCCGTTCGTGATGCCCACGGTCGTCGTCGGCTCCGCGTTCCTCGCCCTCCTCGGCCGCGGCGGCGTCCTCGACGGCTGGTGGGGGGTGCGTCTGGACACCACCGTGTGGGCCATCCTCCTCGCCCACGTCTTCTTCAACTTCGCCGTCGTCGTACGGACCGTCGGCGGCCTGTGGGCCCAGCTCGACCCCCGCCAGGAAGAAGCCGCCCGCGTGCTCGGCGCCGGCCGCCTGGCCGCCTGGCGGCACGTCACCCTGCCCGCGCTCGGGCCCGCCGTCGCCGCCGCGGCCCTCATGGTCTTCCTCTTCACCTTCACCTCCTTCGGGATCATCCAGATCCTCGGCGGCCCCTCCTACGCCACCCTCGAAGTGGAGATCTACCGCCAGACCGCGGACTTCCTCGACCTCCCCACCGCCGCCGTCCTCAGCCTCCTCCAACTCGCCGCCGTCGCCGCCGTCCTCGCCGTGCACGCCTGGACCGTACGCCGCCGGGAGACCGCGCTCAGCCTCGTCGCCCCCGAGACCACCGCCCGCCGCCCCCGCGGCGCCGGCGAACGCGCCCTGGTCGGCGGCGTCGTCGCCGTCGTCGCCGTACTGCTCCTCGCACCGCTCGCCGTCCTCGTCGAACGCTCCTTCGCCACCCCCGGCGGCCACGGCACCGGTTTCTACCGTGCGCTCCAGGAGAGCGACGGCACGTTCGCCGTACCGCCGCTGGAAGCCGTCGGCAACTCCCTCGCGTACGCCGCCGTCGCCACCGTCATCGCCGTCGTCGTCGGCGGTCTCGCCGCCGCCGCCGTCACCCGCCGCGCCGGGCCGCTGGTCCGCGGCTTCGACGCGCTGCTGATGCTGCCGCTGGGCACCTCCGCCGTCACCGTCGGCTTCGGCTTCCTCATCGCGCTCGACACCCCGCCGCTCGACCTCAGATCCTCCTGGATCCTCGTGCCGCTGGCGCAGGCGCTGGTCGGCGTCCCGTTCGTGGTACGGACCATGCTGCCCGTGCTCCGCGCCGTCGACGACCGGCTGCGGGAGGCCGCCGCCGTCCTCGGCGCGTCCCCGCTGCGGGCCTGGCGCGAGGTCGACCTGCCGCTGGTCCGGCGGGCGGTGCTCGTCGCCGCCGGCTTCGCCTTCGCGGTCTCCCTCGGGGAGTTCGGGGCGACCGTCTTCATCGCCGGGCCCGACCGGCCGACGCTGCCCGTCGCCGTCGCCCGGCTCCTCGGGCGGGCCGGCGAGACCAACTACGGGCAGGCCATGGCGCTGAGCACCCTCCTCATGGTGGTCTGCGCGGCTTCACTGCTGCTGCTGGAGCGCGTCCGCAGGGACCAGGCGGGAGAGTTCTGATGCTCGTACTCGACGACGTCACCGTGCGCTACGGCGACCGCGCGGCGGTCGACGGGATCTCCCTCGACGTCGCCGACCACGAGATCGTCAGCGTGCTCGGTCCCAGCGGCAGCGGCAAGTCCACGCTGCTGCGGGCGGTGGCCGGGCTGCAGCCCGTCGCCGGCGGGCGGGTACTGCTCGGCGGGCGGAACCTCGCGGGGGTGCCCGCCCACCGGCGGGGGGTGGGGCTGATGTTCCAGGACCAGCAGTTGTTCCCGCACCGGGACGTGGGCGGGAACGTCGCTTTCGGACTGCGCATGCACGGGACCTCCCGGACGGCTGCCCGGGAGCGGGTCGCCGAACTGCTGGCACTCGTCGGGCTGCCGGGGGCGCAGCGGCGGGCGGTAGGGGCGCTGTCCGGCGGCGAGCAGCAGCGGGTGGCGCTGGCGCGGGCGCTGGCGCCGTCGCCGCACCTGCTGATGCTGGACGAGCCGCTGGGGCAGTTGGACCGCTCGCTGCGGGAGCGGCTGGTGGTGGAGCTGCGGCAGCTCTTCGGGCGGCTCGGCACGACGGTGCTGGCGGTCACCCACGACCAGGGCGAGGCGTTCGCGCTGGCGGACCGGGTGGTGGTGATGCGGGAGGGGCGCATCGCGCAGACCGGCACGCCCGTGGAGGTGTGGGAGCGGCCGGCGGACGAGTTCGTGGCGCGGTTCCTGGGGTTCGCGAACGTGGTGCGCGCGACGGTGCGGGGGACGGTGGCGGACACGCCGTGGGGGAAGCTGGGGCTGCCGGCTCCGGGTGCGCCGGGGGAGCGGTCGCTGCTCGTGCGGCCGGCGGGCGTGCGGGTGTCGCCGGCGGGGACCGGGCTGGACTGCGAGGTGGTGGGCCGGACGTTCCGCGGGGAGCACGTGCTGCTGGCGCTGCGGCCCGAGCGGGGTCCGTCGCTGGAGTCGTCGGTGGCGCTGCGGGGTGCGCCGGAGGTGGGGGACCGGGTGGGGGTGGGGTTCGAGGCGTCGGAGGTGGTGGTGCTGGGAGGGTGAGCGGTTGACCGGGGGTGTCCCCCGGTCCCGCCCCTTCCCGAAACCCGGAGGCCCGCCCCGAGGCCCCCGTGGGGCTGTCGCCCCGGGCCCCGCGCGGCTGCGCTCCGGAACTCGCGAGGTCTGCGTCCTCGGCCCCCGAGAGCTGTGGCGCCGGCCGTCCACCGGGATGGCCTGCCCCCTGAGCGCTGTGCCCCGGCCCCGCGGGCTGCGGCCGGCACCCCCCGGGGGCTGCGGCCCGGCCCGCTCGGGACTGCCGCACTCCCCGCCCCGCCGTCCCGCGCCGCGGCCCTCTCCCTACGGCGTCGCCAGGGCGGTCGTCGGGGGCAGGCGACTGGCGTGGAGGGCCGGGTAGAGGCCGGCCAGGGCGCCTATCGTCAGGGTGGCCGCCAAACCTCCCGCCAGCGTCCACGCCGGGACCACCGGTGGCCAGTCCTGCGACGCCGCATACGACGCCGTCACCGCCGCGCCGAGCAGCGCGCCCGCCGCGCCGCCCAGGGCCGCCAGCAGCAGCGACTCCGCCAGGAACTGCGTACGGATGTGGCCGCGGGTGGCGCCCAGGGCGCGCCGCAGGCCGATCTCCGCGCGGCGCTCCAGCACCGAGATGACCATCGTGTTCGCCACCCCCACGCCGCCCACCAGCAGCGCCACCGCGCCCACCCCCAGCAGCAGCCGCGTGAACGCCTCGCCCGCCGCGCGCTTCGCCGCCAGCGCGTCCGACGGGCGCGAGACCTCCACCTCGTTCGGCGCCGCCGGGTTCGCGGTCGCGCCCAGCACCGACCGGACCGCCTCCACGTCCGCGTCCGCCGAGCGCGTGTAGACCGTCGTCGCGTGGCCGTCGAAGCCCAGCCGGTCCTCCGCCGCGGGCCAGCCCACCAGCGCCGCGAGGTCCAGTTCCGGCGCCAGCGGCGCCGGCCGGAGGATCCCCACGACGGTGAACCACTCACCGCCCACCCGCACCCGCACCTCTGGCGACGCCCGCCCCACGCCCAGCCGCTCCGCGGCCGTCGCGCCCAGCACCACCGCCGGGTGGCGCGCCGTCGCGGCGTTCAGCCACGTGCCGTCGCGCAGCCGTGCGCCGGTCGCGGCGGGCAGATCGGTGCGTACCGCGTACGCCGCCAGCCCGCCGGTCTCCGCCTCCGGGATCCGGTCCGTGCGGTAGACGCGGGCGCCGGCGACCTCGCCGATCGCCGACACCGACGCCACCGGCCCGATCCTGGCCACCATGTCCTCCGCCCGCGCCGGCAGCGTCGCCTGCCCGCCGCTCATCGTCCGGCCCGGCGACACCGTCAGCAGGTTCGTGCCCAGTGAATCGAGCGTCCGGTCCAGATCCGCCCGCGAACTCGACGAGATCCCCACCACCGCCACCATCGCGGCGATCCCGATCGCGATGCCCAGCGCCGAGAGCACCGCCCGCAGGGGCCGCGTGCGCAACCCCACCGCACCGCCGCGCAGCACGTCGACCGGCCACAGCCGCGCCGGGCGCATGGCGTCGTCCGTCCTCCGCTTCATGCCGTCACCGTCCCGTCCCGCTCCACCCGGCCGTCCCGCAGCCGTACCTGCCGCGGCAGCGAAGCCGCCAGCTCCCGCTCGTGCGTGATCACCACCACCGTCGTCCCCGCCGCGTGCAGCTCCCGCAGCAGCTTCACCACCCCCGCCCCCGAAGCGGTGTCCAGCGCCCCCGTCGGCTCGTCCGCCAGCAGCAGCGGCGGATCCCCCGCCACCGCGCGGGCCACCGCGACGCGCTGGCGCTCACCGCCGGACAGCTCGTGCGGCCGGTGCTCCAGCCGGTGACCCAGACCCACCCGGTGCAGCACCCGCGCCGCCCGCCGCCGGCGCTCCGCCGGGCGCAGCCCCGTGTAGAGGAGGCCGTCGGCGACGTTGTCCAGCGCCGTTGTGCCGCCGGCGAGGTGGAACTGCTGGAAGACGAAGCCGATCCGGTGCGCACGCAGCGCGGACAGCCCGGTGTCCGACAGCGCCCCCACGTCGTACCCGGCGATCCGCACCCCGCCCGACGTCGGCCGGTCCAGGGTGCCCAGCACGTGCAGCATCGTCGACTTCCCCGACCCCGACGGGCCGGTGACGGCGACGAGTTCGCCGGCGGCCACCCGCAGCGACACACCCGCGAGCGCGGTGACGCCGCCCGCGTAGGTCTTCGTCACGTTCGTCAGCTCGATCACCGCGGCATGCCCACCTTCGTGCCCGCGGTGAGGCCGGGACCCGAGATCTCGACGCGGCCGTTCGCGAACAGCCCCGTCTCCACCGGCACGTACCGTGTCGTGCCGCCCTCGACGACCTCCACGCCGAAACCGCCCTCCGCCAGCGCCAGCAGCGCCGCGACCGGCACCGTCAGCACGTCCTCGCGGCGCCCGGCGGTGAAGTCCACGTGCACGCCCGCCTCGTCGTACGCGGACGCCGCCTTCCGCGCCGCCGCGCCCTTCAGCCGGACCACGGCCTCCACGACCGTCTGCGTCTCCTCCTCGCCCCCGCCGGGCCGCGTCGTCACGGACACGTCCGCGACGGTGCCGCGCACCGTCCGCCCGTCCGGCAGCCGCACGCCGACCTCCGCGCCCCGGCGCGCCAGCCGCCGGTCCGCGACGTCCAGTTCGGCGGTGACGGCCGGGGCGGTGCCGGTGTACGACAGAACGTCGGCGCCCGGCGCGACGAGGTCGCCGCGCTGCGCGGCGACGCTCTCCACGAGCACCGCCCCCGGCGCGACCACCACCTGCCCCGGCTCCACCCGGCCGGTCCCCGTCATCCCCAGATCCGCCTGCCAGTCGCGGACCGCGGCGGCCGTGGCGTCCGAGTACTCCTCGTCCACGGTGAAGCCGGAGTAGCCCAGCGCGCTCAGGTTCCGCTCCAGTTGCGCCACGTCCGCGCCCTCGGCGCCGGGCGCCAGCGCGCGGTACGCGGGCATGTCCCCGTACAGCAGCGTCACCGGCTCGTCGTCCACCTCGTACAGCGCCTCGCCGCGGTCGATCCGCGCCCCCGAGCGCGGGAGCCGCGTCAGCGTGCCGTCGGTGCGGGCCGCGGCGCCGGTCGCCGGGCCATGGCCCAGCTCGGCGTCGGCGCTGCGGGTGTCGACCAGCGTCTCGCGGGCCACCTCGGCGGTGGCCGGCGGCAGTTCGCCGTCCGTCGCGCCCGCCGGCTCGCCGCCGGCTGCGCCGAGGCCGAGGCCGGCCGCCGCGGCGCCGCCGGTCGCGGCGAGGAACACCGCCCCGGCGGCGATCCGCCGCCGCCTACGGCGGTGCCGGCCGCGACGCGACGCCCCGGGGGCCCCGGGCTCCCACTCCTGCTCCGGCTGCCGCTCCGGCTCCTGCGCCCGCCGGGCGTCGGGCGGCGAGGTCACTCGCCCTCCCGTGCGTTCGTGGAGCGCTCGCCCTCGCCCGCGGGCATCAGCTTCCTGCACGCCCGTTCCGCCCCGTCGTAGTCCGGGTCCTGCTCGATCGCGCCGTCCATCTGCAGCCCGCCGCCCGGCACCGGATCCGGGAAGTCCGCCACGCCGTTGGTGCGCATGCAGCGTGCGTACGCGCGCAGCTTCCCCTCCAGTTCCTTGCTGATCGGGTCGTCCTTCGAGGTGGTCGCCGGGTCGTACCGCCGGCACGCCTCCATGGCCTTCTCCACCACCGCCCGGTTCTGGCCGTCCATGTTCAGGCTCGCGCCCTTCCCGGGCTCCGGGTCCGGCACGTCCACGCCGTTCTCGCGCAGGCACCGCGTGAACTGCAGCATCTGCTCGTCCGGGTCCTCGGAGACCGGCTGCGGCCCGCCGCTGTCCTTCCGGTCGCCGCCGGCCGACGCCACCCCGTCGTCGTCGCCGTCGGAACCGCAGCCGGCCAGGGCCAGGGCGAACGCCAGCGGCAGGGCCGCGAGCGCGCTGCGCGTACGTCGTCGCATCGTCGTCTCCGCTCCTTCCAGAGGGCGCCGGCCGGACGCCGGCGCCGCGCGGACCGATGCAACCCGGCCGCACGTTTCCCTGCCGTTTCCGCCGTACGGCGGCGCCTTCCCGCCCGCCCCGGCCCGTTCCCTAACGGCGAGGAAACGCGCCGTTCGGCACCATGACCCCGAACCGTCCAGCCGGAGGGAGGCCGTGCCATGAGGGTGCTGGTGGCCGAGGACGAACCTGTGCTCGCCGCCGCCGTCGGCGAGTGGCTGCGCGCCGAGGCGCACGCCGTCGACCTCGCGTACGACGGGGCCGCCGCGCTGGAGCGGGCCGCCGTCCACGACTACGACGTCGTCGTCCTCGACCGCGACCTGCCCGCCGTCCACGGCGACGACGTCTGCCGCCGCCTCGTCGCGACCGGCTCCGCCGCGCGTGTGCTGATGCTCACCGCAGCCGCGGACGTCGCCGACCGCGTCGCCGGACTCGGCCTCGGCGCCGACGACTACCTCACCAAGCCCTTCGCCTTCCCCGAACTCGCCGCCCGGGTGCAGGCCCTCGGCCGCCGCGCCCGGCCCGCGGCACCGCCCGTGCTGCGCCGCGCCGGGATCGTTCTGGACCCGGCCAGGCACGAGGTCGTACGCGACGGGCGCTACGTGCCCCTGTCCCGCAAGGAGTTCGCCGTTCTCGCCGAACTGCTGCGCGCCGACGGCGCCCCGGTCTCCGCCGAACACCTGCTGGAGAAGGCGTGGGACGAGCACGCCGATCCGTTCACCGGCGCGGTCCGCCTCGCGGTGCTCAAGCTGCGGCGCAAGCTCGGCGAACCGCCGGTCGTCGAGACCGTCACCGGCGTCGGGTACCGCATCCGATGAGCCGCCCGACCACATCCGTGAGCCGCCCGCGCCCGGCGCCGCGCCCGCGGCGCTTCACCCTGCGCGCCCGCCTCACGCTCGTCTACGGAGCCATGTTCCTGGCCGCCGGAGCGGTGCTCCTCGGCCTCACCTACGTGCTGTTCAACGCCCGCCTCAGCGGCGGCGGCACCTTCAGCAGCAGCTCTGCGGAGCCGTCCGCCGCGCCGACCGGGGCCACGGACGCCGGCGTGCCGGACCCCGGCCCCGCGCCCGGGCCCGCCCACGAACGGTTCACCGAGAGCCGCGAGGACGTCCTGCGCGACGCCGCCGGCGCCTCCCTCCTCACCCAGGGCTCCCTCGCCCTGCTCGTCGTCGGCGCCGCCGCGGCCGGCTGCGGCTGGCTCGTCGCCGGCCGGGTCCTCGCCCCGCTGCACCGCGTCACCGACACCGCCCGCCGCATCGCCGGCGCCCCCGCCGCCGGCCGCGGCCTGCACGAACGCATCGCGCTCGGCGGCCCCGACGACGAGGTCAGGGAACTCGCCGACGCCTTCGACACCATGGTGGAACGCCTCGACCGCTCCTTCGACGGCCAGCGCCGCTTCGTCGCCAACGCCTCCCACGAACTGCGCACCCCGCTGACCGTCGGCCGCGCCCTCGTCGAGACCGCCCTGCACCGGCCCGCCGCCTCCGCGGACCTCCGGCGCCTGGGAGAGGACCTGCTGCGGATCAACTCCCGCCACGAACGGCTGATCAGCGGGCTGCTGCTCCTGGCCACCTCCGAGAACGAGGTCACCGAACGGCACCCGGTCGACCTCGCCGACATCGTCACGCACGTCGTCGCCCAGGCGGCACCCGAGGCGGAGAAGGCCGGAATCGAGGTGACCGCGCGGCCTGCGGAGGCATGGACCGCTGGTGATGCGCTGCTGCTGGAGCGGCTGGTGCACAACCTGGTCGAGAACGCCGTCCGCCACAACTCCGGCGCGGGCGGGTACGTCCGCGCCGCCTGCGCCGCGAGAGCCGACGGCCGGGCGGAGCTGGAGGTCGCCAACACCGGGCCCACCGTGCCCCCGTACGAGATCCCCGCCCTCTTCGAGCCCTTCCGCCGCCTCAACGCCGACCGGCAGGTGACGGGCGGCGGAGCCGGGCTGGGACTGTCGATCGTCCGGGCCGTCGCCCGCGCCCACGGCGGCGACGCAACGGCCCGCCCCCGCCCCGGCGGCGGCCTCACGGTCACGGTGACGCTGCCGCCCGCCCCGGCCACCGGCCCGGCCGCGGCCCGGGACCCGTGACCCGCCGGCCGGTGACCCGCCAGGTCCGGAACTGACGGACGTTGGTGACGGGTGGGTCTCTGGAGTCCAGGAGACCCGCATGACCGCACGGGAACGGCAACGACGCGCCCGGCACCGGCTGCCGGTCAACGGCCCGTTGGTGCCGGGGCATGGGAGAACGAGCGGGCGTGGGAGGTGCCGGACGGCTTGTCAACCGGCCCTGGTCTGCGCTGTACCGTCGAGCTTGCCGCAGACGTCGGTCAGTTTCTTCGCGTTGCCCTTCCACTCCACCGACCGGTAGTCGTCCGCGGTGATCTCCACGGTGTACACGCCGTCGACAGCCTCCGTCGCCCCCGTTGCCGGCTCCACCGCCCGCACCGCCGGAGGCCGGTGCCGCCGGGGCGGCGAGGGCGGCGGTCAGGCAGAGCGCCGCGGTTGTGGCTGCTGCATAACGACGCAGGGCCATTCTCCTGCTCCCTCACGTTGACGAGTCGTTTCCGGCCTGCGGACCAGGCAGCGGACACCTCCTGCCGGGGAGACGTTCCACGGCCAGCCCGTGCAGCCGGCCCCTGCGCCGCGCCGTGAGCACAGGCCGGCCGGCCTCTTCGCGGCCTGGTTCGTCTCTCCGGCTCGGATCAGAAGTGTTCCGTTGGTCTGGGCTCGGGTAATTGGCACGGAGCGCAGAGCCGTTGTCACGACGTGCACAACAAGCAACCGGAGGAATCAATGGGCTGGGCCGAGGTCCGTTCGGCCGACGTGCCGAAGGATGAGAGGTTCGGCTGGTGGCGCGACCTGCTGAGGCAGGATCGCGTATCCACGCATGCTGTCAGTGAGCAGGTCGACGACTACCACGGATCGATCGCCGGATCGGAGTCCGGGCCTGTCAGGGTGTCGGTCCTGTCGTTCTCACCCCTGACCTCGGTGCGTTCCGCGGGGTTGATACGGCGGTCGGACCCCGAGTTGTGGGAGCTGGGCTACATGACCAGCGGTTCCCTGTGGGTGGACCAGGCCCGCAACGGTACGCAGGTCGCAGCGGGCGACCTGCTGCTCTACGACACCTGCGTACCGCAGGCGGCTGGAAGCACGCAGAAACTCCGGCGATCATTCCTGACGGGAAAACCTCTCCCGGTCCCGGAACACCCTAGTCCGCCGCCCCCAGCCGCAGCAGCGCCTCCGGCGCCTCGTCCACCGAGTCGACCAGCGCGATCCGCGGCGCCATCGACCGGCCCGACGCCAGCGCCGACAGCAACTGCCACGCCGGCAGCCGCGCCGACCAGTGGCCCCGCCCCACCAGCACCATCGGCCGCGGCGCGCCGTGCGACTCGTAGTAGTTGGGCGTCGCCGCGTCGAAGATCTCCTGCACCGTGCCCGCCGCGCCCGGCAGGAACACCACGCCCGCGGTGCTGCGGGCCAGCAGCCCGTCCTCGCGCAGCGCGTTCGCGAAGTACTTCGCGATGTGCCCCGCGAAGGCGTTCGGCGGCTCGTGCCCGTAGAACCAGGTGGGAATGCCGATCGAGTCGCCGCCGCCCGGCCACCGTTCCCGGACCGCGAACGCCGCCTGCGCCCACTGGGCCACCGACGGGGTGAACGACGGCGCCTTGCCGAGCATCCGCACCGCCTCGGCCAGCGTCGCGTCGTCGAACTCCGCCCCGTACGCGCCCAGGTTGGCCGCCTCCATCGCGCCGGGACCGCCGCCGGTGGCCACGTCGAACCCGGCGCGCACCAGCGCCCGGCCCAGCCCGGCCGCGCCCGCGTAGTCCTCGCCGCCGCGCTCCAGGGCGTGCCCGCCCATGACGCCGACGACGGGCCGGCCGGCGCGCAGCCGCTCGTCCAGCGCGTTGGACATCGACTCGTCGTGCATGCCCCGTATCACGGCGGCGAATATGTCGTGCTCGGCGCGGGTGCGCCGGAACCAGGCGTACGAGCGGGCGTCCGGGGTCTGTTCGTACCCGTCCGCCAGGCCCGCGAACAGCTCGTCCGGGGTGTACAGCGTGCCCCGGTACGGATCGAACGGAAGATCCGGCACCGTCGGGAAGACGAGCGCGCCGTCGCGCTGTACGCGGTGCGCCGCCTCCTCGGCCATCGGGCAGCCGAGGAACACCGCGCCGTGCACGTCGGCGGTGAGCAGCAGGCGCGTACGGTCCGTCAGATCGACGGACTGTACGCGGAACCCGCTGATGGAGCCGGAGGCGACGGCGGTGTCGAACTCGGCGAGGGACTCGATCTCGAAGGGCGAGTGCGGCATGCGCCCCACCCTAGGCGTGCGCGCGTATCCGTTCGGCGATTCCGGTCGTCAACTCCCGGTCCATGGCCGGCAGGTCCCACGCGCCCGCGCGCGTGGCGGCGTTGCTGATCCAGAACACCAGCGTCCCGTCGTCCAGGAAGCGCGCGACCCGGCCGGCGGACCAGTCGTTGCCGCCGTCGTGGGTGGCGAGGCGGGAGCCGTCGAGGTCGAGGATGCTCCAGCCGTAGCCGTAGAAGGACTCGAGGCCGCCGGCCTCGCCCTCGGAGACGTAAGGCTCGAAGAGGAGGGACGTGGCCCGGTCGTCGAGGACGCGGTCGCCGAGGAGCGCGCGGTGCCAGCGGAGCATGTCGCGGGCGGTGGAGAGCATGCCGCCGTTGCCGCGGAGGTTCCAGTACGGGCCGTCGGCGGCCCAGGGGTGGTCCAGCGGGGTGCCCTGCGGGCGGCCCTCGTCGTCGTACTCGACGGCGATGCGGCCGGGGTCCCAGCCGGGCAGGACGTAGCCGGTGTCGGTCATGCCGGCGGGGCGGAAGAGGCGGTCGGCGAGGTACGCCTCGTAGTCGGTGCCGGACGCCTTCTCCACGACGGCGGCGAGGAGGCTGTAGCCGGTGTTGGAGTAGGCGTAGGTGTCGGCCGGGCGGATTGTCGAGGGGGGCGGCGAAGGCGGCGGCGGCCAACTCGTCGCGGGAGAGGGGGTCGTAGTCGTCCCCGACGGCCTCGGGGAGGCCGGCGGTGTGGGTGAGGAGGTGGTGCAGGGTGATGCCGCGCTTGTCGGCGGGAACGCCGTCGAAGTACCGGCCGATGCGGTCGGTGGTGCGCAGCCGGCCCTCGGTCTGGAGCTTGACGATCGCGGCGGCGGTGAACTGCTTGGTCATCGACGCGATGTCGTACACGGTGTCGCAGCGGGCCCGGGTGCCGGTTTCGGGATCGGCCGGCCCGCGACCGGAGCAGGTCACCGGCCGGCCACCGCGCGCGGCGACGACGGTGCCGGGAGCGCCTTCGGGCCAGACCTCGTCGAGGTACTTCTCCACGGCGCCGGCGGCGGGGTCACCGGCGCGCCCCTGCGTGCGCGCCCCGGCGGACCCGCCGTCGCCTCCCACGTCCCGGTCCCCGTCACGGTCCGCCCCGCACGCGGCGAGCACCAGCACCAGCAGCCCGAGGAGAACGGCGGGCACGCGCCGGCCGGGAATGTCTGCGTACGTCGTCATGCCGGGAGGCTAGGCGGCGGGCGTCCCGCGGATCGTCACGCGAGCGAGCGAACCGCCCGCACTCCGGCGGGGGACAGGGGGTCCCCCGCCCGGGGGAGAGGACCGGGCGGCATCCGGGCGGCGCGCTCCCCGCGGCCCCGAGTTGCACCGCCGTAACCCTCGTCGGAGTCTGTAAATGACATGGCTCCGCACGGGAAGGCCTCCACGGCCGGCAGTCGGGGTGAGCGCCGCCGACCGGGCGCCCTCATCGGCACGGAAAGATCGAATCGCGAGGCCGGAAAGGCCGCGGAGCAATCGGGGCATGGCAGTACGGATGTATGGCGGGCGCTTGAGGTTCGCCGCGCCCGGATGACTGTGAAGCGAGGCGATCACGGTGTCACGCATACGCATGGCGGTGGAGGTCCGCAATGATTCCTCTGTTCCCCTCGTCTGGGCCACGGACAAGATGTGGTCGGGCGACTGGACCTCTCCGTGGTTTCCCTCTCGGGCCACCCCCATCGCCCCCGGTTCCGTCGCGGAATGGCGAGCCGAGGGAGACCTGATCGGCGTGCCCACAAGCGGTACCGAGGGCAAGGTCTACTACCACGTGAACGGCGACCCGACGCGGCAGTTCTTCATACGCTTCAACAGCCCTCTCATCGAGTCGCAGTACGCCAACACCTTCCAGATCGAGGCGCCGCAGGGGTTCGAAGCGTCGTACAGCGGCGGCCAGGGCCACCACGCGCGGCTCACCGTTCGCTTCCGGGACACCGCACGCCGTCGAGTCCCCGATTTCACCCCGTCGGTCAACGGCTTTCAGTTCTCCAACAGCTGGAACGCCGGCCTTCCGGCGATGACCGTGGGGTTCCTCTGGAATCGGCTGCTCGACGAGCTCGACGACGAACTCGCCGGCCTGCTCGGCATCGCCCGTGTCGACGACGGCTGGCTGCCCATCACGAAGGCCCGCGCCGGCATGTGCGGTGGCATGACGTTCGGTGCCATGGACTACTTCGCCGCCGGCAAGCTGCCGCCCGCAACGACGACGTCCCCGGACTCCGAAGCCGATCCCCTTTTCCAGTTCATCAGGGACCGGCTGCTCGACAGCTTCGACATCACCGGCTCCGGGCACCGGTGGCTGGGCTATTCGTCGCCCCACTATCCCAACGGTGACGAGGGTGTCATCCAGCTCCTGGGTCTGGCCCGCGGCCGTTCCTGGGTGACCTACCGGGACGAGTGGCCCCGTATCCGCGACGACATCGACGCGGGCAGGCTCTCCCCGATCGGGCTGATCCAGACGGACTCGCTCGATATCGGCGAGAACCACCAGGTGCTCGCCTACGCCTACGAGCAAAGTGGTCAAAAGGTCAAGCTGTGGGTCTACGACAACAACTACCCGCGCGAAGACGACCTGCACCTCGAGTTCGACATCACCCGTACGACGGATGAGGTCCATGCCACGCGCTTCGGCCCCTATGAGGCCACTGAGCCGCGGATCTTCTGCATCTTCCGTACCAACGGCTATAACCCGCACACACCGCCGGACGGGCGTCCGTTGCCGTCGCCCGTACCGGCCCCGGCCGAGACGCCTCCCGCAGACACCCTTCGTGCGCTGGGAGAGAGCGGCGTGGACTTCAGCGTCCCGGAGTCCGATCTGCGCGACTGGCTCGGCAATCCGCAGCACACCCCCTACCCCGCCCTCGCACAGGCGCTGCTGTCCAGCGGCTGGAAACTGAAGTCCCCCGTGTTCCTCGACGTCATCGCGTGGAACTACGAGCACACGCCCGGGACGCCCTCCCCCCGGCGCCGGGAGGACGTGGACCTGGAGATTCTGAAGGCGGCCATCCTGGAGGGGTGGAACGTGCGCTACGGGACGCACGTCACCGATTTCGCGCAGCTCCTCAGGCCGTGAACGGCCGCGGCTTCCATGCCGTCGCCGGCGGGCAGTCGTACCGGCACCGATGACGTGAGAACGGGACGGGCTTCATCGCAGCGGCAGCGCCGCGAGCTCGCCCAGTGCCACGGCCAGCGGCGCGAAGACCACCAGCAGCAGCGCCGTACGCAGCAGGGCGGCGCGGCGCAGCAGCCGGGGGGAGGCGCCGATGCGCAGGAGGGCCGTCGTGACGTGGGTACGGGCACGCCTGGCCTCCAGCGCCGCCATGCACACCGTCGCCAGCGCGCAGCCCACCACCAGGCTCGCGCCCAGCACCGTCAGCGGGCCCAGCGACCGGGCGCCGTCGCCGTCCGGCCACACCAGCGTGCTCAGCACCCCGCCCGCCGCCACCGCGCACAGCGCGCCCAGCGGACGGCCCACGCGGCGGGCCTCCTGCTGCAGCACCCGTCCGGCGAGCAGCCGCAGCGCCCCCGGGCTCAGCGCACACAGCAGCCGGCCGCACAGGTGCACGATGCCGGGCCCGGCGAGGACCAGGCCCGCGGCGATCAGCGCCCAGCCCGCGACGACCGCGGGCGCCGCGTCGCCGGAGCCACCGGGCAGCGGCAGCTTCAGCGCCGCGCCGTCGCCGGCGTCCGTGAAGCCGCCCGCGTACGCGCCGAGGGCCAGGCCCGTCGTCGCCAGCGCGATGCCCCACGGCAGGTCGGCGGGGACCGGCGGGTCGTCCCCCGCGGCGCCGCCCGGCCGCGGCGCGTCCACCTCGACGCCCGCCGCGGCGGCCGCCTCGCGCCGGGCGCGCACCCGGGCCGCCGCCGCGGCGGAGCCCTGGGCCGCCGTCCGCCGCGGGCGCAGGCTCGCCGCGCTCGCCGCCGTGGCCAGCGCCGGCACGCACGCCAGCAGCGTGAGCGTGCCGACAGCGGGCAGCGGGCCGCCCGCGCCGAGCAGCGCGGCGGCGGCGCCGTCGAACGGCAGCCCCGAGAGGTCGCCGCGCAGGTGCAGGAAGAACAGCAGCGCCAGCGCGCTGCCCAGCAGGCACGACACCGCCGTCGTCACCGCGGCGACCGCCGGCGCCGCGGTCGGTCCGAAGCCCGCGGAGGACAGCCCCGGCGACGGCGTGGCGTGCGGGTCGGTACGGGCCACGGCCACCGCGAAGTGGACGGTGGCGGCCAGGGGGGCGGCGCACCAGAGCAGGTGCCCGGGGGAGGCGTGGCCGAGCGCGCTGAGCAGCAGGAAGCCGACCCCGGCCGAGGCGCAGGCGACGAGCAGCCGGCGCAGCAGCACCAGCGGGTGGGAGCCGCGGGCTAGGCGGAGACTGAGCACGAGTCCTCCGAGTCCCGCGGGTCCTCCGCGCCCCCCGCGGCTCCCCTCGCCCCCGCCCGCCCCGCGGCCCTCCCGCCCGTACGCCCGTCCTCGTACGCGACCTGCGCCGCACCTGATCGTGCGCGACCGGCCTCGCACCCGTCGACCAGGGCGAGCGCCCGGTCCGCCGCCGCCGTGACGGCCGGGTCGCCCTCCGCTCCGGTCAGCACGATGCTCATCCCGTGCGAGCGGGCCGCCGCGACGAGCGTGCGCAGCACCTGCATCCCTTCCGCACGCCGCAGCGGCGCGGTCGGCTCGTCGGCGAAGACCACGTCGGGCCAGGCGACCAGCGCCCGGGCGATGGCGATGCGCTGGCGCAGCTCCTGCGGCAGCGCCCCCGGCCGGCAGCGCGCGACGCCGGCGGCGTCCATGCGCTCCAGCCACTCCATGGCCGTGCTCCGCGCGGCGCGATGCGTCTCGCCGGCGAGCAGCAGCGGCAGCGCGGCGTTCTCCCAGGCGGTCAGCTCGGGGACCAGTTCGGGGCGGGTGCCGATCCAGCCGAAGCGGTCGCGGCGCAGTCGCTCGCGGGCGCCGGGCGAGAGGGTGTGCACGGGGCCGCTGTTGAACCACACCTCGCCCTGCTGCGGCAGCAGTTGCCCGGACAGGCACTTCAGCAGCGTCGTCTTGCCGCTGCCGCGCGGCCCGGTGACGGCGAGGATCTCGCCCCGTGCGACGCCGAGGGAGACCCCGGCCAGCGCCGGGGTGCCGCCATGGGCGTAGTGCAGCGAGCGGGCCCACAGCACGTCGTCGTCGGGTGGGGCGGTCCCCGTGGTCGCCGTGGTCATCGCACACCTCTTTCCCCGGGTCCCGTACGCCCCCACGGTGGTGGAACGAGGACGGAGGGGATCCGGTCACTCGCACCCTAGGAAGGGGCGGCGGAGGCGCAGGTGAGGCGGCGGGCGGCGCGCCGGGGGGTCCGCTCGTACGGACGGACCGCCCGCCGCCCGCGCCGGAGGGGCCGCGGCGGCCTCAGAGCTGCGCCCAGGCGTCCGTGAGGACGCCCCGCAGGATCTGCTCCGCCTCGTCGAAGACCGCCTGGTCGGCGACGAGCGGCGGGGCGAGCTGCACCACCGGGTCGCCGCGGTCGTCGGCGCGGCAGTACAGGCCGTTGTCGAAGAGCGCCCCGGACAGGAATCCGTAGAGCACCCGCTCGGTCTCCTCGGCCGTGAAGGTCTCCTTGGTGGCCTTGTCCTTGACCAGCTCGATGCCGTAGAAGAAGCCGCTGCCGCGGACGTCGCCGACGATCGGCAGGTCGAGCAGCCGGCGCAGGGTGGCGTGGAACGCCTCCTCGTGCGCGCGTACGTGCCCGTAGAGGTCCTCGCGCTCCAGGATGTCGAGGTTGGTGAGCGCGACCGCGCAGGAGACCGGGTGGCCGCCGAAGGTGTAGCCGTGCGGGAAGGTGTTGCCGCCGGCGTAGAAGGGCTCGGCGACGCGGTCGGAGACGAGGCAGGCGGCGAGCGGCGAGTAGCCGGAGGTCAGGCCCTTGGCGCAGGTGATCAGGTCGGGCACGTAGCCGTACTTCTCGCAGCCGAACATGTGGCCGAGCCGGCCGAAGGCGCAGATGACCTCGTCGGAGACGAGCAGCACGTCGTACGTGTCGCAGATCTCCCGCACCCGCGCGAAGTACCCGGGCGGCGGCGGGAAGCAGCCGCCGGCGTTCTGCACCGGCTCCAGGAAGACCGCGGCGACCGTCTCGGGGCCTTCGAAGAGTATCTGCTGCTCGATCTGGTCGGCGGCCCAGCGGCCGAACGCCTCCGGATCGTCCCCGTACACGGGGGCGCGGTAGATGTTGGTGTTCGCGGCCTTGTGCGCGCCGGGGACCAGCGGCTCGAAGGGGGCCTTGAGTCCCGGCAGGCCGGTGAGGGACAGGGCACCGTGCGGGGTGCCGTGGTAGGCGACGGCGCGGGAGATCACCTTGTGCTTGCCGGGCCTGCCGGTGAGCTTGAAGTACTGCTTGGCCAGCTTCCAGGCGGTCTCGACCGCCTCGCCGCCGCCGGTGGCGAAGAACACCTTGTTCAGGTCGCCGGGCGCGCCGGCCGCGAGCCGCTCGGCGAGTTCGACGGCCTTGGGGTGCGCGTAGGACCAGATCGGGAAGTACGCCAGCTCCGCGGCCTGCTTGGCGGCGGCCTCGGCCAGCTCGGTGCGGCCGTGGCCGGCCTGCACCACGAACAGGCCGGCGAGGCCGTCGAGGTAGCGCTTGCCCGTCTCGTCGTAGATGTAGGCGCCCTCGCCGCGGACGATGGTGGGCACGGGCGCGTTCTCGTACGACGACATCCGGGTGAAGTGCATCCACAGGTGGTCGTACGCGGTCGTCGAGGTGGCGGAGGGGGTGGCGCCGGATGCGGCGGTGCTGTCCTTGCTCACGGTTATCAGGTTCCCCACGAGTAGGTCTGCTTGCGCAGCTTCAGGTAGACGAAGCTCTCGGTGGCGCGGACGCCGGGCAGGGCCCGGATCCGCTTGTTGATCAGCTCCAGCAGGTGGGCGTCGTCGTGGCAGACGACCTCGGCGAGCAGGTCGAAGGAGCCGGCGGTCACCACCACGTAGTCGACCTCGTCGAGGCCGGCCAGCGCGTCCGCGACCGGCTCGACGTCGCCGTCGACGGTGACGCCGATCATCGCCTGCCGCATGAAGCCGACCGTCAGCGGGTCGGTGACCGCGACGATCTGCATGACGCCCTGCTCCAGCAGCTTCTGCACCCGCTGGCGGACGGCGGCCTCGGAGAGGCCGACCGCCTTGCCTATCGCCGCGTACGAGCGGCGGCCGTCCTGCTGCAACTGCTCGACGATCTTCAGCGAGACGTCGTCCAGCGCCGAGCCCGCCTGCTTCTTGTCATGAGTGGCCACGCCGTCACTCTGCCTGAGCGCCGGAGCGCGCCGCAAGGGCTGGGAAACTGAATCCGTGGATGAATGGCGTACTAGCAATGGATTCGCTTGTTACGTCATGCTTGAGCTGTCAATCTCGTACGAGGACGGGAAGACGGCCGGGTCGGCGGGGCCGGGGGCGCCGGCGGAAGTCTTCCTGTTCAGGCGCCCCGTGACGGGCAAATCTCCCGCCGTTAGGGTGGGGCGCATCAGCGGACCGAGTACTGGAGGGTCGCAGTGACCATCGAACCGCGCCGTCTGCGCAACTACATCAACGGGGAGTTCCGGGACGCCGCCGATGGCCGGACCATGGACGTCGTCGACCCGGCCACCGAGGAGGTCTACGCGATCGCGCCCCTGTCCGGCGCCGCCGACGTCGACGCCGCCATGCAGGCCGCGTCCGCCGCCTTCCCCGGCTGGCGCGACGCCACCCCCGCGGCCAGGCAACTGGCCCTGCTGAAGGTCGCCGACGCCCTGGAGGCCCGGGCGGACGAGCTGCTGGAGACCGAGTGCCGGGACACCGGCAAGCCGCTGGAGCTCACCCGCGAGGAAGAGCTGCCGATGATGCTGGACCAGATCCGGTTCTTCGCCGGCGCGGCCCGCATGCTGGAGGGCAGGTCCGCCGGCGAGTACATGGACGGCCTCACCTCGTACGTACGCCGTGAGCCGATCGGCGTCTGCGCCCAGGTCACCCCCTGGAACTACCCCGTGATGATGGCGATCTGGAAGTTCGCCCCCGCGCTGGCCGCGGGCAACGCGGTGGTGCTCAAGCCCTCCGACACCACCCCCGCCGCGACCGTGCTGCTCGCCGAGATCATGGGCGGCATCCTGCCCAAGGGCGTCTTCAACGTCGTCTGCGGCGACCGCGGCACCGGCCGGCTGATGGTCGAGCACCCCACCCCCGCGATGGCCTCCATCACCGGCTCGGTCCGGGCGGGCATGGAGGTCGCCGGCAGCGCGGCCAAGGACCTCAAGCGGGTGCACCTGGAGCTCGGCGGCAAGGCGCCGGTCATCGTCTTCGACGACGCCGACCTCGCCAAGGCCGTCGAGGACATCGCCGTGGCGGGCTACTTCAACGCCGGCCAGGACTGCACCGCCGCCACCCGCGTGCTCGTCCACGAGTCCGTCCACGACGAGTTCGTCTCCGCCCTGGCCAAGGCGGCGGCGGACACGAAGACCGGCCCGGGCGAGGCCGACGCGCTCTACGGCCCGCTGAACAACTCCGCGCAACTGGAGCGGGTCGCCGGCTTCGTCGACCGGCTCCCGGCGCACGCGCGCGTCGAGGCCGGTGGCCGCCGGGTCGGCGACAAGGGCTACTACTACGCCGCGACCGTGGTCTCGGGGCTCCGGCAGGACGACGAGATCATCCAGAACGAGGTCTTCGGCCCGGTGATCACCGTGCAGTCCTTCACCGACGAGGACCAGGCCCTCGCGTTCGCCAACGGCGTGCAGTACGCGCTGGCCTCCTCGGTGTGGACCAAGGACCACGGCCGGGCGATGCGGCTGTCGAAGGCGCTGGACTTCGGCTGCGTGTGGATCAACACCCACATCCCGCTGGTCGCCGAGATGCCGCACGGCGGCTTCAAGAAGTCCGGCTACGGCAAGGACCTCTCGTCGTACGGCTTCGACGACTACACCCGGATCAAGCACGTGATGACGGCGCTCTGAGCGCCACCCCCGCACACCTACCTAGGTAGGCCGCGGACCCGGCCCGCGCGGATACGTATACCGATCCGCGCGGGCTACCGATGTCCGCGGCCGTCCCGCGGTGCAGGCTGGTCCCCGCGACGACGCACAGACGCCGAGACGCAGAGACGCAGGGACGCAGAGACACAGCCTGGACGATGGGCACGGCCACATGACGCTGATCGGACGCCGGGCGGACACCGTACGCCTCGGGGAACTCCTACGTGATACGCGGCTGGTGACGGTGACCGGCCCCGGCGGGGTCGGCAAGAGCGCGCTCGCCGCCGAGGCGATCGGCCGGCTCGGGCGCGGGCGTTCCGCGCCGGAGGTGCTGCGCGTCGACATGGCTCCGGTGCGCGAGGCGGCGGCGGTGCACCGGCGGCTGGCGGAGGCGGCGCGGCGGCTGCCGGACAGCGGGTGGCGGGCGGCGGTGCTGCTCGTGGACACCTGCGAGCACGTCTCCGGGGCGGTGGCGGAGGGCCTGGAGGCCCTGCTGCGGCAGCGGACGGGGCTGCGGGTGGTGGCCACGAGCCGGCTGCCGCTGGGCGCCGGCCCCCGCGGGGTCTCCCGTCCGGGAGCCGCAGCCAGAGCCGGAGCCGCGGTCCCCGGTGGCGTCGGCGGGGCGCGGCGGCGGCCGGGACCCCGCGGGGCGACCCTGCGGCTGGAGCCGCTGGCGCCCGACGACTCCGTGGCGCTGCTGGAGAGCCTGGCGCCGCACGGCACGCTCGCCGGCGCCGACCGCGAGGCCCTGCGTGCGGCCGGCGACCTGCTGGAGGGCCTGCCGCTCGCGGCCAGGATCGCCGCCTCCCAGCTCGCCCGGCACTGCCCCGACCGGCTGCTGGAGTGCATCTCGCGTCCCGCCGGCTGCCTCGACCTGGCCGTCGAGGAGCCCCGCTGGCCGGCCCGGCAGCGCTCGCTGCGGGCCTCGCTGCGCTGGACGCACCGCCTGCTCACGCCCGGGGAGCAGTTGCTGTGGGCGCGGTGCAGCGTCTTCCCGGGGACCTTTCGTCTCCTGGACGCCGCCGGGGTCTGCACCGACGAGCGGCTGCCGGCGGAGGTGCTGCCCGCGATCTTCCGCGCACTGCTGCGCCAGGGCGTGCTGGCCGTACGGGAGCGGGGCCGCGGCGTGCGGGCGGCGGCCGGGGGCGCGGCCGGGGCGGCGGACCGTCCGGTGCGGATGGCGCGACCGGTGCGCGCGTACGGGATGGAGCAGTTGGTGCTGCTCGGGGAGGAGGCGGCGTTCCAGCGCCGGTGTCTGGACTGGACGATGGTGTCCGGGAAGGCCCTCGAAGACTGATTCCGTCGCGTCTTCAAATGAAGACGACGGAATCCCTTGCCGGATATAGCTCACCCTGTCATGATCAGCCATCAACCCCGGCCGAAACGACATCCGGAGTGGTTCGATGGCCCCTCGCCTCGATGCGGCGGAACGTTTCGCACCCGGCGCGCAGTTCGTCGCCGGCCGCCTCGTCCCCGGCACGTCAGGACGCTCCCAGACCGTCACCGACCCGGCGAACGGCGCCGGCATCCTGCGCTACGAACCGGCCGGGCCCGCCGACGTCGACGCCGCCGTCGCCGCGGCCGTGGCGGCGCAGCCCGGCTGGGGCGCCGCGACGCCCGGCGAACGCTCCGACGCGCTGCACCGGCTCGCGGGGCTGCTGGCGGAGCGGGCGGAGGAGTTCGCGTACGCCGAGTCGCTGCAGTGCGGCAAGCCGATCCGGCTGACCACGGAGTTCGACGTTCCCGGCACCGTCGACAACGCCGCGTTCTTCGCCGGCGCCGCCCGGCTGCCCGAGGGCAGGGCCGCCGCGGAGTACAGCGCCGGCCACACCTCGGCGGTCCGCCGCGAGCCCGTCGGCGTCGTCGGCTCCATCGCGCCCTGGAACTACCCGCTGCAGATGGCCGCCTGGAAGGTGCTGCCGGCCGTCGCCGCGGGGAACGCCATCGTGTTGAAGCCCAGCGAGCTGACGCCGCTGACCTCGCTGATGTTCGCCGAGGCCGCCGCCGACGCCGGCATCCCCGCGGGCGTCGTCAACGTCGTCTGCGGCACCGGGACCGACGCCGGTGAGCATCTCGTCGCCCACCCGGACGTGGCCATGACCTCGTTCACCGGCTCCACCGCGGTCGGCCGCCGCGTCGCCGCCCTCGCCGCCGCGGCCGGCCCCGGTGTCAAGCGGCTCCATCTGGAGCTGGGCGGCAAGGCCCCGTTCGTCGTCTTCGACGACGCCGACCTGGAGGCCGCCGTGCACGGCGCCGTCGCCGGCGCGCTCATCAACACCGGCCAGGACTGCACCGCCGCCACCCGCGCGTACGTCCAGCGCCCCCTGTACGACGCCTTCACCGACGGCGTCGCCGCGCTGATGGCCCGCGTCCGGCTCGGCGACCCCCTCGACCCCGCGACCGACCTCGGCCCCCTCGTGTCGTACGCGCAGCGCGACCGCGTCGCCGCCTTCGTCGACCGGGCCCGCGCCGCCGGCGCCCGGGTGGTGACCGGCGGCCGGGCGCCGGACCTGAAGGGCGCGTACTACGAACCGACCCTGGTCACCGGCGCCGCGCAGGACAGCGAGATCGTGCAGAGCGAGGTCTTCGGGCCCGTACTCGCCGTGCTGCCCTTCGACGCCGACGACGAGGGCATCGCGCTCGCCAACGACACCCCCTACGGCCTCGCCGCCTCCGCCTGGAGCCGCGACGCCTACCGCACCGCGCGCGCGTCCCGGGAGATCCGGGCCGGCTGCGTGTGGCTCAACGACCACATCCCGATCATCAGCGAGATGCCGCACGGCGGTTACAAGGCCTCCGGCTTCGGCAAGGACATGTCCGCGTACTCCTTCGAGGAGTACACCCAGATCAAGCACGTGATGCAGGACATCACCGGGACCGCGCGCAAGGAGTGGCACCGCACCGTCTTCACCCTCTGAGCGCCCGGCGCCCGCGCACCGCCGCCGCGCACCGCTCGCGCCGCCCGGCGTCCCGCACCACGCGCCCCGCCGCCCATTGGCCCGTCCCCGAGGAAGGCCGACTTCCATGGATCCGTTCGCCTCACTCCCCGAACCCGTAGCGAGGGCCTGGGAGCGCAGCCTGACCAGCGGCCGGGCCGCGATGTCCCGGCGCCGGCTGCTCGCCGCGGGCGGCGCGCTGGCCGGGGCCGCGGCGCTGCCCGTGCTCGGCGCGTGCGGCATCCCCGCCGCCGGCACCGGCGGCGCGGACGGCGAAGCCGCCGCGGCGAAGGACTACTCGGCGAAGGAGAAGGAACTCGCCTTCTCCAACTGGCCGCTGTACATCGACGTCGACGACGAGAACGAAAACGTCCGCCCCACCCTGGAGCGTTTCCAGGAGCGCAGCGGCATCCGCGTGACGTACACCGAGGACGTCAACGACAACGTCGAGTTCTTCGGCCGCATCAAGCCGCAGCTCGCCGCCGGCCAGGACACCGGCCGCGACCTGGTGTGCCTGTCCGACTTCATGGCCGGCCGGCTCATCCGGCACGGCTGGGCGCAGCGCCTGGACCCGCGGAACCTGCCGCACGCCAACGTCAACCTCGAACCGCGCTTCCGCAACGCGGCGCACGACCCGGGGCGGCAGTTCACCATGCCGTGGGCGGGGCTGGCCACGGTCGTCGCGTACAACAAGAAGGCCACCGGGGGCCGCGAGGTCGCCTCCGTCGCCCAGTTGATGGAGGACGACGCGCTCAAGGGCAGGGTGGCGCTGCTCACCGAGATGCAGGACACCATCGGCATGACGCTCATCGACATGGGCAAGTCGCCGACGACGTTCACCGACGACGACTTCGACGCCGCCCTCGCCCGGGTCCAGAAGGCCGTGGACGACGACCAGTTGCGCCGCTTCACCGGCAACGACTACACGGAGGAGCTGGTCAAGGGCGACATAGCCGCCTGCCTGGCGTGGGCCGGGGACATCGTGCAGCTCCAGCTGGAGACCGACGACATCGAGTTCGTCATCCCCGACAAGGGCTACCTCTACGCCACCGACGACCTGCTCGTGCCCGCCAGGGCACGGCACAAGACCAACGCCGAGAAGCTGATCGACTACTACTACCGGCCCGGTGTCGCCGCCGAGCTGGCCGCCTGGGTCAACTACATCTGCCCGGTGGTCGGCGCCCGCGCGGAGATGAAGAAGATCGACGCCTCGCTCGCCGACTACCCGCTGATCTTCCCCGACCGGCGGATGATCGGCAAAGGCCGGGTCTTCATGTCGATGAACGACGACAAGGAGACCGCCTACCAGGACAAGTGGTCCAAGGTGATCGGGGCGTGAGCGCGGTGGCGAAGCAGCGGGCGGGCGTCACGCTCACCGGGATCAGCAAGCGGTTCGGCGATGTCACCGCCGTGCACCCCCTCGACCTCACCGTCCCCCGGGGCTCCTTCTTCGCCCTCCTGGGCGCGTCGGGCTGCGGCAAGACCACCACGCTGCGGATGATCGCCGGGCTGGAGCAGCCCACCACCGGCACCGTACGCCTCGGCGACGACGACGTGACCGCCCTGCCGCCGCACCGGCGCAAGGTCAACACCGTCTTCCAGAGCTACGCCCTCTTCCCCCACCTCGACGTCCACGACAACGTCGCCTTCGGGCTGCGCCGCCGCGGCATCCGGTCCGTGACCAAGGACGTGGAGCAGACCCTGGAACTGGTCGAACTCGGCCACCTCGCGCGCCGCAAGCCCCACCAGCTCTCCGGCGGCCAGCAGCAGCGCGTCGCGCTGGCCCGCGCGGTCGTCAACCGGCCCGAGGTGCTGCTGCTGGACGAGCCGCTGGGCGCCCTCGACCTGAAGCTGCGCCGGCAGATGCAACTGGAGCTGAAGCGGATCCAGACGGAGGTCGGCATCACCTTCGTGCACGTCACGCACGACCAGGAGGAGGCCATGACCATGGCCGACACCATCGCCGTGATGAACGCCGGCCGGGTCGAGCAGCTCGGCGCCCCCGTCGAGCTGTACGAGGACCCCGCCAGCTCCTTCGTCGCCAACTTCCTCGGCCAGTCCAACCTGATCGCCGCCGAGATAGCCGGCACCGCCGGCGCGGACCTGCTGCTGTCCGCCGCCGGCGGTGTCAAGCTGGTGCTGCCCGCGGCCCGTTGCCGGGCCCGGTCCACCGCCGTGGGCAGCCGGGTGCTCGCCGGGATGCGGCCGGAGAAGATCTCTCTCGCCCACCGCGACGCCGCCGTCCCCGACGGCCGCAACCGGATATCCGGCACGGTCGCGGACGCCTCCTTCACGGGCGCCGCCACCCAGTACGTCGTCGACAGCCCCGTCTGCCCCGAGCTGTCGGTGTTCGTGCAGAACATCGAGCGCGACCCCCGGCTCGTGCCGGGTGCGGAGGTCGTCCTGCACTGGAACCCGGCGCACACCTTCGGTCTCGACGGCGACGAGGACATCGACGCGGGCACGGGCGAGGAGGCCCTGTGACCGCGCTCGCCGCCCCGCCCGACGCCACCCCCGGCGCGCCCGGCCCTCCGCCCCCGCGCCGCGGGCGCCGCAGGCTCACCCCGTACTGGCTGCTGCTGCCCGCCGCGCTGTGGCTGCTGGTCTTCTTCGCCGCGCCGCTGGTCTACCAGGCGTCGACCTCGGTGCAGTCCGGCTCCTTCGAGGAGGGCTTCGAGGTCACCTGGCGGTGGGCCAACTACACCGAGGCGCTCGACCAGTACGCCGAGCACTTCGCCCGCTCCTTCGGCTACGCCGCCGCGGCCACCGTGCTGTGCCTGGCCATCGGCTACCCGCTCGCCTACATGATCGCCTTCCGCGCCGGGCGCTGGCGGGGCGTGCTCCTCGTCCTGGTCATCGCTCCGTTCTTCACCAGCTTCCTCATCCGCACCCTCGCGTGGAAGACGATCCTCTCCGACAACGGCCCCCTGGTCGGCGCCCTGGACACCCTGCACGTCCTCGACATCACCGCGACCCTGGGACTCACCACCGACGACCGGCTGCTCGCCACCCCGCTCGCGGTCGTCTGCGGGCTCACGTACAACTTCCTGCCCTTCATGATCCTGCCGCTGTACACCTCGCTGGAGCGGATCGACCCCGGTCTGCACGAGGCCGCGCGGGACCTCTACGCCCGCCCGCCGACCGTCTTCCGCCGGGTCACCTTCCCGCTGTCGATGCCCGGCGTCGTCGCCGGCACGCTGCTGACGTTCATCCCCGCCTCCGGCGACTACATCAACGCCCAGCTCCTGGGCTCCCCGAACGAGCAGATGGTCGGCAACGCCGTCCAGAAGCAGTTCCTCAACGTGCTCGACTACCCGACCGCGGCGGCGATGTCGTTCCTGCTCATGGCCGCCATCCTGATCATGGTGACCGTGTACATCCGCCGGACCGGCACCGAGGAGCTGGTGTGATGCGCTGGATCCGCCGCCACCTCGTCGTCATCGCCGGCACCCTCGCCCTGGTCTACCTGCTGCTGCCCAACGTCGTCGTGCTGGTCTTCTCCTTCAACGACCCCGCGGGCCGCTACAACTACACCTGGCAGTCCTTCTCCGCCGACGCCTGGAAGGACCCCTGCGGCGTCGCCGGCATGTGCGACTCCGTCGGCCTCAGCCTGCGGATCGCGCTGACCGCCACCGCCGTCGCCACCGCCGTCGGCACCCTCGCCGCCTTCGCGCTCGCCCGCCACCGCTTCCGCGGCCGGGCCGCGGGCAACGCGCTGATCTTCCTGCCCATGGCGATGCCCGAGGTCGTCATGGCCGCCTCGCTCGGCACCCTGTTCCTCAACATGCGGGTCGAGTTCGGCGTGACGACGATCCTCATCGCGCACATCATGTTCTGCCTGAGCTTCGTCGTCGTCGCGGTCAAGGCGCGGGTGGCGAGCATGGACCCCCGGCTGGAGGAGGCGGCCCGGGACCTGTACGCAGGGCCGCTGCAGACGTTCCTCCGGGTCACGCTGCCGCTGGCGGCGCCGGGGATCGCGGCCGGGGCCATGCTCAGCTTCGCGATCTCGCTGGACGACTTCATCATCACGCAGTTCAACGCCGGGCCCTCCACGGTCACGTTCCCGATGTACGTCTGGGGCGCCTCGCAGCGCGGCATCCCGGTGCAGGTCAACGTCATCGGCACGGCGATGTTCGTGGCGGCGCTGGCGCTGGTGGTGGCCGGGCAGGTCGTCGGGGCGCGGCGGAGGTCCCGGGCATGACGGACCCCGCGCACTCCCTGGCGTCGGCCGTCCCGCGGCCGTACTGGCTCGACGACCCCGACCGGCCCGCGGCGCTGCCCGCGCTCACCGGCGCCGAGGAGGCCGATCTGCTCGTCGTCGGCGGCGGCTACAGCGGCCTGTGGACGGCGCTGCTCGCCAAGGAGCGCGGCCCCGGCCGCGACGTCGTCCTCATCGAGGCCGCCGAGTGCGGCTGGGCGGCCTCCGGCCGCAACGGCGGCTTCTGCGCCGCCTCCCTCACCCACGGCCTCGGCAACGGGCTGGAGCGCTGGCCCGAGGAGATCGGGACCCTGGAGCGGCTGGGCGCGCGGAACCTGGACGCGATCGGCGCGGCCGTCGACCGGTACGGCATCGACTGCGACTTCCGGCGCACCGGCGAGATCACCGTGGCCACCGAGCCGTACCAGCTCGACGAACTGAGCGAGTTCGCCGAAGCGGCGACCCGCCGCGGCCTGGGTGAGGGGCTGCTGCTGATGGACCGGGACGCGGTCCGCGCCGAGGTCGACTCGCCGACGTTCCTCGGCGGGCTCTGGGACCGCGACGGCGTCGCGATGGTCCACCCGGCGCGGCTGGCCTGGGGGCTGAAACGGGCCTGCCTGGAGGCGGGCGTACGGATCTACGAACACACCCCCGGTCTCGCCCTCGCCCCCGCGGGCGGAGGAGGCGGCGGGGGCGGGGCGTTGCGCTCCGCCGGCGGCCGGGGCGCGCGGGCGCGCGGCGGCGCGATGGAGGTGCGCACCCCGTACGGGCGGGTCCGCGCGCCGCACGTGGCGCTGGGCACCAACGCCTTCCCGAACCTCGTCCGCCGCGTCCGCCCCTACGTCGCCCCCGTGTACGACTACGCGCTGATGACCGAGCCGCTGACCGCCGCCCAGCGCGACGCCGTGCGCTGGCACCGCCGCCAGGGGCTCGCCGACAGCGCCAACCAGTTCCACTACTTCCGCATCACCGCCGACCACCGCATCCTGTGGGGCGGCTACGACGCCGTGCACCACTTCGGCGGCGCGGTGCGCGCCGAGTACGACCAGCGTCCCGAGACCCACCTGAAGCTCGCCCGCCACTTCCACCGCTGCTTCCCGCAGCTCGCCGGCGTCCGCTTCACCCACCGCTGGGGCGGCGCCATCGACACCTGCTCCCGCTTCACCGCCTTCTTCGGCACGGCCCACGCCGGCCGCGTCGCGTACGCCGCCGGCTACACCGGCCTCGGCGTCGGCGCCAGCCGCTTCGGCGCCGAGGTGATGCTCGACCTGCTCGCGGGCGAGCGCACGGAGCGTACGGAGCTGCGGATGGTGCGCAGCAAGCCGCTGCCGTTCCCGCCGGAGCCGCTGGCGTGGGCCGGCATCGGGCTGACGCGGTGGTCGCTGGCGCGGGCGGACGCGGGCGGCGGCCGGCGGAACCTGTGGCTCAGGGCGCTGGACCGGATGGGCATGGGCTTCGACAGTTGACGCAGGCAGGGAGAGGGCAATGCGCATCTTGCTGGTGGGCGCGGGCGGCGTCGGCACGGCGATCACCCGCATCGCGGCAGGCCGCGACTTCTTCGAGGCGATGGTCGTCGCCGACTACGACCTCGGCCGCGCCGAGGCGGCGGTCGCGTTCGTACGGGCCGCCCACCCGGGCCCGTCCGGCGCCCGGTTCACCGCCGCCCGGGTGGACGCCGCGGACCGGACGGCGGTCGCCGCCCTGCTGCGCACCCACCGCTGCGACGTGCTCCTCAACGCCACCGACCCGCGCTTCGTCATGCCGCTCTTCGAGGCCGCCTACGAAGGGGCCGCCGCCTATGTCGACATGGCGATGTCCCTGTCCCGCCCGCACCCCGTCCGCCCGTACGAGGAGTGCGGCGTGAAGCTCGGCGACGAGCAGTTCGCCGCCGCGGACCGCTGGGCGGCCTCCGGCCGCCTCGCGCTCGTCGGCATGGGCGTCGAACCCGGCCTCTCCGATGTCTTCGCCCGCTACGCCGCGGACGAACTCTTCGACACCGTCGACGAGATCGGCGTACGCGACGGCGCGAACCTCACCGTGGACGGCTACGGCTTCGCGCCCTCCTTCTCCATCTGGACGACGATCGAGGAGTGCCTCAACCCGCCGGTGATCTGGGACGCCGGCCGCGGCTGGTACACCACCGAGCCCTTCAGCGAACCGGAGGTCTTCGACTTCCCCGCCGGCATCGGGCCGGTGGAGTGCGTCAACGTCGAGCACGAGGAGGTGCTCCTCGTGCCGCGCTGGATCGACGCGCGGCGGGTCACCTTCAAGTACGGGCTGGGGGAGGAGTTCATCGACGTCCTCAAGACGCTGCACAAGCTGGGGCTGGACCGCACCGCCCCCGTCGCGGTCGGCGACGCGAAGGTCTCGCCGCGCGACGTCGTCGCCGCGTGTCTCCCGGACCCGGCGACCCTCGGGGACCGGATGCGCGGCAGGACGTGCGCGGGGACGTGGCTGCGCGGCACGAAGGACGGCGGGCCGCGGGAGGCGTACCTCTACCACGTGGCGGACAACGAGGAGACGATGGCCCGCGACGGCGTCCAGGCCGTGGTCTGGCAGACGGGCATCAACCCGGTGATCGCCCTGGAACTCCTGGCCACCGGCCGGTGGACCGCCGCGGGCGTCCTGGGCCCGGAAGCCCTGCCGCCGAAGCCCTTCCTGGACCTGCTGACGGCATACGGCTCGCCCTGGGGCCTGCGCGACGGCGGCTGACCCGGGTTTGCCGCCGCCGGCCCGGGCACCCGGCCCCTACGCTCACGCCTCCCCGGTCGGCAGGTCCGCCCAGTCCGCCGACTCGCCCTTCGCCAGCTCGGCCGCCAGGTCCGCCGGGCTCAGCGCCGCGCGCAGGCGCGCCGTGATGCGGTCGGTGTCGGTGCGTTCGGCCGGGGGGAGGGGGGCCCCGGCGGAGGCGCGCAGCGCGGCGGCCCTGCCGAGGAGGCGGGCGGCCCCGGTGGCGTCGCCGGCCAGGGACTCCGCGCCCGCCAGGCCCTCCAGGGCCAGGGCGACGGCGCGGGGGTCGCCGGTGGGGCGGGCGAAGGACAGGCCCTCGCGGTGGTGGGCGCGGGCCTGCTCCGGGTCCCCGGCCAGCTCCGCGAGGAAGCCCAGTTCGGCGAGGATCAGGGCGGTGCCCACGTCCGACTCGATCGTGCGGTCCCAGTCCAGCCAGCGCCGCAGATGCGCCTCCGCCTCCCGCAGGCGGCCCTGCCGGCGGGCGCCCATCGCCAGGCCGATACCCGCGAACTCCTCGCCCACCACGTAGCCCTGCTCGGCGGCCAGCCGCGCGGCGCGCCCGTGGAGTTCGTCGGCCCGTGCGGCGTCGCCCGTGAGCAGCGCGACGCGGCCGAGCATCGACAGCTTGTCCGACACCTCCGACCACAGCCCCAGGTCCTCGGCCATCCGCAGGCCCTCGCGGTGCAGCCGGGCGGCCCGCGCATAGTCGCCGGTGATCTCCGCGTACGTGCCGAGGGCGTACGTCGCGTGCAACTGGCCCCAGCGGTCGCCGAGCCCGGCGAAGAGCGCCATGCTCCGCCGGCCGTACTCCGCGAGCGCGGGCAGGTCGCCGCGGAGCACCGCCTGCCGGGCGAGGGTGCCGGACACCGCGGCGGTGCCCCACTGGTCGCCGAGCGCGCGGAAGACCTCCTCGGCGCGGCCCAGCGGGTCGTCGTCGCCGGGCAGCGGGCCGAGGCCGAGCCGGGTGAGGCCGAGGAAGGCGTCCGCGCGGGCTCCGGCGGCCAGTTCGGCGAGGGCGGCGGGCGGCGGCGGGCGGACCGCGGGCAGGTCGTCGGCGGTGAGGGGCTCGCCGAGGCGGAGGGTCATGGCGGCGCGCCAGGTCAGGGCGGCGGTACGGGCCGCCGAGAGGTCCCGGCCGGGAGCAGGTGCCCCCTTCCCGGCTGCGGCTGCGGCTGGGGCTGCGGCACGGGCTTCCGCATCGGTTTCGGCACCGGCCGCGGGGGGCCGTGCCGGGGGTGCGGCCAGGGCCGTGGTGAGGAAGCGGCGGCCCTCGCCGAGCCGGCCGCGCAGCACCCAGTACCACGCCAGGTCGTTGGCCAGGCCCAGCGCCGCCGCCGCGGCACCGGACCGTACCGCGTCCTCCAGCGCCGCGCGCATGTTGGCGGACTCGGCGTCGAGCCGCAGCAGCCACTGGCGCTGGGCGGGGCCGCGCAACTGCGGCTCGGCCTCGGCGGCCAGGGCCGCGTAGTACGCGGTGTGGCGGCGGCGTACGGAGGCGAACTCCCCGGCCTCGCAGAGCTGTTCGTGGCCGTAGGCGGCGACGGACTCCAGCAGGTGGTAGCGCGCGGGGACCACCCCGTCGCCCGGAGCGGTCATGACCAGGGAGCGGTCGACGAGGCGGGCGAGGAGACCGAGCACCTCGCCCTCTTCGATACCGTCGCCCGCGCAGACCGCCTCGGCGGCGCGCAGTGTGCAGCCGTCCGCGTGGAGCGAGAGGCGGCGGAGCACGGCCTGTTCGGGGGCGGTCAGCAGCTCCCAGCTCCAGTCGAGCATCGCGCGCAGGGTGCGCTGCCGGGCGGGCGCATCGCGCGGGCCCGCGGACAGCAGCCGGAACCGGTCGTCGAGGCGGGCGGCCAGCTCGTGGACGCCGAGGGCCCGTACGCGGGTGGCGGCCAGCTCCAGGGCGAGGGGGATGCCGTCGAGGCGGCGGCAGACGGTCGCGACGGCGGCGGCGTTGGAGGCGTCGAGGGCGAAGCCGGGCGCGGCGGCGGCCGCGCGTTCGGTGAAGAGCCGCACGGCACCGGAGACACGGAGGGCGGCGAGGCCGGGGGCGGCCGGGGCGGCGGTGCCGTATGCGGTGGAGGCGGCGGCCGGACCGGGGGCCGGGTGGGCGGCGCCCCGTGCGCCGGCCGCGGTCGTCGTGTCCGGGGCCGGGCGCACCGCCGCCGGCGCGGCTGCCACCGGCGGCGGGACGTCCAGCGGCGTCACCGGCCACAGGCGTTCGCCGCCGACGCCGAGCGGCTCCTGCCCCGTCGCCAGGAGATGCACGCCCGGCGCGGCGGCCAGGAGCCGGGCCGCGAGGGCCGCGACCGCGTCCACGACGTGCTCGCAGTTGTCGAGGACCAGCAGCGTCCGCTTCGTCCGCAGGGCTTCCGCCAGCCGCTCGGCCGGGGCGGCACCGCCGGTACCGGTCAGCAGACCGCCGCCGGCGGTCTCATCCCGTAGCCCCAGCGCCGCGGCCACGACCTCCGCCGCCTCGTCGGCGCCCGGGGCGGCGCCGGCGCCGGTGTCCGGGGGCGCCGCGGCGGGCCGCGGCGGTGCGAGCGCCGACAGCTCCACCAGCCACACCCCGTCCGGGAACGCCCCCGCCGGCCCGCGGGCCGTCTCCAGCGCCAGCCGGGTCTTGCCCACCCCGCCGGGCCCGGTCAGCGTCACCAGCCGGCCCGTGGCCAGCAGCTCCCGTACCGCCGTCACCGACTCGTCGCGGCCGATCAGCTCACCGTGCGGCGCCGGGAGGTTGCCCCGTACCGCCGCCCCTTCCCGCTCCGGCGCGCCGAGCGCCGGGTCCTGCTCCAGGATCGACCGGTGGAGCGCGACCAGCTCCGGGCCCGGGTCCAGGCCCAGCTCCTCCGCGAGCTGCACGCGCAGCCGGCCGTAGCTCGCCAGCGCCTCGCTCTGCCGGCCGGCGCGGTACAGCGCGCGCAACTGGGCGGCGCGCAGCCGCTCGCGCAGCGGGTGACGGGCGACGAGGTCGCCCAGCTCGTCGGCGAGGAGCGCGTGCTCGCCGAGAGCGAGCCGGGCCTCCGCCTGCTCCTCCAGCGCCGTCAGCCGCAGTTCGCCGAGCCGCGCGATCTCCGCCTGCGCGAACTCCTCGTCGGCGAAGTCGGCCAGCACCTCGCCGCGCCACAGCGCCAGCGCGTCCGCGAGCATCGCCGCGCGCGCCCCCGGGCCGTCGGCTCGGCGGGCGGCGGCCGTCAGGGCGGCGAAGCGGCCGGTGTCCGTGGCCTCCGGCCCGGCGTCCAGCAGATAGCCGGGCGGGCGGGAGACGACGAGCGCGCGGGCGCCGGGCTCGGCGTCCTCCAGCGCGCGGCGCAGTTGGGAGACGCGGGTCTGCAGTGCCCCCGCGGGGTTCGCGGGCGGGGCGTCGCCCCACAGATCGTGCACGAGCCGGTCGGCGGGCACCACGCGGCCCGCGTGGATCAGCAGGTCGGCCAGGAGGCTGCGGACCTTCACCTCCGGTACGCGGACAGCCCGGCCGCCGGCCGTCCACACCGCCAGCGGACCGAGCACCCCGAAGCGCATGCGTTCACGGTAACCCAGCCCGCCGACACCGCCCCGAGCCGTGGTTTCCGCCTGCCCGCAGCGGCCCTGAAGCGGATCGAAAGCGGATCCGAAGGAGACCTGGAGTGCTCTGCCGGACGGTGGTTCCCGTCGTCACCGCGAGCGGGAGGAGGCCCGGGATGAGTGCAGACGCGGCGCTGCGGCTGACCGTCCTCGGCGGTCTCGGGCCCGGCCCCGCGGCGGGCGCCGAGGCCCGGCGGCTCGCCGGGCTCGCGGGGCGGCGGGCCCGGCTGGAGGTCGACCTCATCGACCTCGCGGCGGCGTGCCTGCCGGAGCCGTGTCCCGGCGTGCTGCCCTGCGGCGCACCGGAGCCGCCCGCCGTGCGCGAGCTGCGGCCGTGGCTGGACGCGGCCGACGGATTCGTCGTCGTGGCCCCGGCCGGCGCCCGGCCGCATCCCGCCGGACCGCTCCAGCGCGCGCTGGTGTGGTGCGCCGGGGCCTTCAAGGCGCGGCCGGTGGCGCTGCACGTACGCGCGGGGGAGGAGACCGCCCGCGCCTTGCGCGCCGACCTCGCCGAGGCGCACGCGCTGATCGTCCACGAGACCGACTGTCCCGACGACGCGCTGGACGAACTCATCTGGTGGGCCCGCGCACTGCGCACCGCCCGCGCCCACACGCCGTACCCCTTCTGATCACGACCGTCCCCGAACCCCGAAACGAGAAGAAACATGTCCGCAATCGCCCCGGAGGACGGCGCGCTGCGCGCCGGCCCCAGGCAGTGGCTCGGCCTCGCGGTGCTGCTCGCGCCGACGATCCTGCTGTTCGTCACGATGACCGTGCTGTTCCTCGCCACCCCCGACATCGCCGCCGACCTCGAACCCAGCAGCGGCCAACTGCTCTGGATCAACGACATCTACGGCTTCATGATGGCCGGCCTGCTCGTCGCCATGGGCACCCTCGGCGACCGCGTCGGCCGCCGCCGCATCCTGCTCTTCGGCGCCGCCGCCTTCGGCGCGGCGTCGGCGGCGGCGGCGTTCGCGCCGGGCGCGGAGGCGCTGATCGCGGCGCGCGCGGTGATGGGCATCGGCGCGGCGGCGGTGATGCCGTCGACGCTGTCGCTGATCAGCACCATGTTCCGGGACGCCGGGCAGCGGGCCACCGCCATCGGGCTGTGGGCGGCCTCGGTGTCCGTCGGCGTGGCCGTCGGCCCGCTGGTCGGCGGACTGCTGCTGGAGAACTTCTGGTGGGGCGCCGCGCTGCTGGCGGGCGCGCCGGTGATGGCGCTGGTGTTGCTCGCGGCGCCGATCCTGGTGCCCGAGTACCGGGCGCCGCAGCCGGGCCGGCTCGACCTGCCGAGCGTGGCGCTGTCGGTGGTCACGGTCCTTCCCGTCGTCTACGGCGTGAAGGAGATGGCGGCGCACGGCGTCACCGCCACCGCGATCGCCGCCCTCGTGCTCGGCGTCGCGCTGTCGGCCGTCTTCGTCCGGCGGCAGCTCCGGCTGACCGACCCCCTGCTCGACATGCGGCTGTTCGGCGACCGCACCTTCAGCGGTTCCCTGGGGGTCTTCCTCCTCAGCGCGGTCGCGCTGGGCGGCGTGTACCTGCTCTTCACGCAGTACCTGCAGCTCGTCGAGGGGCTGACGCCGCTGGAAGCGGGGCTGTGGATCCTTCCGGCGGCGGTGCTGCTGGTGATCGTCTCGATGCTCTCGCCGGTGATCGCCCGCAGGGTGCGCCCGGGGTACGTCGTGGCGGCGGGCAGCGTGCTGTCGGCGGCGGGATACGTGGTGCTCACCCAGGTCGACAGCGTGGGCGGCCTGCCGATGCTGATCACCGGCTTCTCCCTGCTCTACCCGGGCATCGCGCCGGTGATGGCGCTGGCCACGAACCTCGTCATCGGCTCCGCCCCGCCGGAGAAGGCGGGCGCCGCGTCGGCGGTCAACAGCACGGCCAGCGATCTCGGCGTGGCCCTCGGCATCGCCCTGCTGGGCAGCGTCGGCACCGCCGTCTACCGCGGCGACATGGCGGACTCCGTCCCCGCCGGCGTACCCGAGGGCGCGGACGCCGCCGCCCGCGACACCCTGCCGGGTGCGCTGACCGCCGCCGAGGACCTCCCTGCGGCGCTCGGGGACGCGGTACTGACCCAGGCGAAGGCGGCGTTCGCGAGCGGCCTGAACCTGGCGGCGGCGGTCGCGGCGGCGCTGGCGGTCGCCGCGGCGGTCCTCTCGGTGACCCTGCTGCGCCGCGTCCCCGCCGCGGGCACCCCGCAGCCGGAGCCGGCGACACCCGGGACACCGCCCGCGGGGGACGGAACCCCGGTGCCGGCGAAGGCCGGACGCTGAGGCCCGTACGCCGCCCGGGACGGCCGGCGTGCGGAGCGGAAGAGAGCCGCGCGGCGGGGCGGCCGAGCCCGCGCCGCGCGGCGCCCGCCGTCGCGCGGCGGGGTACACCGCCGCCGGACGGCTGAAGGCGATGGCCGGGGACGGGACCGCCACCGCCTCCCCCGCCCGTGGCCGCGTCGCCGGCCGCCTCAGGAGCCCAGGTGGCGGCGCAGGCCGGAGATGCGGTTGCTGGTGATGGCGTCCACGCCCATGGCCGTCAGGCGGCGCCAGTTGCGCGGCCAGTCGACCGTCCAGCACGACACCCGGTAGCCCGCCGCGTGGTCCTCACGGACCGTCGCCTCGTCGAGGAGACCGAAGCGGTAGTTGAGCCACTGCGGGCGCAGCCGCCTGAGCAGGCCCGTGCGATAGGGGACGGGGGAGGAGCAGGTCAGCGCTATCTCCGCGTCGGGGTCCGCGGCACGGATGGTGAGGAGGGCGGCCGTGCCGCCGCAGTAGTAGGTGCGCGACGCCGCGTCGCTCTCCAGCACCTCGGCGATCGTGGGCTCCGCCGCCGCGGGGTCCGGGAGGTCGATGAACGAGCGGACACCCGGGCTGTCCGCCATGACCTTCAGCGCCTCGCGCAGCGTCGGGATGCCGCCCTCGGAGCGCTCCTCGACCTCCGCGTACGTCAGCGACGCCAGGGTCACCTCCTGCCCCCACAGCCGCTGCAGCGTGCGGTCGTGCAGCAGCACCGGCACGCCGTCCCGCGTCAGCCGCACGTCGAACTCCACCGCGTCCGCGCCCGCCGCCACCGCCGAGCGCAGCGAGCCGATGGTGTTCTCGCGGACGACGTACGGATCGCCGCGGTGGGCGACGGCCAGCACAGCGGGCGCGGCGCGCGTCACGGGGCGGGCGGGGTCGCGGGCAGGGGGGTGCCGCCGGCGGGGGCGGTCGCGGGCCAGGCCGCGACGTACGCGTCGATCTCCGCGGTCAGCGCCGCCTTCGCGGCCGGCTCCATGAACGACGCCGTGACCGAGTTCTTCGCCAGGGCCGCCGTCCCCGCCTCGTCGAGGCCGAGGAGGCGGGCGGCCACCGCGTACTCCGTGTTGAGGTCCGTACCGAACATGGGCGGGTCGTCACTGCCGAGGGCGACGAGGACGCCCGCGTCCACGATCTGCCGCAGCGGGTGCTCGTCCAGCGAAGGGACCGCCCTCGTCGCGACGTTGGAGGTCGGGCAGACCTCCAGCGCGATGCCCGCCTGCGCGAGGTGCGCCAGCAGCTTCGGGTCCTGCGCCGCGCTCGTGCCGTGCCCTATGCGCTCGGCGCCCAGCTCGGTGACCGCGTCCCAGACCGTCTGCGGCCCGGTCGTCTCGCCGGCGTGCGGGACACTGCGCAGCCCGGCGGCTATCGCGCGGTCGAAGTAGGGCTTGAACTGCCCGCGCGGCACGCCGATCTCCGGGCCTCCGAGGCCGAAGGCCACGAGCCCCTCGCAGCCGATGTCGACGGCGATCCGCGTGGTCTCCTCGGCCGCCGCCAGCCCGGCCTCGCCGGGGATGTCGAAGCACCAGCGCAGCACGACGCCCAGCTCGGACTCGGCGCTGCGCCGGGCGTCCTCCAGGGCGTCGAGGAAGGCGCGCTCGGGGATGCCGCGGCTCGTGGAGCTGTACGGCGTGACGGTCAGCTCCGCGTAGCGGATGTTCTGCCGGGCCATGTCGCGGGCGATCTCGTACGTCAGCAGGCGCACGTCCGCGGGGTCGCGGACGAGGTCCACGACCGAGAGGTAGATCTCGATGAAGTGGGCGAAGTCGCGGAAGGTGAAGAAGTCGGCGAGCGCGGCGGCGTCGGCGGGCACCGTGGAGTCCGGGTGCCGCGCGGCGAGTTCGGCGACGATCCGGGGCGACGCGGAGCCGACGTGGTGGACGTGGAGCTCGGCCTTCGGCAGACCGGCGATGAAGGAGTCGAGATCGGCCATCGCATCATCGTAGGCCAACGGACTGACGGGGCCGCCCCCGCTCCGTAGCATGTGCGCACGCGCGGGCGCGCGGCGCGAGGGCAGCGGAGGGAGCGGATATGGCGGCGAGCAGTCCACCGGCGCCGGCCGCCGCCGGGACACGGCGGGGGCCGGCCGGTCCGGGCACGAAGGCGATGGTGTGCGGCATCGTCGGCGTCACCCTCCTGCCCACCGTCTACGGCGTGGTCCTCTCGGTGCTGCTCGGCCCGGCGGCGCTGGCGCTCGGCCTGGTCGCGCGCAGCCGCGCACGGCGCGACGGGGTCGGCGCGGGGCGCAACGCGGTCATCGGCATCGCGACGGGCGCGGTGGCGTTCGCCGGCGCGGCGGCGGTCATCGTGCTGACCCTCGCGGGCGTGATCTTCTCCGGGGACGACGAGGAGGAGAAGCCCGCGGACCGCGAGGAGGGGACGAGCGTGCAGGTCATGGAGGACCGGTCGGGGACGCTGCCGTGGCCGCCCGGCGGCACGGGGTGAGCAGCCCCGGCCCAGGACCGACGGCTCGTACAGTTGAGCGCATGGACACGGACCGGCGGGACGACGCGGCCGGGCGGGGCGCGCTTCGCGTGGAAGAGGACCGGGAGGCCGGGGACCCCGCCCACCCGGTGCCCGCCGGGGCGGAGGCCGGCACGGCGGCCGGCGGGGACCGGGATGCGGACACGCGCGCGGATGCGGAAGCCGGCGTCTCCGCGGGCGCCGGCGCGGGCCGGGAAACGGGGGCGGTGAACGAGCCGGCTTCCGTTTCCGCGGACCCCGTTCCCGCCGGGCCCGCCGCACCCGCGGATCCCGGGGCGGCCCCCGACGCCGCCTTCGTGTCCCCGCCCGACGGCGGTCCGCCCGTTCCCCTCGCGCCCGGCTGGCAGCGCCCGCAGCCCGGGGCCGGCCCCGGCCCGTACGGCCCGAAGCCCTTCCTCCCCGGCCCTTACACCTGGGTGCCGCCCGAGGGGCCGCGCAGCGGCTCCGGCATCGCGGCGATGATCCTCGGCGTCATCGGCGCCGTGCTCGCGTTCACGCTCCTCCTCAGCCCTCTCGCCGTCATCCTCGGCGGCCTCGCCATCGGCTTCGGCATCGTCACCCTCCGCCGTGTGCGGCGCGGCGAGGCGCGCAACAGGGGCTCCGGGCTCGCGGGGATCTGGCTCGGCGCCGTCGCGACCGTCGTCGGCATCGGCATGAGCATCCTGCTGGTCGTCCTCGCGGTCGACCTCTTCGCCCCCGTCTCGCCCGAGACGGACAACGCGGTCGAGGCCGGCCGGACCATCGGGTACGAGGACGGCCTCGACGTGACCCTCGACGCCGAGCGCGTGCGGGGCGGCCTGCTGGAGGTACGGGTCCGGGTCGACAACCGCACCGGTGAGCTGGCGACGCTGGCGAACAGCGAGGTCAGCGCATACCCGCTCGGCTCCGACGGCGGGAACCTGGAGCAGGAGAGCGGCCACGGGCTGCCGCTGACCCTCGCCGAGGACCGCGTCGCGGTCGCCGTGTACCGCTTCGTGCTGGACGACGCGCCGGGCGAGCTCGAGTTCGAGGTGTCACCGGGCGGGCCGTACGAGTACGCGTACTGGTGGACGGACCTCGACGGCCCCGGCCGCGGCCGGCCCGCCTGACGCACCCCGGCGCCTGCCGCGGCGTACACGGCGGCGCACCCCGCGGACGGCCCGGACGCTACGGGCGGCGCGGCCGGCGGAGGCGGTCCGGCCGGGCCGCCACGACACGTGCCGCGGCGTACACGGCGAGCCGGGCGGCCCCGTACCAGCAGCCCGCGAGCAGCACCCCCGCCAGGCACCAACCCGCCACCACGTCCAGCGGCCAGTGGTACTCCCGCCACACCAGCCCCGCCCCCGTTCCCGCCACCGCCGCCCCCGCCGCGCCGACCAGCAGCCGCCGGGCGGCGCGGGAGCGGAGCAGCGGCAGCAGGAGCAGCGCGGCGGCGCCGTAGGCGACCGCGGCGGTGGTGGAGTGGCCGGAGGGGAAGAATCCGGCGTAGTCGTCGGCGAGCGGGCCCTTCGGACCCGGCCGGGCCTGCGCGGACTTCAGCGGCAGGACGACGGCGGGCAGGACGGCGAACGCGGCGGCGCCGGCGAGCAGCGGCACCCGGGCGGCGGCGGGGACGCGGCGCAGGAGGCGGTGCGGGAGACGGAGGAGTCCGTGCGTGCCGCGGTGTACGGGAGCGGTCGCGGTCCGTGCCCCGCTGGCGGGCGGCGCCCCGGCGCGTACCGGCGTACGCCACACCGCGTACAGCATCGCCGCCACCAGCACCGGCAGCGCCACGACCACCCCGCCCAGATCGGCCAGCAGCTCCGCACCCGGCGGGGCGTGCCGCGCCAGCGCGGGGCCGGTGCGCTCGTCCAGCTCGCGCACCGGCCCGTCCACCGCGACCTGCCAGGCGAGCACCCCGTACAGCACGGCGCAGCCGAGGAGTGCCCACACCGCGACGGTCCAGCGCCGCGGCGCGGGCTCCGGTGCCCGCCGCGCACCCCGCACCGCCTGCCGGCGCGGGGTGCGCCGTGCCCGTACCGCCTGCCTCACGCGTTCCGCGAGAGCGCCCCTTCCAGAATGTCCAGCCCCTCGGCCAGCAGATCCTCGCCGATCACCAGCGGCGGCAGGAAGCGCATCACGTTCCCGTACGTCCCGGTGGTCAGCACCAACAGCCCTTCCGCGTGGCACGCCTTGGCCAGCGCCGCCGTGAGCTGCGGGTCGGGGTCCTTCGTCCCCGGCTTGACCAGCTCGATGGCCAGCATCGCACCCCGCCCGCGCACCTCGCCGATGGCGTCGTGCTTCTCCTTGAGCGCGGTCAGCCGGCCCTTCATGATCTCCTCGATGCGCCGGGCCCTGGCGTTCAGGTCGAGCTCGCGCATCGTCTCGATGGCGCCGAGCGCGGCGGCGCACGCCACCGGGTTGCCGCCGTAGGTGCCGCCGAGGCCGCCGACGTGCGGGGCGTCCATGATCTCCGCGCGGCCGGTGACCGCGGCGAGGGGCAGCCCGCCGGCGATGCCCTTGGCGGTGGTGACGAGGTCGGGGACGATGCCCTCCTCCTCGCAGGCGAACCAGCGGCCCGTACGGCAGAAGCCGGACTGGATCTCGTCCGCGACGAAGACGATGCCGTTGTCCTTCGCGAACTGCGCGATCCGCGGCAGGAAGCCCGGCGCCGGCACGATGAAGCCGCCCTCGCCGAGGATCGGCTCGATGACGATCGCCGCCACGTTCTCCGCGCCGACCTGCTTGCTGATCATGTCGACGGCCTGCGCGGCCGCCTCCTCGGCGCAGTTCTCGGGGCCGGTCAGCCAGCGGTAGGGGTAGGCGACGGGCACGCGGTAGATCTCCGGCGCGAAGGGGCCGAAGCCGTGCTTGTACGGCATGTCCTTGGCGGTGAGCGCCATGGTGAGGTTCGTCCGCCCGTGGTAGCCGTGGTCGAAGACGACGACGGCCTGGCGGCCGGTGTACGACCGGGCGATCTTGACGGCGTTCTCCACGGCCTCGGCGCCGGAGTTGAAGAGCGCCGACTTCTTGGCGTGGTCCCCCGGGGTCAGCTCGGCGAGCTGCTCGCAGACCTCCACGTAGCCCTCGTACGGCGTGACCATCATGCAGGTGTGCGTGAAGTCGGCCAACTGCGCGGAGGCGCGGCGGACGACGGCCTCGGCGCTGTTGCCGACGGACGTGACGGCGATGCCGGCGCCGAAATCGATGAGCCGGTTGCCGTCGACGTCCTCGACGACGCCGCCGGAGGCACGGGCGGCGAAGACGGGCATCACCGTGCCCACGCCCTGCGCCACGGCGCCGTGCTTGCGCGCCATCAGCTCCTCGGACTTCGGCCCCGGGATCGGGGTGACAAGCCGCCGCTCCTGGGGGAGCGCGGCGCCTGCGGTGGCGGAAGCGCTGGTCATGGGGGATCTCCTCCGGGTCCGGACGACGATGTTCTCCCTCGCAGGCTAGGGCCGGGCACCGGGCGGGGGCATGCTCCGCGGGGGAGCGGTGTGCCGTGTCGCTTTGTCCACGGTGGACAGGGAGCGGGTGAGCTGGGCAAACACGGGGATCGTACGGCGAGGGCGGCGCGGGCGTACGGCGGAGCGGGGGCGGGCGTACGGCGCGGGGCGGGCCTCGCGCGGGCCCCGCCCCGCCCCGGTACGGGCCGGGCTCCGGGCCCGTGGGGACGCCCACCCGGCCCCCGTACGGGCGCCTACGCCCCCCGGAAGCGGAGCGACCTCAGCTTCTCCGGGTTGCGCTGCACGTCGATCGCTGTGATCCGCCCCCCGCCCACGGTGAACGAGGCCACCGACACCTCGCCCCCCGGCGTGTAGAACACCAGCCCGGCGGCCCCGTTGACGGTGGCCACGTGCATCGTGCCGGGCGGCATCGGCCCGCGGCCGAACGCGATCAGCCCGCGCGCCACCCGCTCCGCGCCCCGCACCACACCGGGCAGCGACGACACCAGCCCGCCCCCGTCCCCGCGCCATGCCACCTCCGGATCGAGCAGCCGTACCAGCCCCTCCAGGTCGCCCTCCCGGCACGCGGCGGCGAACGACCGCACCAGCCGCGACTGCTCCGCCCGCGGAGCGGGCGAGTGCGGACGGCTCTGCTCGATCTGCCGCCGCGCCCGGGAGGCCAGTTGGCGCACGGCGGCGGGGGAGCGGCCGACGACCTCGGCGACCTCGCCGAAGGGCATGCCGAAGACGTCGTGGAGGAGGAAGGCGGTGCGCTGTGCGGGGGACAGTTCGTCCAGCACCACGAGCAGGGCCATGCTCACCGACTCGTCGAGCGTCACCTGCTCGGCCGGATCGGTCCCGACGCCCCCGGCCTGCTCCACCAGCGGCTCCGGCAGCCAGGTGCCCACGTACCGCTCGCGCCGGAAACGGGCGCTGCCGAGCGCGTCGAGCGCGAGCCGCCCGACGGTGGCGGTGAGCCAGCCGCGCAGATCGCGAATCGCACCGGGGTCGGGCACCCGGCGCAGCCGCAGCCAGGACTCCTGCACACAGTCCTCGGCCTCGGCGAGGGAGCCGGTGGTGGAGTACGCCACCCGCAGCAGCCGGGGCCGCTCGTCCTCGAACGCCTGGGCGAGATTGTCGTGATGCGGCATGCTCATCGCCTCCTTCGCGAGGTGGCCTGGGCGGTCGACGGGCGGGGGTGCGGAAGTGAGGATTCCCATGCTCTGAGGACGACACACCGGGCGGATGTGTGACCGCGGGGGGCGCGCGTGAGCGCACGGGGAACGGTTGACGCGTCCCCCGGACGGGCACCGGGTCGGTGGGCGGCACGCGCTAAGTTGGGCGGGACGGCGCGGAGTTGCCGCCCGGCCCCGGACGGGGCACAGGAACGCAAGGCCGGGGCCGGCACCGGGGACGGGACCGGGCCCCGAGGAAGGAAAGAGCGCAACATGGGCGAGGACGGCCGGTTCGGGCCGCGGAATTCGGGACCGGAGCACGGGGATCGGCCCCGTCGTCCCGCGTGGCCCGCGCAGCCGCCCATCGGCCCCGCGGTGCCGTCGCAGTCGCGGGGAGGGAGAACGGAGACGCGGCCCGGAGCCGTGGCGGGTGGCGGGGCCGGGGCGTGGGAGAACCCGTTCGTCCAGTGGATGCGCACGCCGCGGCCGGAGGTCGAGCCGGGGATCTGGCGGTACGGGCACGTACCCCGGCCGCCCGAAGACCCGGACCGGGCCTCCGACCGGCAACTGCTCGGCGGTGCCGCGCTTGCGCTGCTCAGCGGGTTGATCGTGTGGTCGCTGTGCTGGAACGGAGTCATCGAATTCTGGCTGTGGCCGTTCGACTGGATCACTCTGGACGCCTGGCGGGGGTCCCGTCCGATGGTCCTCGCGGGATACATCTATTACGGGCTGTTCCTCACGCTGCTCGGATATGTCTTCGGCCGCCTCGGCCGGTGGCGCGAGGTGTGGACACGCTTCCTGCAGCCCGTCCTCAGCTCACCGCAGCCCGACGGGGACCCGGAGGACGCCGAGGCGGAAGATCCCGTGGCGTGGCCCGAGTTGCGGGCTGCCGGGCTTGTGGGGGAGGCCGAGGTGCTGGGTGGGGCCGCGCGGGCCGGGGGGATGAACGACGTCGATCTGGCGCGGATCACGCGGGCCTGGGAGTCCGTACGGGCCCGCCCCGAGCGGCTGCGCGCGTTCGCCGACTCCGTGCGCCGTGACGGGCCCGCCGCCTGCCCGCACCCTTCCGGGCTGCGGGACATCGGCCGGCGCGCGTACCTGCACGACCTCGTCACCGGCCAGGTCCGCATAGGCGCCGCCCCCGACGACAAGCGCAACCCGCACGTCTACCGCGGCGGCGGCGTCGCCCTCGACGCCGGGGTCCTCGGCACCGGGTTACTCGCCGTCGGCCCCGCCGGCAACGTGGTCGCCGACCGCGTCACCGGCCCCGTCGCCGAGCTGCTCTGCCTGCAGGCCCTCGCCGGCCGGGCCGCCGTCGTCGTCGCCGGGGCCGCCGGCGCGCCGCCCGGTGACGAGGACGCGTACGACGTCGTCATCCGCCTCGGTGATCCCTCCTCCCCCCACGACCTCGACCTCTATGGCGGCACCGCCGACCCCGACGAGGCCGCCGCCCTGCTCGCCGAGGCCCTGCTCGGGGGCGAGGAGGCCGACTGGGCGCACAGCCGGCCGGCCGTCACCGCCCTCGGTCAGCTCATCGGCGCCTACCAGACGGCGTACGGCTCCTTCCCCGGCGTCGCCGAGCTGCGCGGGCTCCTCGACGGCGACCGCGCCGCCCTCGCCGTCCTGCGGCGCGACTGCGCCGCCGTCGCGGCGGCCCCCGGCGGCCCCTCCGCCACCGACATCGGCATCGACTCCGACACCGGCACCGATATCGGCATCGACGCCGGCACCCACGCCGGCATCAACGCCGCGGACCGCGCCGCCGCCGCCCTCCGCGAGCTGGACGCCCGCGAGCGCCAGCTCTCCCGCCCCGGCGACGTCGGCGCCCTCCTCGCCGCCCGGCTCGCGGTGCTGGACCGCCCCGCCTTCGCGCGGTTCTTCGACACCCGTGGCCGCGGCCGCCAGTTCTCCATGCGCGCGCTGGAGCACCCGATGCGGGTACGGATCGTGCTGCCGGAGGGTACGCACGCCGAGGCGTCGCGCGTGCTGGCCCGGCTGCTCCTCGCCCAGTTCACCGCCGCCGTCCCGGCCCGCACCGACCGCTCCCTCTTCGCCGCCCTCGTCCTCGACGACGCCGCGCGCACCGCCAGTCCCGAGTCCGTACGGGCCATCGGCCGGCTGCGCGCCGCGCACGCCGGCGTGGTGCTCGGGCTGCACGGCATGGCCGACGTGGCGGAGCCGGTGCGGGGCCCGCTGCTGGCCGCGGTCGGCTGCCGGATGGTGCTGACCGGCGTCAGCACCTGGGACGGCCGGCACTTCGCGGACGCGTGGGGCGCGGAGTGGGTCGAGACGGAGGACGTCACGCATGTCCCGAAATCATCCGGCGGGCTGATCCGGCGGCTGGTCAGATGGGTACGGCAGGTCTTCACGGGTACGAAAGCCACGAGCCGCTCGGTGACGGTGCGCAGGGTGCAGCGGGAGCGCTGGTCGGCCTCGGAGCTGGCGAACACGCTCCCGCCCGGGCACGCGGTGCTCTCCGTGACGACCGTGGGCGGTGAGCGGACGCCTCCGGTGCTCGTCAACTTGCACCACTGAGGCACAATGGCCAAAGCCGTTCATACGGAGCGGCGTAAGACAGAGCGGCAGTCTGCAAGCGGTCGGAGACCTCCGCGAAGGGCGGAGGCGGTGTGGATCGTCGGACCCCGGCGGGGCAGTGCACCGGTCGTGGTCGGACGGGGGCGGTCAGGGGCCGGTCGTGTACGAACCGGCCCGGCCGAGGCGGTCGCGCAGTCAAGGAACGAACAGCACGGCGGCCCCGCCGCCGCAGCAGCCAGAAGGTGCCATGCCCACGCTCGCCTCCCTCGTCCGTCATCCCACCCTCAAGCTCTCCGTGCTCACCGGCACGGACGATCTGGGCGTGGCCGTGCGCTGGGCGCAGACCAGTGAGCTGATCGACCCCGTGCCGTACCTCGAAGGCGGGGAGCTGATCCTCACCACCGCGCTCAAGCTCGACGCCGAGGACGCCGACGCCATGCGCCGCTACATGCGGCGGCTGGCCGACGCCGGTGTGGTCGGGGTCGGGTTCGGGGTCGGCGTGAACTTCGAGACGGTCCCGGAGGCGCTGCTCACGGCGGCCCGCGAGGCGCGGGTGCCGCTGCTGGAGGTGCCGCGGACGACGCCGTTCATCGCCATCTCCAAGGTGGTCTCGGCGGCCATCGCCGCCGACCAGTACCGGGCGCTGACCCGGGGCTTCGAGGCGCAGCGGGATCTGACGCGGGCGGCGCTGGGCGCGGACGGCCCGGCGACGGTCGTCGGCCGGCTCGCGGCGCACGTACGCGGCTGGGCGGCGCTGTACGACACGGCGGGCGAGGTGCTCGCGGTTTCACCGGCCCGGGCGGCGGGGCGGGCGGAGGCGCTGAAGGGCGACGTGGCGCGCCTGCGGCGGCGGCCCGCGCCGGCGAGCGCGGTGGTGGCGGGCGTACCGGCCGGGGAGCCGGAGGGCGCGGAGGAGGCCGCGGCACGGGACGCGGGCACCGAGGGGGCGGCGACGGACCCGGCCGGCGGCGCCGCGCCGGATGCTCCCGCCCTCGCTGCTTCTTCCGGCGGCGCCCCGTCTTCCCCGGGCGGTGGCCCGTCCGGCGCTCCTCCCTCCCGTGCCGCCTCCTCCGGCGCCACTCCTTCCGGTACCGGCTCCTCCGGCGGTGCTTCCGCCGACGTGCCCGGTGCCGACCGGGCCGGCGCCGACCGCGCGCTCGCCGACCACCCCCCGCGCGCCGCCGCCGAGGCCGCCGAGGACCGCGTCGAGCTGCAGTCCCTCGGCTCCGGCCGCCGCTGCTGCGGCGTGCTCGCCGTCGGGACCGGCGGCAAGCTCGCCCCCGCCGAGCGCTACGCCGTCCACGCGGCCGTCTCCCTCCTCACCCTCGTCACCGAGCGCTCCAGCGCCTTCTCCGCCGCCGAGCAGCGCCTCGGCACCGCCGTGCTGCGGCTGCTGCTCGCCGGCCAGCCCGACCACGCGCGGGCGGTCGCCGGACCGCTGTACGGAGGGCTCCTGGACGCGCCCGTACGCCTTCTCGTCGCCGAGGCCGCCTCTCCGGTGGCCCCGGTGGGCGAGGGCGACCCGGAGCCCCTGCCCGAGGCGCTGGGGGAGCTGGCCGACACGCTGGACGCCGCCGCGGCCGGGTCCGGCGAGACGTTCCTCGCGGTGCCCGACGCCGGCCGGCTGGTGGTCCTGGCCCCGGACGGCGGCGCGGTCGCGGAGGCGGTCGCGCAGCACGCCGGGCGGGTCGAGGCCGCGCACCCGGGTGCGGTGGGGCAGGCCCGCGGGTCCGGCGCGGGGCAGGGGACGCTGCCGCTGGTCGCCGGGGTGTCGGCGCCGGCGGGGCCCGCGGTGGCGACGGTGGCGTACAAGCAGGCCGAGCAGGCGCTGTCGGTGGCGCGGCGGCGCGGCCGGGTGCTGGTGGAGCACGAGGACGTCACGGCGGGCTCGGTGGTCGACCTGCTGGCGGACGACGCGGTGCAGGCGTTCGCGGACGGGACGCTGCGCGCCCTGCGCGAGCACGACGAGCGGGGCCGCGGCGACCTCGTCGCCTCGCTGCGGGCGTGGCTGTCGCGGCACGGGCAGTGGGACGCGGCGGCGGCCGACCTCGGCGTGCACCGGCACACGCTGCGCTACCGGATGCGGCGGGTCGAGGAGATCCTCGGGCGCTCGCTCGACGACCCGGACACGCGGATGGAGCTGTGGCTGGCCCTCAAGGCGTAGGGCGCGGCCCCGGCGGCCGGCCCGGGGGTGCACGTGCCCCGGGCCGGCCGCGGGCTGCTCACGGCGTACGGGCCTTGCAGGTGTCGCGGATCTTGTAGAAGTACGACAGGTACTTCGCGTGGTAGTCGGCGCTCGTGATCCTCACCATCGCCTCGTCCGCGGAGCGGAGCCCTGATCCGGTCCAGTTGTGGCTGCCGGTGTACACGCGCGGTGTGATGCTGCCGTTGTAGTCGCCGTCCAGCAGCCAGAACTTCGTGTGCGTACGCACGTCGATGCCCGGGCCGTTGTTGAAGTTGCAGTACTGCCGCTGGATGCCCGCGTCGTCGAGGATGCCCTCGACCGTCGCGTCGCCCTCGCTGTACACGACGTCGACCCAGCAGTTCTGGGCGCGCTTTTCGGCCAGCTTCTGGGCCACCTGCTTGCGGGAGCCGAGGAACTGGAACATGGCGATGCGGATGTCGGTCTGGTGCCGCTTGCCGTCCGTGCCGGTGTACGCGCACGTCACCTCGTCGAGGGCGTTGACGATGGTGTCGGTGGCCGGGTTGCCGTAGTTCGAGTCGCCGCGCGGGAAGAAGAACGCGCGGTAGGCGGAGCCGGTGGGAGTGGACCAGTAGTACGTGTTGTCGCCGGTCGCCGAGTGGCGCAGCCGGCGCTGGTCCTCGTGGAACGTGGCGTAGCCGTCGTGGACCGTGGCGTCGGTGAAGGTCACGGCGTCGTTGTACGACTCGTTCTTGTACCAGTCGTTGAGGTTGGAGGAGGACTGGAAGACGACCTTGTCGTAGGCGGTCCCGTCGTCGAAGGGGCCGACCCTGGTGAAGACGAAGAACTTGTTGTGGTTGTACGCGGGTCCCGGCGGCGGGGTCGGCAGGCAGCCGCGCTGGACGTTGTCCTCGCCGGGGTCCTCGAACCGGTCGTCGCAGACCACGATCCACGACGCCCTGGTGTCGTCCGTGCCCAGCGCCGCGCGCAGCGAGGTCCAGGCGGCGCTGCCCTTGTCGCGGGTGTTGTCGTCGACGATCAGCTTCACCGCGACCCCGCGGCCGTGGGCGGCGATGAGGGCGTCGGCGACGGCCGAGTCCTCCAGCTCGAACACCGAGGCGCGGATGGTCTGGCCGGCGGGGGTGGCGTCGATGAGCGCGATGAGCTGGGTGAAGACGGCGCTGCGCTCGGCGGCGGAGCCGAGCGGGTCGTTGAAGACGGGGCCGTTGATGACGGGCTTGGCGACGGCGGCGGGGCGGGCGGCGGTCTGCATCCCGGGGTCCGGCTCGGCGGCCGTGGCGCCGGAGACGAGTGTCGCGGTGAGCGAGAGCAGGACGGCGGCCACGCCCGCGCGCCGCCGGGCGCGTATGCGTCTCATGTGGTGAATCCCCCCTGGGAGCCTGGGTGTTGGCGGTCGCCGAGCAATCTAGAGGCCGGGCCCTTCCTTGTCAGGGGCCTGTCACTGATTAATTCGTAGTTATTCCCGGGTTGGCTGAAACGCGCAGGACCCCCGGGTGTCCCGGGGGTCCTGCGGCCGCCGTCGGTGCGGGGTGTGGTCAGAGCGCGTCAAGGCCCGTGAAGACCATGACCTTCTCGTAGGTGTAGTCCTCCATCGCGAACCGCACGCCCTCGCGGCCCACGCCGGAGCGCTTCACGCCGCCGTACGGCATCTGGTCCGCCCGGTACGACGGGACGTCGCCGACGATCACGCCGCCGACCTCCAGCTCCCGCTGGGCCCGGAAGGCGCACTGCAGGTCGTGCGTGAACACGCCCGCCTGCAGGCCGTACTTCGAGTCGTTGACCGCCGCGAACGCGGCCTCCTCGCCGTCCGCCCGCTGCACCGTCACCACCGGCCCGAACGCCTCCTCGCGGGAGATCTTCACCCCGCCCGGCACGTCCGTCAGCACGGTCGGCGCGTACGACGCACCGTCCCGCTTGCCGCCCGTGAGCACCCGCGCACCGGCGCCCACGGCCTCCTCGACCCACGACTCCAGCCGCTGGGCCGCGGCCTCGCTGACCATCGGGCCGACGTCGGTGGCGTCGTCCGCCGGGTCGCCGGTCACCTGCGACTCGACGGCCTCGACGATCTTGGGCACCAGGCGCTCGTACACCGAGGCGTCGGCGATCACACGCTGGACGGAGATGCACGACTGGCCCGCCTGGTAGTTGGCGAACGTGCCGATCCGCCGCGCGGCGTGGTCGAGGTCGGCCTCGGAGGCGTAGTCGGCCAGGACGACGGCGGCGCCGTTGCCGCCCAGCTCCAGGGTGACGCGCTTGCCGGGGACGGCCTCCAGGATCGCGTAGCCGACCTTGTCGGAGCCGGTGAAGGAGATGATCGGCAGCCGGTCGTCCTCGGTGAGGTCGGGCATCCGGTCGTTCGGCACCGGCAGCACACTCCAGCTCCCGGCCGGCAGGTCGGTCTCCGCCAGCAGCTCGCCCAGCAGCAGCCCCGACAGCGGGGTGGCGGGGGCGGGCTTGAGGATGATCGGGGCACCGACGGCGAGGGCCGGGGCGACCTTGTGGGCGCACAGGTTCAGCGGGAAGTTGAACGGCGCGATGCCGAGGACCGGGCCGTACGGGAAGCGCCGGGTGAAGGCCAGCCTGCCTGCCCCGCCCGGGTCGGTGTCGAGCCGCTGGCCGCTGCCGCTGTTCCACCTGCGGGCTTCCTCGGTGGCGAAGCGGAAGGTGGACACGGCGCGGCCGACCTCGCCGCGGGCCCACTTCATCGGCTTGCCGTTCTCGGCGGAGATCAGCCGGGCGATCTCCTCGGAGCGCGCGGCGATCTGCTTGGTCACATGGTCGAGCGCCGCGGCGCGCACGTGCGCGGGGGTGGCGGCGAACTCGTCCTTCACCGCGTGGGCGGCGGCGACGGCCTCCTCGATCTGGGCGTCGGTGGGGATGCTCACCGTGCCGACCTTGCGGCCATCCCAGGGCGAGGTGACGTCTAGGGTGTCCTCGCCGGTCGCCTGCCGGCCGGCGAGCCAGAACGCTTGTGTGGAAGTCACGGCAGAGTCCCTCCGGAGAGTGCAAGTACCTCTGCTGCCCACGGTAGGCGGTCGGCGGGGCAGGGTGCGTTGTCCGGCGCGTAGCACTCGGCGGGCGCGTCGCTACGCGACGGCAGGGTAGGGCGGCGAGGGGGCGCGGCACGGGGATACGGGCCGGGCTGCCGGCCCTCTGCCGGCCCTCTGCCGGCCCTCTGCCGGTCCTCTGTCGCGTGGGTCGCGGGCCGGGACAGGCAGCGGAAGGCCGGGCTACCGGGCGGGGCACGCTGTGGCCCGTGACGCGCGCCCGGAGCGCAGCCGGCCGGGTGATCTTGTCGGTGGGGGAGCCTACCCTTGGGCGGGCGTGCGGGGAGAGGCGGGGAGCCCGGAGAGCAGAGGGCTGTGCGGGAGGCCGGAGGGGTTGCGGCGGAGCCCCTGGAGGGCGACGGGCGGCGCGCGAAAGCGCCGGCACGGTGCCCGGGGAGCGGCCCTGCGGGCGCCGGGAGGCGGCCGTGCGGGGGCGCAGACGGCGTGCGGGCACCCGATTGGCGCGCACGGGGTGGTGTCATCCGGCCGAATCGGGTACATACGCACAAGTAGCACCGGCTGGTAACCCCTACGCAGCGGCGAGGTGAGTTCCTCATGACCGCATCATCCACACGGCCGTCCGTCTCCGAGAAGGAAGCCAGGGAGGTCGCCGAGGCCGCACGCGAGCAGGACTGGCGCAAACCCAGCTTCGCCAAGGAGCTGTTCCTCGGCCGCTTCCGCCTCGACCTCATCCACCCCCACCCCGAGCCCGCCCCCGCGGACGTCGAGCGGGGCGAGGAGTTCCTCGCCAAGCTGCGCGACTTCTGCGAGACGCACATCGACGGGCCCCGGATCGAGCGCGACGCGCTGATCCCCGACGAGACCGTGCGCGGGCTGAAGGAGATCGGCGCCTTCGGCATGAAGATCGACCGGAAGTACGGCGGTCTCGGCCTCACGCAGGTCTACTACAACAAGGCCCTCGCCCTCGTCGGCACCGCGAGCCCCGCCATCGGCGCGCTGCTCTCGGCGCACCAGTCGATCGGCGTGCCGCAGCCGCTGAAGCTCTTCGGCACCGAGGAGCAGCGGGAGGAGTTCCTGCCCCGGTGCGCCCGCACCGACATCTCCGCGTTCCTGCTCACCGAGCCCGATGTCGGCTCCGACCCCGCCCGGCTGGCCACCACCGCCGTCCCCGACGGCGACGGGCCCGACGCGGACTACCTGCTCGACGGCGTCAAGCTCTGGACCACCAACGGCGTCGTCGCCGACCTGCTCGTCGTCACCGCGCGGGTGCCGAAGACGGAGGGGCACCGCGGCGGCATCACGGCGTTCGTCGTCGAGGCCGCCGCCGACGGCGTCACCGTGGAGAACCGCAACCAGTTCATGGGCCTGCGCGGCATCGAGAACGGCGTCACCCGCTTCCACCAGGTGCGCGTTCCCGCCGCCAACCGCATCGGCCCCGAGGGCTCCGGCCTGAAGATCGCGCTGACCACCCTCAACACCGGGCGCCTGTCGCTGCCCGCGCTGTGCGTGGGCGCGGGCAAGTGGTGCCTGAAGATCGCCCGCGGCTGGGGTGCCGCCCGCGAGCAGTGGGGCCGGCCCGTCGCCAGGCACGAGGCCGTCGGCTCGAAGATCTCCTTCATCGCGGCGACGACGTTCGCGCTGGAGGCGGTGCTCGATCTGTCGTCGCAGATGGCGGACGAGGACCGCAACGACATCCGCATCGAGGCCGCGCTCGCCAAGCTCTACGGCTCGGAGATGGCCAGCCTCATCGCCGACGAGCTGATCCAGATCCGCGGCGGTCGCGGCTACGAGACCGCCGAGTCGCTCGCCGCCCGCGGCGAGAAGTCGATCCCGGCCGAGCAGATCGTCCGGGACCTGCGGATCAACCGGATCTTCGAGGGCTCGACCGAGATCATGCATCTGCTCATCGCCCGCGAGGCGGTGGACGCCCACCTCAAGGTCGCCGGCGACCTCATCGACCCGCAGAAGAACCTCTCCGAGAAGGCCCGCGCGGGCGCGCGGGCCGGCGGCTTCTACGCCCGCTGGCTGCCGAAGCTGGTCGCGGGCAAGGGGCAGGTGCCGCGGACGTACGGCGAGTTCCACCCGCCCGGGCACCGCGACCTCTCCGCCCACCTGCGCTTCGTCGAGCGCAACGCCCGCCGGCTGGCGCGCTCGACGTTCTACGGGATGTCCCGCTGGCAGGGGAAGATGGAGACCAAGCAGGGGTTCCTCGGCCGGGTGGTGGACATCGGAGCGGAGCTGTTCGCGATGAGCGCCGCGTGTGTACGGGCCGAGATGCTGCGCACCGCCCCCGGCCGCGGCGGGCACGGCAAGGAGGCGTACGAGCTGGCCGACGCCTTCTGCCGGCAGGCCCGCATCCGGGTCGAGGAGCTCTTCGGCCGGTTGTGGACGAACACCGACGACCTGGACCGCAAGGTGGTGCGGCGGGTGCTGGACGACGCGTACACGTGGCTGGAGGAGGGCATCGTCGACCCGTCCGGCGACGGCCCGTGGATCGCCGAGGCGGAGCCGGGCCCGGCCAAGAAGCCCAACCTGCACCGGCCCATCCGCTAGCGCCGCACGGGCGAGCGCACCGGCACCCGTGCCGGTGCGCTCGCCCGTGCCCGGCCGTCAGGCAGGCTGCCGCTCCAGGATCGACTTGAGCTGCGAGGCGAGCATGATCCAGCCGCCGCCGACGCTCTCCAGCATCTTGCTTTCGGGGCTGTCGAAGTGGTCATGCGTGATGGTCAGCTTCACGCCCAACTGCGGGATCTCCGCCGGCTCGATGTCGAAGGCGACCTGCGAGCGTTCCGTGCGGGCCTCCGCGAACTCCGCGTCGGACATGCCCAGCATCTCCTGGTGCATGGGCTGGAGCGTGTGCCAGGTGTACACCAGCCGCTTGCCGGGCTCGGCCACCAGGACGCGCTGGCCCAGGTCCTGGGGCTCGCCGTTCTCCTCAAGGGGCCAGTAGACGGTGGAACCGGCCCGCCAGTCGGAGCGGGGCGCCCAGCCGCCGTGGTACTGCTTCAGGAACTCGGGCGTCGTCAGCGCCTCGTAGAGCCGCTCGGCGGTGGTGTTGATGTAGATCGTGTAGACGAACGCGGGCTTGTTCACAGGGTGTCCTTCCAACGCTTGTCTGAGCGTGGACAGCGCCGTGAGGCGCCCACGCTCGTACCGGCCGATCCAGCGGTCGGCCAGCTCGTGGATCGGCACGGGGTTGAGGTAGTGCAGCTTCTCCCGGCCGTGCCGTGCGGCGGTGACCAGACCGGCGGACTCCAGCACCGCCAGGTGCTTGCTCACCGCCTGCCGGCTCATCTCCAGCCCCGTGCACAACTCCCGCAGGGTCTGGCCGTTCCGCTCGTTGAGGCGGTCCAGCAGCTCTCTGCGGCTGCCGTCGGCGAGCGCCCGGAAGACGTCGTCCACGGTCACCACCTCTGCCCGTCAGATTGGCAACCATTTGGTTGCCTGTCAAGGCGGATCCGTCGAGTGGCGCAGCTCACCGTCCGCGGGCGAAAATGGCAGAAGGCTATCCCTAGCATCCCGATAGGAAATCCCTAGTATCGATGTCTATGGACTTTTCGTGGTCGATGGTCGTGGCCGGAGCCCTCGTTGGCTGCATGGTCGGCCTCACGGGCATGGGCGGCGGCGCACTCATGACCCCCATCATGGTGACGGTCTTCGGGGTCAACCCCACGCAGGCCATCGGCAGCGACCTCACCACCTCGGTGTTCATGAAGCCGTTCGGCGCAGCCGTGCACCAGAAGGCCGGCACCGTCCGCTGGGACGTGGTGCGCTGGCTCTTGCCCACCGGGGTGCCGGCCGCGTTCTGCGGCGCCTTTCTGCTGCAGTTCCTCGGCGAGGGCGAGGACCTGCAGAGCCGGGTGAAGATCGTCATCGGCGCGGCCCTGCTGCTCGCCGTCACCGGCATGCTCGCCCGGATGTGGCTGGACCGGCGGCGCGCCGCGCGCGACGGCGAGGACACCGAGGACGCCCACGTCCCGGTACGGCCCGTGGCCACGCTGCTCATCGGGCTCGTCGGCGGCCTCGTCGTCGGCATGACGTCGGTCGGCTCGGGCTCGCTGATCATCGTGATGCTGATGCTCGTGCACCCCCGGCTCAAGGCCAACCACCTCGTCGGCACCGACCTCGTCCAGGCCATCCCGATCGTCGCCGCCGCCGCGGCCGGCCACTTCATCGTCGGCGACGCCAGCCTCGGGCTCGCCGTCGTGCTGCTCCTCGGCGCCATCCCCGGCGTACTCGTCGGCGCCGTGCTCTCCACCCGCGCCCCCGGCGCCGTGCTGCGCTGGGTGCTGGCGATCATCCTGCTGGCCACCGGGCTGTCCCTGGTGCACGTGCCCGAAACCGTCATCGTCCCCGCCTGCGTCGTGCTCGCCGGGTACGCCGTGCTCAGCAGCCGCACCCGCGGCCCGCAGCCCGCGGCCGCCCCGGCAGGTGCCCCGGCGGTGGACGGCGAACCGGGGGGCGAGCCGCCGGCGGACGGTATCGAGAGGGCGTCTGCTCCACGGCGACACTGAGCGGTCACAATAGGGCGATGACCGACACCCCTGCCGCTCCGCTGGCCGATCCGCACCTGCGTCCCGCGCCCGCCGCCGACGGCCCCCGAGACATCGTCGTCCTCGGCTCGACCGGCTCGATCGGCACCCAGGCCGTCGACATCGTGGTGCGCAACCCCGACCGGTTCCGGGTCACCGCCCTGTCCGCGGCGGGCGGGAGGGTGGAGCTGCTGGCCGAGCAGGCGCACAGGCTCCGGGTACGCCGCGTCGCGGTGGCCCGTGCCGACAAGGCCGGCGAGCTGCGCGACGCGCTGAAGGCACGGTACGGGCCCGGGGAACCGCTGCCGGAGGTGCTGGCGGGTCCCGACGCCGCCACCGAGCTCGCCGCCGGGGAGTGCCACACCGTACTCAACGGCATCACCGGCTCCATCGGCCTCGCGCCCACGCTCGCCGCCCTCAGGGCCGGCCGGACGCTGGCGCTGGCCAACAAGGAGTCGCTGATCGTCGGCGGCCCGCTGGTCAGGGAAGTGGCCCGGCACGGCCAGATCGTGCCCGTGGACTCCGAGCACTCCGCTCTCTACCAGGCCCTGCTCGGCGGCGCCCGCGGGGAGGTGCGCAAGCTCCTCGTCACCGCCTCCGGCGGCCCGTTCCGCGGCCGTACCCGCGAGGAGCTGACGGACATCACCCCGGAGCAGGCCCTCGCCCACCCCACGTGGGACATGGGCCCTGTCGTCACCGTCAACTCCGCCACCCTGGTCAACAAGGGCCTGGAGGTCATCGAGGCACACCTGCTGTACGACGTGCCCTTCGACCGCATCGAGGTCGTCGTCCACCCGCAGTCCTCCGTGCACTCCATGGTCGAGTTCACCGACGGCTCCACGCTGGCCCAGGCCGGCCCGCCCGACATGCGGATGCCGATCGCGCTGGCGCTGGGCTGGCCGGACCGGGTACCGGACGCGGCCCCCGCCTTCGACTGGTCGGCCGCCGCCACCTGGGAGTTCTTCCCCCTCGACGAGAAGGCTTTCCCGTCCGTGCCGCTCGCCTGCCATGTCGGCGCCCTGGGCGGCACCGCCCCGGCCGTCTTCAACGCGGCGAACGAGGAGTGCGTCGACGGCTTCCTCACCGGCGGGCTCCCGTTCCTTGGCATCATGGACACGGTCAGCCAGGTCGTCGCGGAACACGGCACGGAGGGTCCGGGAACCCGGCTGACGGTCGCGGACGTCCTTGAAGCCGAGACCTGGGCCCGTGCCCGGGCCAGGGAGCTGGCCGGGCTGCCGGCCGACCAGCACGACAAGTGACGACGGACAACTGATGACGAAGGTGCGCCCATGACGACACTCATGACGATCCTCGGCATCGTCGTCTTCGCCTTCGGGCTCCTGGTCTCCATCGCCTGGCACGAACTCGGCCACCTCAGCACGGCCAAGATGTTCGGCATCCGCGTCCCGCAGTACATGGTCGGCTTCGGCCCGACGATGTGGTCCCGCAAGAAGGGGGAGACGGAGTACGGCGTCAAGTGGATCCCGCTCGGCGGCTACATCCGCATGATCGGGATGTTCCCGCCCGGCGAGGACGGGCGGGTGCAGCAGCGCTCCACCTCGCCGTTCCGCGGGATGATCGAGGACGCGCGGCAGGCGGCGTACGAGGAGCTGAAGCCCGGCGACGAGAAGCGGCTGTTCTACACCCGGGCCCCGTGGAAGCGGGTCATCGTGATGTTCGCCGGGCCGTTCATGAACCTGGTGCTGGCCGTCGTGGTGTTCGTCGGCGTGATGATGACGTTCGGTATCGCCACCCAGACCACGACCGTCGGCTCGGTGTCCGACTGCGTGATCAAGGCCGAGTCGGTCGCCCAGAACCCGGACCGCAAGTGCCGGGAGGGCGACCCCACCGCGCCCGCGAAGAAGGCCGGCCTGGAGCGCGGTGACGAGATCGTGGCGTTCAACGGCCGCCCGGTCGACGACTGGGAGACCCTGCAGAACAGCATCCGCGAGACCATCGGCCCGGCCACCGTCACCGTCGAGCGCGACGGCAAGCGCGTCGACCTGCACCCCACGCTCACCGAGAACACCGTCAGCAAGAGCGACGGCGACGGTGGCTACGTCGACGGCGAGTACGTCAAGGCCGGCTTCCTCGGCTTCACGCCGGCCACCGGCGTGGTCAGGCAGGACTTCGGCCAGTCCGTCGACCGCATGGGCGACATGGTGGTCAACGGCTTCGACGCGCTCATTGCGCTGCCGTCGAAGGTCCCCGACCTGTGGAACGCGGCGTTCCAGGGCGAGGAGCGCCAGGAGGACTCGCCGGTCGGGGTCGTCGGCGCGGCCCGGGTCGGCGGCGAGGTGCTGAACCTCGACATCCCGCCGGAGCAGCGGGTGGCGTCGATGCTGCTGCTGGTGGCCGGCTTCAACCTGTCGCTGTTCCTGTTCAACATGCTGCCGCTGCTGCCCCTGGACGGCGGGCACATCGCGGGGGCGCTGTGGGAGTCGGTGCGGCGCGCGTTCGCGCGGGTCTTCCGGCGACCCGACCCGGGGCCGTTCGACGTCGCGAAGCTGATGCCGGTGGCGTACGTCGTCGCGGGGATGTTCATCTGCTTCACCCTGCTGGTGCTCGTCGCGGACGTGGTGAACCCGGTGAAGCTCACGGGCTGACCGGGGCGGCGGAGCCCGGCGCGTGCCACCGCGTACGCGCCCGCCCCGCCGCCTGCCCGGGCCCGCCCCACGCGGGGTCGAGGAGCCGGGAGCCCGCGGTAAACGTCCGGTGCCGGTTTGTCGACACTTCCGGTGGCCATCGCGGGACCGGCCGCGGCGCGGCGCGGGGGTGCCGTAATCTCGGTAGCCGGGCCCTCATCCGGTGGGGGCCATGATCCGTACAACAGGGGTTGCCGCCAGATGACTGCCGTTTCGCTGGGTATGCCGTCCGTTCCGCTGAAGATGGCCGAGCGCAGGGCGAGTCGCAGGCTGCAGGTCGGGACCGTCGCTGTCGGCGGCGAGGCACCGGTCTCCGTGCAGTCGATGACCACCACCCGCACCTCCGACATCGGCGCCACCCTCCAGCAGATCGCCGAGCTGACGGCCTCCGGCTGCCAGATCGTCCGGGTGGCCTGCCCCACGCAGGACGACGCCGACGCCCTGCCCGTGATCGCCGAGAAGTCGCAGATCCCCGTCATCGCGGACATCCACTTCCAGCCGAAGTACGTCTACGCCGCGATCGACGCCGGCTGCGCCGCGGTCCGGGTGAACCCGGGCAACATCAAGAAGTTCGACGACCAGGTGAAGCAGATCGCCCAGGCGGCCTCCGCCGCCGGAACCCCCATCCGGATCGGGGTCAACGCCGGCTCGCTCGACCGGCGGCTGCTCGCGAAGTACGGCAAGGCCACCCCGGAGGCGCTGGTCGAGTCCGCGCTGTGGGAGTGCTCGCTGTTCGAGGAGCACGGCTTCACGGACATCAAGATCTCGGTGAAGCACAACGACCCGGTCGTCATGGTCAACGCCTACCGGCAGCTTGCCGCCCAGTGCGACTACCCGCTGCACCTCGGCGTCACCGAGGCGGGCCCCGCCTTCCAGGGCACCATCAAATCGGCCGTCGCCTTCGGCTCGCTGCTCGGCGACGGCATCGGCGACACCATCCGCGTCTCCCTCTCCGCCCCGCCGGTGGAGGAGGTCAAGGTCGGCATCCAGATCCTGGAGTCCCTCGGGCTGCGCGAGCGCCGGCTGGAGATCGTCTCCTGCCCGTCCTGCGGCCGCGCCCAGGTCGACGTCTACAAGCTCGCGGACGAGGTCACCGCCGGCCTGGACGGCATGGAGGTGCCGCTTCGCGTCGCCGTCATGGGCTGCGTCGTCAACGGCCCGGGCGAGGCCCGCGAGGCCGACCTCGGCGTCGCTTCCGGCAACGGCAAGGGCCAGATCTTCGTCAAGGGAGAGGTCATCAAGACCGTGCCCGAGTCGAAGATCGTCGAGACGCTGATCGAGGAGGCGATGAAGATCGCCGACCGGATGGAGGCCGACGGCGCCGCCTCCGGCGAGCCGGAGGTCACCGTCGGCTGACCACCGGGCACGGTACGTACCCGCAGGAAGCGGGCGGGCGCGCACACAGGTACAGTGCCGCTGTGTTGACGACCACCACCACACGGCTGCTGGAGCCCGCGGAGCTCGACGCCGCGCGCGCCGTGCTCGACCGCGAACCGGTCGCCAACGCGTTCGTCGCCTCCCGCGTCGCCGTCGCGGGGCTCGACCCCTGGCGGCTCGGCGGCGAGCTGTGGGGCTGGTACGCGGGCGGGCGGCTGGAGTCCCTCTGCTACGCCGGCGCCAACCTCGTGCCCGTCTGTGCCACCCCCGAGGCCGTGCGCGGCTTCGCGGAGCGCGCCCGGCGCGCCGGCCGGCGCTGCTCCTCGATCGTCGGCCCCGCCGGACCCACCGGCGAGCTGTGGTCCCTGCTGGAGCCCGTCTGGGGGCCCGCACGCGAGGTGCGGGCCCGGCAGCCCCTGATGGTCACCACCTCGGTGCCCGCGGACGTCGAGCCCGACCCTCTGGTCCGCCGCATCCGCAAGGACGAGATGGACCTGATCATGCCGGCGTGCGTGGCGATGTTCACCGAAGAGGTCGGCATCTCGCCCCTCGCCGGCGACGGCGGGCTGCTGTACCAGGCGCGGGTCGCCGAACTGGTCGGCGGCGGCCGGTCCTTCGCGCGCGTGGAGGACGGCGAGGTCGTCTTCAAGGCGGAGATCGGCGCGGCGACGGCGCAGGCGTGCCAGATCCAGGGCGTGTGGGTGGCGCCGGAGCACCGTGGGCGCGGGCTGTCGGAAACGGGTCTCGCGGCGGTCCTGCGGTACGCGCTGCGCGAGGTGGCGCCGGTGGTCAGCCTGTACGTGAACGACTTCAACACGGTGGCCCGCGCGGCCTACCGCAGGGTGGGCTTCCGCGAGGTCGGGGCGTTCATGAGCGTGCTGTTCTGAGCGCTCTGTCCGCGGGGCCGGGCGCGCCCGGCGGGGGTTCGTACGGCGTCGTGCCCGCGGCGTTCGGGATCGTGCCGGGGGCGTGGCCGCGGGAGTGGACCGGCGGCCCGGCGGCGCAGGGTAGGGTGCGCAGCCATGGATGACGTCGTCGTCGGCCCCCTCGACCTCGCCGCCCGCGTGGACGACGCGCTCGCCGTACAGGCCGTCGCCTTCGGGCTCACCGACGACGAGATCGCCGTCCGCCGCCACGTCGTGCTGCGGCACATGACCAACGCGGGCGCCCGCGCGCTGGGCGCCACCACCGGCACGGGCCGGCTGGCCGGATTCGTCTACGGCATGCCGAACAACCGCGTCTACTGGTGGTCCACCGTCGTCCAGCCGTATCTGCGCGCCGTCGGCGAGGACCGCTGGCTCGACGACAGCTTCGTCATCACCGAACTCCACGTGCATCCCGCCTTCCAGAAGCGCGGCATCGGCCGCGAGCTGATCACCCGCATCACCGACACCGCCGCGGAGCCCAGGAGCCTGCTCTCGGCGATCGACGTGGAGAGTCCCGCACGCCACCTGTACCGGCAGCTCGGCTACCGCGACCTCGCCCGCCGCGTGCTCTTCCCCGGCGCTCCCAGCCCGTACGTGGTGATGGGGGCGGAGCTGCCGCTGCTGCGCTGAGTTGTCCACAACCGGCGAGTTGTCCACAGCTTCCGCGGACGAATTTCCGGCGGGCCCGCGGACGGCGCTAGAGTCCGGGGCATGAGCCAGCACAGCCATGTTCAGCGCATGTCCCGGATGATGCTCAAGACGCTGCGCGACGACCCCGCCGACGCCGAGACCGCGAGCCACAAGCTGCTCGTCCGCGCGGGCTATGTCCGCCGCTCGTCGGCCGGGGTGTGGACGTGGCTCCCGCTCGGCAAGCGGGTCCTGGAGAACGTGGCGCGGGTCGTCTGCGAGGAGATGGACGCGATCGGCGGCCAGGAGGTGCTGCTGCCGGCGCTGCTGCCCCGCGAGCTGTACGAGACGACGGGCCGCGCCGAGGAGTACGGCGACCTGCTCTTCGCGCTCAAGGACCGCAAGGGCGTCGACTACGTGCTGGGTCCCACGCACGAGGAGCTGTTCGCCCAGGTGGTCAAGGACCAGTGCTCGTCCTACAAGGACATGCCCGTGATCCTTTACCAGATCCAGATCAAGTACCGGGACGAGGCCCGGCCCCGTTCGGGCGTGCTGCGCGGCCGCGAGTTCCACATGAAGGACTCGTACTCCTTCGACACCTCCGACGAGGGCCTGGCGGCCTCCTACGGGCTGCACCGCGAGGCGTACCAGCGGATCTTCGAGCGGCTCGGCTTCGACTTCCGGATCGTCTCCGCCGTCTCCGGTGCCATGGGCGGCTCGGCCAGCGAGGAGTTCCTCGCCCCCGCCGCCGCGGGCGAGGACACGTATGTGCAGTGCCCCTCCTGCGGGTACGCGGCGAACACCGAGGCGCTGACGACGACGGTGGTGCCGGCGGACGCCGACGCGCACCCACCGGTCGAGGAGCTGGACACGCCGGACACGCCGACGATCGAGTCCCTCGCCGCGTACCTGGGCGTCCCCGCGTCCGCGACGCTGAAGAACCTGCTGGTGAAGGTCGACGGCGAGATTACCGCGGTAGGCGTGCCCGGGGACCGCGAGGTGGACCTCGGCAAGCTCGCCGAGCAACTGGCCCCGGCCGAGGTCGAGGTCGTCACCGCCGAGGACTTCGCCGGCCGCCCCGACCTCGTGCGCGGGTACGTCGGCCCGCAGGGCATGGCCGGCAAGGCGTTCCGCTACCTTGCGGACCCCCGTGTCGCCCCGGGCACGTCGTGGGTGACCGGCTCCAACAAGCCCGACTCGCACGCGCGCAACGTGGTGTGCGGCCGCGACTTCGAGGTCGACCGCTATCTCGACGTGGTCGTCGTCGAGCCCGGCGACCCCTGCCCGCGCTGCGGCTCGGGTATCGAGCTGGACCGGGCCATCGAGATCGGCCACATCTTCCAGCTCGGCCGGAAGTACGCCGACGCCTTCGAGCTGGACGTCCTCGGCCAGGACGGCAAGCCGGTGCGGGTGACCATGGGGTCGTACGGGATCGGGGTCTCCCGGGCCGTCGCCGCGCTCGCCGAGCAGACGCACGACGAGCTGGGGCTGTGCTGGCCGCGCGAGGTGGCCCCGGCGGACGTGCACATCGTCGCCGCGGGCAAGGCCAAGCAGACGGAGCTGGCGCTTGAGTTGGCGGAGAAGCTGGGCGCGGCGGGCGTGCGGGTGCTGGTGGACGACCGGGCCTCGGTGTCGCCGGGCGTGAAGTTCACCGACGCCGAGCTGATCGGGGTGCCGCAGATCCTGGTCGCGGGGCGGCGCGCGGGCGACGGCGTGGTGGAGCTGAAGGACCGCCGCACCGGGGAGCGCGAGGAGCTGCCGGTGGACGAGGCGCTGGCGCGGCTGACGGCGGGGTACGGGCCCGGGCGCTAGCCGGCGTCGGTCACGGCGCGCAGGAAGTCCGCGGCCACCGGGCCCGCGTCCTTGCCGCCCGACCCGCCGTCCTCCAGGAGGACGCTGAAGGCGAGGTCGGCGCCCTCCAGATAGCCGATCATCCACGCATGGGTGCGAGGCGGGCTCTCCGTGCCGAATTCGGCGGTGCCCGTCTTGGCGTGCGGCAGGCCGGGAAGGCCGCGGAGCGCCGAGCCGGAGCCCTCGGTGACGACGTCGCGCATCAGCCCGCGCAGCCGTTCGTAGGTGCGCGCGTCGAGCTTCTCCGGCGCCTCGTACGGCTCGTCGACCGCGTCCGGCACCAGGACCGGCTGCCGGAACCGGCCGTCCTTGACGGTCGCCGCCACCGACGCCATCACCAGCGGGCTCGCCTCCACCCGGCCCTGACCGATCATGGCCGCCGCCTTGTCGTTGTCGCCCTCGGCCGGGGGCACGCTGCCGTCGAAGGTCGCCGCGCCGACCTGCCACGTGCCGCCGATGCCGAAGGCGCGTGCCGTCCGGGTCAGGGTCTGTTCGCCGAGTTCGTCGCGCAGCCCGACGAAGGCGGTGTTGCAGGACTGCGCGAACGCCTCGGCGAAGGTGCTGCCGGAGGGCAGGTCGAACTCGTCCTGGTTCTCGAAGCGCTGCCCCGCGACGTTCGCCGTCGCCGGGCAGCCCACGCGGTCCCCGGGGGCGAGGCCGCCGTCGATGAGCGCGGCGGCGGTGACCGTCTTGAACGTGGAGCCGGGCGGGAAGCGGCCGGTCAGCGCGCGGCTCTCGCCGGAGTCCGGGCTGTCGGCGACGGCCAGTACCCGGCCCGTACGGGGGTCGAGTGCGACGATCGAGGCGCTCTTGCCGAGCCCGGCGACCGCCTCCTCCGCGGCGCGCTGCATCCCCGGGTCGATCGTCGTGCGCACCGGCTTGCCCGTGCCCGGCTTCTTGCGGGCCAGCGTGCGCACCGGCGCGCCGGTGGCCCGGTCGGCGATCACGACCTCGCCGCCGGGCGCGGCGTACAGCCGCTTGTCGTAGCGCGCCTGCAGCGCAGAGGAGCCCTTGTCGGTGTCCGGCGAGACCGCGCCCACCAGGGAGCGGGCCAGATGGGCGACGGGCTGCTCGGAGTCGACGAACTGCAGCCCGGGGACGGCCAGCAGCCTCTCGCGGTGCTTGCGGTAGACCTCATCCCGCAGCGTCACCACAGGAACGGACTCGTCCGGTTCCGCGGCGGCCACGCGCTTCTCCAGCCGCGGGACGTCGAGGTCCGCACCGAGCCCGGGGTCGGCCAGGACGGCGTACGCGCGGTCGGGGTCGGACAGCTTGGCGGGCCAGATCGAGACGGCCCACACCGTGGCGTCGCCGGCCAGTTCGGAGCCGTCGGCCGCGAGTATCGGCGCGCGCTCCGCGCGCTGCTCGGTCGTGACGAGGGTCTGGTGGCGGCGCAGCGCGGGGTGGACGAGCCGGGGCTGCCAGCGCACCCGCCAGCCGTCGGCGGATGCGCCGTCCGGGGGCAGGGCCACCGCGCGGGTCTCGTACTCCCAGGCACCGAAGCCGGGCAGCCGCATCCGTACGGAGAACGGCACGGTGTACGTGCCCTTCGCACCCTTCTCCGCGTCCTCCAGGGACACCCGCACGTCCCGGGGTTCCAGCCCGCGGCGGACGGAGTCCAGCAGGTCGGCGGCGGCCCTGGGGCGGTCGGTGCGGCCCGCGGCCTCCTCCTCGGCGCCGCGTGCCCAGGCGGCGGTGTACGCACGTACCGCTTCCCGCGCATCGGCGGCGTCGTCGCCGCCGCCCGTCACGTACGCGATGCTTCCGGCCAGTACCCCGGCCGCGACCACGACGGCCCCGGCGATCAGGGCCCAGCGGGACCGTATGCGCGAGGGCGGAGCCAGATCCATGCGGGCATCCTAGGCCGTCCGCGCACCGCAGCGGGGACGCCAACAGGCCCTCCGTGAACGGCGGTCGGCCGCTGCCGGCGGTGCCGGAGCGGTCAGAGCCAGCCCGCGTACTCCAGGTGGAGTTCGCCGCCGTTGCGGTCGCCGCGGGCCAGGGCCGTCACGCCCGTCGCGACGCAGCGGAACAGCGTCCAGTCCCGCAGCCGGTCGCGGTCCACGTCCAGGGAGTCCGCCAGCTTCGTCAGCCGCCGCCGCGTCGCCGCCGCCGCGCCCGGCGCGGCCACGAGGGTGTCGACGCGGTCGCGGGCCGGCCAGGCCAGGTCGTACGCCCGCTCGCCCACCAGCGGGCGCGGCCCGACCGCGAGCCACGGCATCCGCTCGGCGGCCAGCACGTGCCCCTGGTGGTAGTCGCCGTGCAGCAGTACGTCCGGCCCCGCCGCCGCCCGGTCGCCGAGCAGTGCCTCGCGACGCTCCAGCGCCGCGTCGACCAGCCCGGCGTACGCCTCGTCGCGCAGCTCACGCAGGTGCTCCGCGAGCCGCCCGGTGTGCTCCGCCACCGTCGGCAGCGGGTGCCCCGCGGGCGGCACGGTCCACAGCCGCTGCAGCGTCGCCGCCGCCTCCAACTGCGCCTTGGCCTCCGCCAGCGAGCGGAGGCTGACGTCCGCCTGCAGCCGTTCGAGCAGCAGCGCCCCCGAGGCGGCGTCGGCGCGCAGCAACCGGGCGGCTCCGACGCCGTTCCAGTGCTCCAGCGCGCACTGCTCCGCCGCGATGCGCTCCGGCTCGTAGGCGACCTTGAGCGCGGCCGGCGTACCGTCCTCCTGCCGTACGAGGACGAGGATGCTGGTCCGGCCGCCGGGGGCGTGCACCCGCTCCGCGGTCAGTCCCCAGCGCCGCAGCAGGCCGTCCACCAGCCCGGACAGCCCCGCGAGCCAGGCGCGGCCCGGGTCGCCGTGGGCGGAGACGTGGCGCACCAGGCGCTCCGGCGGCTCGGGCCGGTACTGCGGTGCAGTTGCCATACGGGCGGTGTCCTCTTGCTGCGTCAGTCCGGGGCGGGCGGGTCAGTCCGTGCGGCCGGTGCCCTCCTGCCGGCCCGCGGGTGCGGTGTCGGGCGTGCGTTCGGTCAGCCCAGGGAAGGCTACGCTCCCGCCGCGCCAGCGTGCCGCCCGGACCGCCGCCTCGCGCAGCGCCGCCGCCGCGTCGCGGCGCAGATCGCCCTCCGTGGCCCGTACGAGGTCGGCGTAGCTGCCCGCGATCCGGTCCTCCAGCTCGGTGGCCAGGCGTACGGCGGCGGCCTCGTCGGGCACCGTGAAGGGCAGTGCGTAGGCGGCGGCGGCGGGCTGCGGCCGGTCACCGAGGTCGGTGACGACGCGGCTGAGGGCGTCGCGGCGGGCGCGGTGGGCGTCGTAGCCGGCGCGCGCCTGGCCGGCCAGGCCGCCGGCGTGGGCGCCGACGACGCCGTAGCCGTAGACGGCGGCGTGCTCGGCGGCCAGCGCGCGCTGCGCCGCGGCGCGGGCCTCGTCGGACGGTTCGCTCACGGTGCCTCCTGGGGTACCGGACGGGCACGGCCCGCGGGCCGGCCGCCGTGCTTCGTACGGCTCATGTCGCCGCCGGGGACCCGGCGCGAGGCGGCCGGCCCGCCCGGGGCGCTCCCGCCGCGGCGCCGGATCACGGCCGGAACGTTCACGCCATTTCCCCGAGGAGGTAGACGTGGGCCGCGCCCGCGGCGGCGACCGACGCCAGCAGGCCCGCGAACTCGCCCGGGGCCGCGGTCAGGGCGGCGGTGTGGGAGCCGGCGGTGCGCTTCTCCGCGGTGACCAGCGCGGCGACGGCCTGCGCCGGGTCGGCGGGCACCGCCTCGCCGCGCTTCTTCGCCGGCGGCGGCGCGGCGTCGGCGCGGTCGCCGGCTTCCTCCCCTCCCTCGGCGCCCGCGCCCGGGCCCGGCGACGCGGCGCGGGTGTCCGGAGCCAGGCCGCGGGCCAGCGCGGCCACGTGCCGCGCCACGTCCGTGCGCAGCGGTTCGAGCGCCGCGGCCAGGGCGGGGTGCGCCGCGGTCGTCGCGTCGTAGCGGCGCAGCAGCCTGCGCGACTCGTCCGCGGCGCGGCGCCGGAGCCGTTCGGTACCCGCGGCGTCGGCGTCCTCGCCGTCGCCGCCGGCTCCGGAACAGCCTGCGGTGGTGCCTGTCGCCGCCAGCACGGCGGCACCGGCCAGCACGGTCCTTCTCGCCGGGAGTCCCTTGATCCGCACGAGCCGAGCGTACCGGTGGGCAACGCACAGGTCGCGGAGCGGATACGCTTTGACCGGACACGTGACGTCACACAACAGCACACGCGGCCGAGGAGTCACCCGGATGAGCACCACCCAGAACGAGAGGCTGCGGGATCTCCTGGAGCCGCTCGTCAAGGAGCGCGACCTCGATTTGGAGGAGATCGTGCTGACCCCGGCGGGAAGGCGGCGTGTCCTGCGGGTCGTGGTCGACGCCGACGGCGGCGTCGGACTGGACACCTGTGCGGAGTTGAGCCGGCGTGTCGCGGAGGAGCTTGACGCCTCCGACGCCATGGGCGATCGGCCGTATGTCCTGGAAGTCACGTCTCCGGGTGCCGACCGCCCGCTGACGCAGCCGCGCCACTACCGTCGTGCCGCGGACCGTTTGGTCAAGGTGCGGCTACGGGAGGGCGGCGAGGTCGTGGGACGCATCACCGCGGTGGACGACGCGGGAGTCGACCTCCAGGTGCCGGGGGTGAAGGGGCGCAAGCCCGTCACCCGGCGGCTGGAGTTCGGCGAGATCGCCGGGGCCCGGGTCGAGATCGAGTTCAACCGCAAGGTGACGAAGGACGAGGAGGGCTCGTAGCCGTGGACATCGACATGAGCGCCCTGCGCGGCTTGGTGCGGGAGAAGGAGATCTCCTTCGACCTGCTGGTCGAGGCCATCGAGTCGGCCCTCCTCATCGCCTACCACCGCACCGAGGGCAGCCGCCAGCAGGCCCGCGTGGAGCTGAACCGGGACACCGGGCACGTGACGGTATGGGCCAAGGAGGACCCGGAGGACGTGCCGGAGGGCGGGGAGGCGCGGGAGTTCGACGACACCCCGTCGGGTTTCGGCCGGATCGCCGCCACCACGGCGAAGCAGGTCATCCTGCAGCGGTTGCGGGATGCCGAGGAGGAGGTCACCTTCGGTGAGTACGCGGGCCGTGAGGGCGACATCGTCACGGGAGTCGTGCAGCAGGGCAAGGACCCGAACAACGTGCTGGTCGACATCGGCCGGCTGGAGGCCATCCTGCCGGTGCAGGAGCAGGTGCCGGGCGAGGACTACTCGCACGGCACCCGGCTGCGCACCTACGTGGTGCGGGTGACCAAGGGCGTACGCGGCCCGTCGGTGACCCTCTCGCGCACCCACCCGAACCTGGTGAAGAAGCTCTTCGCGCTGGAGGTGCCGGAGATCGGCGACGGCTCGGTGGAGATCGCCGCCATCGCCCGCGAGGCCGGGCACCGCACGAAGATCGCGGTACGGTCCACGCGCTCCGGGCTGAACGCGAAGGGCGCCTGCATCGGGCCGATGGGCGGCCGGGTGCGCAACGTGATGGCCGAGCTGGGCGGCGAGAAGATCGACATCGTCGACTGGTCCGACGACCCGGCGGATCTGGTCGCCAACGCGCTGTCGCCGGCCCGGGTGACCAAGGTCGACATCGTGGACCTGGCGGCCCGCTCGGCGCGGGTGACGGTGCCGGATTACCAGCTCTCGCTGGCGATCGGCAAGGAAGGCCAGAACGCCCGGCTGGCGGCCCGGCTGACCGGCTGGCGCATCGACATCCGCCCGGACACGGAGCCGTCGGCGGGCTGAGACCCGCGCCGGCGTGCCCCGGCTCTCACGCCGCTCGCGTGCGGGCCGACGGCACGGCGCCCGGCGGCCCCGGATGCGCCCTCTGGATGCGCTCCCCCGGTGCGGCGGCCCGGCGGTGCGGGGCGCCGCTCGCCCCCACGCCGGTGTGACCCCGGCTCCGCCGGCCGGACCCCCGCCCGCCGGGCGGTCCGCGGCAGGCGTCCGTGCGCGGGCCCGGGCGGCCCGCCTCCGCGCCCTCCGGGCCGGTGGGCGTCCCGGAAAACCGGGTCGCATCGCCGGGCCTAGATCACGTATCGTCGGCCCCGCCGCGGGGTGCGCGCCGCCCTGGGTGAAAACAGCCGTTCGATTGGCCCCCGAGGCGGGTGTCCGTCGGTCGTGGAGGTAGACTTGAGCGTGTCTGGCCGGACGCGCGCCCGGGGCTGCCCCGAGCGCACCTGCGTGGGGTGCCGGGTGCGTGCGACCAAAGGCGATCTGCTGCGTGTGGTGGAGGTCGGCGGCGCGTGCGTCCCCGATCCCCGCGGTACGCTGCCCGGCCGGGGTGCATATCTGCACCCCGTCAAGGCATGCCTCGACCTGGCGGTCCGCCGCCGGGCGTTCGCCCGGGCCCTGCGGGCCCGGGGCCCGCTCGGCACCGAGGACGTGGACCGTTTCGTGGAGCAGCAGGCCGTGGAGGCAGACATGAGCACGAAGAACACGAGCGCCGCGCGGAACCCCGCGCGGCCAGGTACCTCGCGAGTCGGAAGTGGGTCGAGATTGCGATGAGCACTCGATGAGTACGCGATGAGTACGCCCATGCAGAAGTAGCGACGGTCCGGCGGACACCCCCGGACCAGAAGGAGCGAAGTGGCTAAGGTCCGGGTATACGAACTCGCCAAGGAGTTCGGAGTTGAGAGCAAGGTCGTCATGGCCAAGCTCCAAGAGCTTGGCGAATTCGTCCGCTCGGCGTCCTCGACCATCGAGGCGCCGGTCGTACGCAAACTGACTGATGCATTCCAGTCCGGCAACGGCTCGGCTGCGGCCAAGCCCGCCGGCAAGCCCGCCGCGCCGAAGAAGAAGGCCGCCGCCAAGCCCGGCGTCCCCGGCGCACCCGCGGCGAAGCCCGCCCCCGTCAGGCCCGAGCAGGCCGCGGAGCGCAAGCCCGCGCCGCGCCCCGGGGCCGACGCCGGCAGGCCCGCGCCCACCCCGGCGCCCCGTCCGGCTCCGGGCCCGACCCCGCCGGCCCAGAAGGCCCCGGCGCCCGAGGCTCCGGAGTTCACCGCGCCTCCCGCCGCGGACCGCGGCGGCGCCCCGAAGCCCGGCGCGAAGCCGGGTCCGCGCCCGCCCGCCCCCGCGCGTGGCGGCGGCGCCCAGGGCGGTGGCCAGCCCGGTGGCGGCGGCCGTCCCGGCGGCGGGCGCACCGGTGCGCCCGGCCCGCGCCCCGGCGGCCGGCCCGCGGGCCCGCGCCCGGGGAACAACCCGTTCACGTCCAGCGGCTCCACCGGCATGGCCCGCCCGCAGGCCCCGCGTCCGCAGGCCCCCCGCCCCGGTGGCGGCCAGGGCGGCGCGCAGGGTGCCGGCCCGCGTCCGCAGGCGCCGGGCGGCTCCCGGCCCACCCCGGGCGGCATGCCCCGGCCGCAGGGCGGCCAGGGCGGCGGTCCGCGTCCCGGCGGGCCGCGCCCGAACCCCGGCATGATGCCGCAGCGTCCCGCCCCCGGCGGGCGCCCCGGCGCCCCGGCCGGCGGTCGTCCCGGCGGCGGTGGCCGTCCGGGCGGCGGTCCCGGCGGTCGTCCGGGCGGCGGCGGTGGCGGCGGTCGTCCCGGCGGTGGCGGCGGCTTCGGCGGCCGTCCCGGTGGCGGCGGCGGTGGCGGCGGCTTCGGCGGTCGTCCCGGCGGTGGCGGCGGTGGCCGTCCCGGCTTCGGCGGCCGTCCCGGCGGTCCCGGTGGCCGCGGCGGCACGCAGGGTGCCTTCGGGCGTCCGGGCGGTCCGGCGCGCCGCGGTCGCAAGTCGAAGCGGCAGCGCCGCCAGGAGTACGAGCAGATGCAGGCGCCGTCCATCGGCGGCGTGATGCTTCCGCGCGGCAAGGGCGAGACGGTTCGTCTCTCCCGCGGCGCGTCGCTCACCGACTTCGCGGAGAAGATCAACGCCAACCCGGCGTCCCTGGTCCAGGTGATGTTCAACCTGGGCGAGATGGTCACCGCCACGCAGTCCGTCTCCGACGAGACGCTGCACCTCCTGGGCGAGGAGATGAACTACACCGTCCAGGTCGTCAGCCCGGAGGAGGAGGACCGCGAGCTGCTCGAGTCCTTCGACATCGAGTTCGGCGAGGACGAGGGCGGCGAGGAAGCGCTCGTGGCGCGGCCCCCGGTGGTCACCGTCATGGGTCACGTCGACCACGGCAAGACGCGCCTGCTGGACGCGATCCGCAAGACCAACGTCCTGGAGGGCGAGGCCGGCGGCATCACCCAGCACATCGGCGCGTACCAGGTGGCGACCGACGTCAACGGCGAGGAGCGCCGGATCACCTTCATCGACACCCCGGGTCACGAGGCGTTCACCGCCATGCGTGCCCGCGGTGCGAAGGCGACCGACATCGCGATCCTCGTGGTCGCGGCCAACGACGGCGTGATGCCGCAGACGGTCGAGGCGCTGAACCACGCCAAGGCGGCCGACGTGCCGATCGTCGTCGCGGTCAACAAGATCGACGTCGAGGGCGCGGACCCGTCGAAGGTGCGCGGCCAGCTCACCGAGTACGGGCTGGTGGCCGAGGAGTACGGCGGCGAGACGATGTTCGTCGACATCTCCGCCAAGCAGGGCCTGCACATCGAGGACCTGCTGGAGGCCGTCGTCCTCACCGCGGACGCCAGCCTGGACCTGCGCGCGAACCCGAAGCAGGACGCCGAGGGCATCGCGATCGAGGCACACCTCGACCGCGGTCGCGGCGCCGTGGCCACCGTGCTGGTCCAGCGCGGCACGCTGCGGGTCGGGGACACGATGGTCGTCGGCGACGCCTACGGCCGCGTGCGGGCCATGCTCGACGACCTGGGCAACCCCCTGGACGAGGCCGGTCCCTCGACCCCCGCCCAGGTGCTCGGTCTGACCAGCGTCCCCGGCGCCGGGGACAACTTCCTGGTGGTCGAGGAGGACCGTACGGCCCGCCAGATCGCCGAGAAGCGCGCCGCGCGCGAGCGCAACGCCGCCTTCGCCAAGCGCACCCGCCGGGTGTCGCTGGAGGACCTGGACAAGGTGCTCAAGGCCGGCGAAGTGCAGCAGCTCAACCTCATCATCAAGGGCGACGCGGCGGGTTCCGTCGAGGCGCTGGAGTCCTCGCTCATGCAGCTGGACGTCGGTGAAGAGGTCGACCTGCGCGTGCTGCACCGCGGTGTGGGTGCGGTCACCGAGACCGACATCGACCTGGCCACGGGCTCGGATGCGATCGTGATCGGCTTCAACGTCCGCGCCGAGGGCCGGGCGACGCAGATGGCCGAGCGCGAGGGCGTCGACGTCCGGTACTACTCGGTGATCTACCAGGTCATCGAGGAGATCGAGGCCGCGCTGAAGGGCATGCTCAAGCCGGAGTACGAGGAGGTGGAGCTCGGCACCGCCGAGATCCGCGAGGTCTTCCGCTCCTCCAAGCTGGGCAACATCGCCGGTGTGCTCATCCGCTCCGGCGAGGTCAGGCGCAACACCAAGGCCCGGGTCATCCGCGACGGCAAGGTGGTCGCGGAGAACCTCAACATCGAGGGTCTGCGCCGCTTCAAGGACGACGTCACCGAGATCCGCGAAGGCTTCGAGGGCGGTATCAACCTCGGAAACTACAACGACATCAAGGTGGACGACGTCATCGCGACGTACGAGATGCGCGAGAAGCCGCGCGCCTGATCAGCAGCACCGTCGGCAGGGGGCGGCCCTTCGCGAAGGGCCGCCCCCTCGCCGCCACTCCATCCCGTATATCCCGTACCGGCGGGTGATCCGGACACACGTGTACGTAGGGACGCTTTCCTGCGACTTCCTCCTCGGCGACGTACGGTCGCTGAAGGAGAAGCGCTCCGTCGTCCGCCCGATCGTCGCGGAGCTGATCCGCAAGTACGCGGTGACCGCCGCGGAGGTCGGGCACCAGGATCTGTACCGCCGGACCGTGATCGGTCTGGCGACGGTCTCCGGGGACGCCGGGCACCTCACCGAGACGCTGGACCGGTGCGAGCGGATGCTCGCCGCCCGGCCGGAGGTGGAACTGCTGACCGTACGGCGGCGGATCCACCACGAAGACGACGAGTAGAACGACTGGGCAAGGAGACGGACCAGTGGCCGACAACGCACGGGCGAAGCGCTTGGCGGACCTCATCCGTGAGGTCGTGGCCGAGAAGCTGCAGCGGGGGATCAAGGACCCGCGGCTCGGCTCCCGGGTGACCATCACCGACACGCGCGTCACCGGTGACCTGCGGGAGGCGACCGTCTTCTACACGGTGTACGGCGACGACGAGGAGCGGGCGCAGGCGGCGCAGGGGCTGGAGAGCGCCAAGGGCGTGCTGCGCTCCGCCGTCGGCGCCGCCGCCGGGGTGAAGTTCACCCCCACGCTGGCGTTCGTGCCGGACGCGCTGCCCGAGAACGCCAAGAACATCGACGACGTCCTGGAGCGCGCCCGGCTCCAGGACGAGAAGGTGCGCAGCGTCGCCGCGGGCGCGGAGTACGCGGCGGGGGCGGATCCGTACAAGCGGGACCGGGACGAGGACGACGCGGACGACGACGAGTCCGGCCCGGACGCCGGCGAGGCCGGCTCCGGCGCGGTGCGCGGCGGTGCGGACGGGGGCCCGGCGGGGGCATGAAGGGAAAGCCGACAGGTCCGGACGGCCTCGTCATCGTCGACAAGCCGGCCGGGCTGACCTCGCACGACGTGGTCGGCCTGCTGCGCCGGCTGGCCCGTACCCGGCGCGTCGGCCACGCCGGGACGCTGGACCCGATGGCGACGGGCGTGCTCGTCGTCGGCGTGGAGAAGGCGACCCGGCTGCTGGGCCATCTCGCGCTCACCGACAAGGAGTACCGGGCCACGATCCGGCTCGGTCAGACGACGGTCACCGACGACGCCGAGGGCGACGTCACCGCCGGTGCCGACGCCGGTGACCTTCCGCCCGGCGCCGTCGACGCCGCGATCGCCGGGCTGACCGGCGACATCATGCAGGTCCCGTCGGCCGTCAGCGCGATCAAGGTGGACGGCAAGCGGTCGTACAAGCGGGTGCTGGACGGCGAGGCCGTGGAGCTGCCCGCCCGGCCGGTGACCGTCAGCACGTTCGTGCTGCACGAGGTGCGGGCGGCGACGGCCGGGGACGGCACGCGGGTGACGGACCTGGACGTCACGGTGGCGTGCTCCTCGGGCACGTACATCCGCGCCCTCGCCCGGGACCTCGGCGCCGGCCTGGGCGTCGGCGGCCACCTCACGGCGCTGCGCCGCACCCGCGTCGGCCCGTACGGGCTGGACGGGGCCCGCACGCTGGAGCAGTTGGAGGAGCGGCTCGACGTACTGCCGATCGGCGACGCCGCGGCGGCGGCCTTCCCGCGCTGGGACGTCGACGCCGAGCAGGCACGGCTGCTGTCGCACGGCGTGCGGGTGGCGGCGCCGGCGGGGCTGGCGGAGGGCCCGAACGCGGTGTTCGGTCCCGACGGGCGGTTCCTGGCCTTGGTGGAGCCGGACGGGGGACGGGCCAGGGCCCTGGCGGTGTTCGCGTAGTCCGCGGAGCCACGAGGCGGGTGCGCCGTCCCGCGGTGCCCCGCGTTAGGCCGAACGGGTGGCCCTCGGGGGCGCATCGCGGCCCTCCTCGTTTCCGGTGATCAGCCGGTGGCAAGCCATGCCCTGGGGCTCACCCGGGGAGGCTGGCCGTTGCCGCATTCATCACCGCCACCGCGCGCGCCCGGCACCGTCGTACGCATCCGCGACCTCGCCGGCCGCCCGCGGGGCACCGGATTTCTCGTGGACGCCGAGGGCACCGTGCTCACCAGCCACGAGGCCGTGGACGGGCTCGCCCGGCTGGTCCTCCACGCCCCCGGTGACGTGCACACCTGGCTGATCGAGTCCTGGGACGTCACGTCGCTGCCGGGCGCCGACCTCGCGGTCGTACGGGCCCGGGGGCTGGCCGGCGCCCGGCCGTTCGCGCTCGCCGCCGCGGTGCCCGACGACGGCACGGAGGTGGCCGTCGCGCTGCCCCGCGCGCGGGTGCCGGGGCGGACGGTGGCCGCGACCACGGCCACGTACACCGCCACCGACCGCTACCACCTCGTCGAGGGGGTGCTGCAACTCGCTCTCGCCTCGCACGAGTCGCTGCACGTGGGCGGTGAGGGGAGCGGTGCGCCGGTGCTGGACGCCGCGAGCGGCGCGGTGGTCGCCGTGGTCGGCACCGCGCTGCACGCGGACCGCGGCGGGGTGGCCCACGCGGTACCGCTGCGCGGGGCGGCGGACGACGCGGCGGGGACGCTGGCGGGCGCCCTGGACCGGAGCGGGGCGCAGGTGGCGGCGTACGGGCGGGACCTGAACCCGGCGGGGGCGGTCGAGCTGGGGGTGGCGGGTGCCTGTGCGGTCGCGGGCGCCGGGGGTTTCGGGGGAGGCGGGGGAGCCGCGGCTGCGGACCGGGGTGCGGGAGCCGCCGGGTTCCTCCGCGGTGCCGCGGGAGCGGGGGGAGCGGTTGTCGCGGGTGACGGCGGGCGAGCCGCCCGCGCGGGTGGTGTCGCGGAAGCGCGGAATGTCCCTGCCGGCGCGGGCGCCGGGGGCCTTCGGGCGCCCGCGTGGGGGCCGCCCGTGGAGCGGCGCGAGGTGGGCGTGGAGTGGGGGCGGTTCTCCGCCGGCGCCGCGCCTGTCCTCGCCCTCGTCGGCGAGCCCGGCACCGGACGGTCCACCGAACTCGCCGGGCTCGCCGCCCGCCGCGCCGCCGGTGCGGCCCCGGCGCCCTCGGTGCGGCTGCGCGGCGCGGATCTGAAGGTCGCGGACGCGGGTGTACGGGATGCCGTGGCGCGGGCGCTGCGCGCCGCCGCCCGGGTGGTGACCGCGGCGGCGGGCACCGACGGGTGCGCCGGTGACCCGGCGACGGCGACGCCGGAGGCGGTCGCCGCGCAAGCACACGACGCCGGGCGGCCGTTGCTGGTCATGCTCGACGCCCCGGAGGAGATGCCGCCGGTACTCGCGCAGGCGCTGGGGGACTGGACGGCGCACACGGCGCAGTGGCTGGACGAGCACGGCGTACGGCTGGTGCTGGCGTGCCGGCCGGAGTTCTGGGAGCGGGCGGGCGCACTGTTCCCGGCGGGGATGCTGCACGCGGGGCGGCGGGCGCCGGACACGCTGCCGCCGTGCGTACCGCTGGGGGACTTCACCCCGGCGGAGGCGGCCCAGGCCCGCACCCGCTACGACATTCCCGCCACCGCCCTCCACCCGGCGGACGCCCGTCATCCGCTGACGCTGCGGCTGCTGGCGGAGGTACGCGGAGCGCTGCCGCGGGAGAGCGGGGAGGAGGAGAGCGGCACGGCCGGAAGAGGGGAGCCGGACGGGGACGGACCGGGCCGGCCGGCGGGGGACCCGGCGCCGGGAGCGGACGCTGCTTCGATTGCCTCGGCCCGTGAGGCGGACGGGACGCCGGCGCCGGGCCGGCCCGGGGCGGAGCCCGCGGCAATCCGCGCGGGTTCGGCAGAGACCGCGGACCAGGCCGCTGCCGGGAGCCCGGTGCCGTCCGGGCCCAAGCCGTGTGCACCGGGTCCGGGCCCGGCGGCCTCCGCCCGCTGCGGACGCGGCGGGACGCCGCGGCGGTGGGAGGTGTACGAGTCCTTTCTCGCGCTCGTCTGCCTGCGCATCGCCGAGCGGCTCGCCCGCAACGCCGGTCCCGCCGCTCCCCGGGGTGCCGCCGTCGGGCGGCTGGCCGCGTACGTCGCGGGACAGGTGCACGAGGCGGCGCGGCGGTGTCTGGGGCCCGGGCAGGGGGAGTTGGAGCGGGCGGCGTTCGAGGAGCTGTTCCCGTGGCGGGTGCCCGACCGTCTCGCCGGGCTCACCGGATGGGCCTCCGCGGTGCTCGACGAAGGGCTGCTGGTGCCCGCGGGCGCCGGGTACCGCTTCGCGTACGAGGAGTTCGCCGACTGGCTGCAGGGCGCGCACCTTGACGTCGACGCCGCCCTCGCCGTGCTCGTGCACCGCACGTCCGAGCGCTGGCGCCCCGGTGACCTGCCGTCCGCCGCGGACGGCGGCGCCGGCCGGCGCGCACTGCCGGTGCCGCCGCACCGGATCGGTGCGTGCGTCGAGGCGCTGCTCCTGCTGGAGCGGCGGCACGGGTGCACGGAGCTGGGCCGGCGGCTGACGGACCTGCTGGCCGTCGCCGACGCCGCGGCCGGCCGCCGCCCGGCGTTCCCGGAGGCCGGGGACGGCCCGCACACCGAGGCCGACGGCGGCTGGTGGGCCGCCCACCTGCTCGCCGGGATCCTGCTGCGCGTGCCCGACGCCCGCCCGTACCGGCAGGTGCTCCGGCGCCTCGCCGCCCGCGTCGCCGGCCACGCCGCCCGCGTCGGCGGGATCGCCCTGCTTCCCGGTGTGCTCGCCCCCTTCGGCCCGTCGTTCCTCACCCGGCTGCCCCTCCCGCTCGCCGACCGCCTGGACCTGCTGCGCCGCCTCGTGCCGGCGGACCCCCGCCGCCCGTCCGCGTACCTGACCGCCGCGGGAGAGCTGCTGCACGCCGAGCCGGCCGCCGCACAGCCGCTCCTCATCACCTGGTTCCACGACGAACGCGCCCTTGCCGCCGAGGGGGCCACCGTCGCCGACGCCGCGCAGGCGCTCCTCCACACCCACCGCGCCCGCGCCGCCGAGGATCTCGCCGACGCCCTCGTCGCCGCCCCCCACCCGCGCGCCGGCGAACTCCTCGCCGCGCTCGCCGAGGACGAGCCGTCCGCCCTGTGCCGCGCCGTGGAACGCTGGGCACGCGACCCCCGCGCGACACGGCGGGCCGCCGCCGCCACGTACGCCCCGGCGACCGCCCGGCACGCCCGTGACGCCGCCGACCGCGCGCTGCTGCGCGGCGCCGCGCAGGCCCTGCTCGCCCGGACCGACGACACCCTCCACGGCCCCGCCCTCGCCGTCCTCCTCCGCGATCCCGCCGTCCGCACCGCGCACCTCGCCCGCGCCCTGGACCTGTTCGCCGCCGACGACCCGCATCTCGCCCCCGCCGACTTCGCCCCCGCGCTCGCCACCCATCCCGGCCCCGTGCTCGACGCCTTCCGGGCGCGTCTCCACCGGGCCGGCAGCAACGCCGCCGACGTGCTGCACACCCTCGCGCACGTCCGCACGCCCGCCCCGGAGCTGGCGCGCAGCGCCGCGGACCTCGTCCGCGAGTACGTCGGCCACCACCCCGAAGGCGCCGTGGCCGCCGCCGACTTCGTCGACCGCCGGCTGGAACACGGGCAGGACGACCACGCCGTCCTCCTGCCGCTCGCCGTGGAACTGCTGACCGCGTACTCGCCGGTGGTACGCCGCGCACTCGCGCCGGTCGCCGCGGACCCCGGCACCCGCACCTCGTGCGCGCCGCGCCGCGAACTGCTGGCCCTCCTGCTGGACCGCGAGCGCGAACCCGCCGTGCTCGACGCCCTGCTCGCCGCGGTGGGCCGTACGGCGGCCGGGCGCGCGGAGCGGGGCACACGCGACCTCGTCCAGCGCATCGGACTGCTGCTGTCCAGTACCCCCGAGGGGGCGGCGGTCTTCGACCGGCGGCTGGTGGCGCTCGCCGCCGAGCTGCCCGCGTTCGCGGAGCACCTGCGCGGCTGGCTGGCCGCGGACCCGGACACCTGGGCCGTGCTGCTGGGCCCGAGCGCGCAGCTCGCCGTGGGGACGTCCCACCCGCGGCGCGCGTGCTGAACACGCGGACGTGCGGGGCGCGCGAGTGCCGGAGACGGCGGCGCCGGTACGCACCCCGCGCCCCGCGGCACGAAACCGGCCGTCCCGCCGGGCCGACCGGCGCCCGGGTCCTCCACCGGGGCCCGAGCATGGCAGTCTTGTCTTCCACGATCCTGCACGGGGCAGGCATGACAACGGCGGACCGAGGAGCGGGCACAGTGCAGCGCTGGCATGGCTTGGAGGACATCCCCGAGGGGTGGGGGCGCAGCGTCGTCACCATCGGCTCGTTCGACGGCGTGCACCGCGGCCACCAGCTCATCATCGGCCGGACGGTGGAGCGAGCCCGGGAGCTGGGCGTGCAGGCGGTCGTCGTGACCTTCGACCCGCATCCGATGGAGGTCGTACGCCCCGGCAGTCACCCGCCGCTGCTGGCCGCGCACCACCGGCGGGCGGAGCTGATGGCGGAGCTCGGCGTGGACGCGCTGCTGATCCTGCCGTTCACCGCGGAGTTCTCGAAGCTGTCGCCGGCGGACTTCGTGGTCAAGGTGCTGGTCGACAAGCTGCACGCGACGTGCGTGGTGGAGGGACCCAACTTCCGCTTCGGCCACAAGGCCGCCGGCGACGTCGCGTTCCTCGCCTCGCTCGGCGAGACCTACGACTACACGGTGGACGTCGTCGACCTCCAGGTCAGCGGCGCGGCGGGCGGCGGCGAGCCGTTCTCCTCCACCCTCGCCCGCCGGCTGATCGCCGAGGGCGACGTCGAGGGGGCGGCGGAGGTGCTGGGCCGCCCGCACCGGGTCGAGGGCATCGTCGTACGGGGCGCGCAACGCGGCCGGGAACTGGGCTTCCCGACGGCCAATCTGGAGACCCTCCCGCATACCGCGATCCCCGCGGACGGGGTGTACGCGGGCTGGCTGGACGCCGCCGGCGAACGGATGCCGGCGGCGATCTCGGTGGGCACGAACCCGCAGTTCGACGGCACGGACCGGACGGTGGAGGCGTACGCGCTGGACCGCGACGACCTCGACCTGTACGGGATGCACGTGGCGGTCGACTTCTTCGCCTTCGTCCGCGGCCAGGAACGCTTCGAGACGGTCGAGGACCTGAAGACCCAGATGCGCCGCGACGTGAACGCCTGCCGCGACATGACCTCCGGCCGGTGAGGGTATGGGGCCGTCCGGCCCCTGCCGGACACGCGTAGAACGCCGTTACTGTCCCCGCCCGCACACATCTGCAGGGGGGACGATGAGTAACTCGCCATATCCGCACCAGCCCGACGGCCCTTACCGGCCCGCGCCGGCCCCGGGCCCGTCCCGGCAGCACCGCAGGATCCGGATCGCCGTCGTCGCGGTCGGTGTCGTCGCCGTCTTCGGCGCCGGAGCCGCCGTCGGCGGCGGCTCCGGCGAAGCGGACGGCGCGGGAGCGGCGCCGACCGCGACGGCCACGGTCGAGTCGACCGCAACGGTCACCGCCCGGCCGGAGCCCGCGCCCACGGTCACCAAGACCAGGACGGTCGAGGTGGAGGTGACCGAGACGGAGACCGTCACCGCCGATCCGCCGCAGGACGGCGGCGCCCGCTCGGACCCGGCCGGGGACGGCGGCAACGACTCCGGGTACCCGGACGGCCCGCCGCCCGGCCCCGACCTCGACTGCGCGGATCTGCCGGGGCCCGTGTGGGTCGGGGGCAGCGACCCCCACGGCCTCGACCGGGACGGTGACGGCGTCGGCTGCGACTGACACCGGTCCGGCCGGTGGCGGCGTCCGTTTTGGGCCGGTCAGGGGCGGCGGCCCGTAGGCGGTGTCACGTCGGCGAGGTCGTCGTCGCGGTGAGGTGGCAGGCCACCCCCGGGCGGGTGCCGTCCAGTACCGGCAGGTCCGTGGCGCGGCAGGCGTCGGCGACGCCCGCCGAGGCCGCCTCGCCGGAGGCGAGGTGCTGGCAGCGGGCGTGGAAGCGGCAGCCGTCCGGGATCCGCGCCGGGTCCGGCGGCTCGCCGGTGAGCACCACCGGCGCCGTCCCCGACTCCGGCAGCACCGACAGCAGCGCCTTCGTGTACGGGTGCCGCGGCGCGGTCAGCACCTCCTCCACCGGTCCCGCCTCCACGATCCGGCCCAGGTACATGACCGCCACCCGGTCCGCGATGTTCCACGCCAGCCCCAGGTCGTGCGTGACGACGAGCGCGGACAGCCCCAGTTGGTCGCGGAGCCGCAGCAGCAGCGCCAGGATCTCGCCGCGCACCGAGGCGTCGAGCGACGCCACCGGCTCGTCGGCGACGATCAGTTCCGGGTCGAGGACGAGCGCGCCGGCGATGACGACGCGCTGCCGCTGCCCGCCGGACAGCTCGTGGGGGTAGCGCAGGAAGAACCGCTCCGGCGGGCGCAGCCCGGCGCGGGAGAGCGCGGAGGCCACGACGGCGCGTTCGTCGCCGCGGTGGCCGTGGATGCGCAGGCCCTCGGCGACGGCGTCGTAGACGGTGTGCCGCGGGTTGAGCGATCCGCTGGGGTCCTGGAGCACGAGCTGCGCGCGCCGCCGGTACGCCTTGAGCGCCCTGCTGCCGTACGACAGGGGCGAGCCGCGGAACGACACCTCGCCGGCCGTGGGGCGGACGAGGCCGAGAAGCGCCCGGGCCAGGGTGGTCTTGCCGCAGCCGGACTCGCCGACGAGGGCGACGATCTCGCCCGCGCCGAGAGCCAGGTTCACGCCGTCGACCGCCCGCGCGGCGGGCGCGCCGTGCCGCCCGGGGAAGACGATCCGCAGCCCGGAGGCGGCGAGCAGCGGCTCGGCGGCGGCGCCGTCGCCGGGTACGGGCGCCTCGGCCGGGTCCTTGCGCACGACGGTGTCCTTGGCCACGCCCCCGTCCGCGCCGCCGCCGTCCTGGGCGACGCCCCCGTCCGCCGCGTCCGGCGCGTCCCTGCGTGCGCGCGCCTCTCCCTCGCCCCGTACCGCCGCCGGCTCGTCCGCCCGTACGGCCTCCGCCCCCGCGTCCTTCGCCGTCTCCGCCGACTCCCCGTTCACCGTGCCTCCTTGACGCTGTCCACGTGTACGCACGCCGCCCGCCGACCCGGTCCCGCCTCCCGCAGCCGCGGGTCGTCCGCCGCGCACGTCTCCAGCGCCACCGGGCAGCGCGGGTGGAACGCGCAGCCCGGCGGCAGCCGGGCCGGGTCCGGCGGGTCGCCGGGCAGCCCCTGGGGCGCGCGGCGGTCCGAGGCGCGGCCGACGGCCGGGAACGCCGCCGCCAGCGCGCCGCTGTACGGGTGCTCCGCCGCCGCGAACACCCGATGCGCCGGGCCCTCCTCGACGATCCGGCCCGCGTACATGACGGCGAGCCGGTCGCAGGTGTCGGAGAGCACCGCCAGGTCGTGGCTGATCATCAGCAGGCTGATGCCCTGGTCGGCGACGAGCCGCTCGATGAGCCGCAGGATCTGGGCCTGGATCATCACGTCCAGCGCCGTCGTCGGCTCGTCGGCGACGATCAGCCGCGGGTCGCACGCCAGCGCCATCGCGATCATCACCCGCTGCCGCTGCCCGCCGGACAGTTCGTGCGGGTACGCGCCGCCGCGGGCGGCCGGCAGCCCGACCTGCTCCAGCAGCCCTTCGGCCCGCCGCCGGGCCGCTGCCTGGGAGGTCTCCAGCCGGTGCAGCAGGATCGGCTCGGCGATCTGGTCGCGTACGCGGTGGACGGCGTTCAGGGAGTGCATCGCGCCCTGGAAGACGATCGAGGCGCCCGCCCAGCGCACCGCGCGCAGCCGTCCCCACGACATGGTGAGCACGTCCTCTCCGTCGAGCAGGATCTCCCCGCTCAGCCGCGCCGAACGCGGCAGCAGCCGCAGCAGCGCCAGCGCCAGGGTCGACTTGCCGCAGCCCGACTCACCGGCGAGGCCGAGCTTCTGTCCGGCGGCCAGGCTGAGGTCGACACCGCGTACCGCGGGGACGGCCCCGGTGCCCGTACCGTACGTCACGTGCAGGTCGCGCACGTCGAGGAGCGTCACTTCGCCACCCCCAGCTTCGGGTTGAGCACGGACTCCAGCGCCCGGCCGGACAGCGTGAAGCTAAGGGCGACCACTGCGATGGCGATGCCCGGGGGCACCAGGAACGACCAGTGCCCGGAGCTGATCGCGCCCGCCTCGCGGGCGTCCTGGAGCATGCCGCCCCACGAGACGACCTGCGGGTCGCCGAGGCCGAGGAACGCCAGTGTGGCCTCGGTGAGGATGGCCTCGGAGATGACCAGCGTGGTCTGGGCGAGGACCAGCGGCATCACGTTCGGCAGCACGTGCCGGAGCATGATGTGGAGGTGTCCGCCGCCGAGGGCCCGGGCGCGTTCGACGTACGGGCGCGCCTCGATGGCCAGCGTCTGCGCCCGGACCAGCCGGGCGGTCTTGGGCCAGGCGGCCACGCCGATGGCGATGATGACGGTGGTGACCGACCGGGACATCACCGTCGCCAGCACGATCGCCAGCACCAGCGTCGGCATGACGAGGAAGAAGTCCGTGACGCGCATGATCACGCCGGACAGCCAGCCGCCGTAGTGGCCGGCGATCATCCCGACGAGGGTGCCGATGCCGACGGTCAGCGCGGCGGCCAGCAGCCCGACGGTGAGCGAGATGCGTGCCCCGTGGACCAAGAGGTCGAGCACCGGGCGGCCGAACTGGTCGGTGCCCAGCGGGAACGTCGTGCTGGGGTTTTCCAGGGCCGTGCCCGGCGCGTCGGTGACGCTGTCGGCGTCGGCGCCGACGAGCAGCGGCGCGGCCAGCGCCACGCAGCCGATGACGATGAGCGCGGCCAGACCCACGAGCCCCGCGCGCTGCCGGCGGTACGCGCGCCAGAAGCGGGCCGCCGACCGGCGCCGGCGGGCGCGGGCAAGCGCCCGCGGGTCGGTGGTCGCGGGTTCTGCGGCGGGCGGGACGGTGGGCTTCGGGCCCGGCCCCTCGCCCAGTGCGTCGGTACTCATCGGCCCACCCGGGGATCGAACAGCGGATAGATCAGGTCGGCGACCACGCTCGCCAGGATCATCGAGCCCGCGTAGACGATGAACAGACCCTGAATCAGCGGCAGGTCGGGGACGCTCAGCGCGTGGTAGAACAGCCCGCCCAGGCCCGGCCAGGAGAAGACCGTCTCCACCAGGATGGAGCCGGCCGCGATGAAGCCGAGGTTGACGAAGACCAGCGTGATCGTCGGGAGCATCGCGTTCGGGACGGCGTGCCGGCGGCGTACGAGGTCGTCGCGCAGTCCCTTGGCGCGGGCGGCCGTCAGATAGTCGCTGCCCATCTCGTCGAGCAGCGAGGAGCGCATGACCAGAAGCGTCTGCGCGTAGCTCGCGGCCACGAGGGTGAGCACGGGCAGGAGCATGTGGTGGATCACGTCCACGACGTAGGCGATGCCGTGCTCGCCGCCCGACTCCATGCCGCCGGTGGGGAAGAGCCCGGGGATGGGGCCGATGCCGACGGAGAAGACGATGATGAGCAGCATCCCGAGCCAGAAGTGCGGCACCGACCACAGGGTGAGCGCGACGCCCGTGTTGACCTTGTCGCCGAGCCCGCCGTGCCGCCAGGCGGCCCGGGTGCCCAGCCACAGGCCGAGCGCGCTGTAGAGCACCACGGCGGTGCCGGTGAGCAGCAGGGTGGCCGGCACACGCTCCCGGATGAGGTCGAGCACCGGCTCGTTGAACTGGTACGAGTCGCCGAGGTCACCGGTGAGCGCGTCGCCGACGTAGCGCGTGAACTGCTCCCACAGCGGCAGGTCGAGACCGTACTGCCGGCGCAGCGCGGCGAGTTGCTCGGCGTCGACCTTGCGGCCGTGCGTCATCGTCTTGACCGGATCGCCGGGGATGATCCGGAAGAGGAAGAAGCTGGTGACGAGGATGGCGAAGAGGGAGACCGCGGCGCCGGCGAGCTTGCCCGCCACGTAGCTGAGGTAGGCGCGGCGGGAACTGCCCGCGGAGCCGCGGGCGCCGGGCGCCGTTTTCACGGCGGCGGGGGTGACGGGTGCGTCTGCCGTAGACATGGCCCTCGCTTTGCTGGGGTGCCGTCCGGGGGTGCGTGGCGGTGCGTCGCGTGCGGTGACGGGATGGGGCTCGGGCGGTGGGGCACCCCGCGGCGGGCGCGTACGGGCTACTCGCGGTCCTCCGCGGTGGCCCGGCGGCGCAGCGTGAAGACCACACCCGCCGCGACCGCCACCACGACGGCCGCGCCGCCGCCGAGCACCACGCCCGTCGCCGAGCCGCCGTCGTCGGACGCCTCGGCGGCGGGGACCGCGGTGGCCCAGCTCCAGGAGCCGTCCTGGCCCCAGATGTTGCCGTTGCCGGCGGGCATCGCGGTGATCGACTCGATGTGGTCGGTACGGTACGCCTCCACGGAGTTCGGGTACGCGAGCACGTTCATGTACCCGGTGTCGTAGAGCACCGACTGCATCTCCCGGACTATCTCCGCGCGCTTGGCCGGGTCGTCGTACGCGGCGAGTTGCTCGGCGTAGAGCCGGTCGTACTCCTTGTTGCAGATGAAGTTGTCCGTCTGCCCGACGACGTCCTCGGATTCCGGCAGCGCGGCGCAGGTGTGGATGGCCAGGACGAAGTCCGGGTCGGGGTTGACCGACCAGCCGTCGAAGGCGAGGTCGTACTCACCGGCCACCCACGGGTCGCCGACGTTGTCCAGGCACTGCAGGTCCAGGCCGATGCCCAGCGCGCCCCACCACTCCTCCAGGAACTTGCCCGCCGCCTTGTCCTTGGGGTCGGTGGCGTGGCACAGCATGCGGAAGTTCAGCGGCTTGCCGTCCTTGCCGACGCGCTTGCCGTCCTTGAGCTCGTAGCCCGCCCGGTCCAGCAGTCGCGCCGCCTTCTCGGGGTCGTAGCCCTTCTTCTGCTCGGCCGACGGCTTCCAGTGGTAGTCGGCGAAGCGCGGCGGGATGTAGCCCTCGCCCTCGACGCCGTGCCCCTGGAGCACCTTGTCCACGATCTCCGTGCGGTCCACGGCGAGGAACAGCGCCTCGCGCACCCGCGGGTCGTGCAGCGCCGGATGGCCGTCACCGAACCTGCGGCCCTCGGTGTCCCGCGCCCCGGGGTTGGTGGCGATGGCCCAGAAGCGCCGGCCCTGGCCGTCGTTGACCTTGATGTCGGAACGGCCCTTCAGCGAAGCGGCGTGCGCCGGCGTCAGGTCGGGCACGAAGGACACCTCGCCCTTGCGCAGGGCGGCGACGGCGGCGTCGGTCTCCTTGTAGTACTTGAACGTCAGCTCGTCGAACTTCGGCTTGCCCCGCCAGAAGTTCTCGTTGGGCTCGAAGGTGACATGCGAGTCGGTCTTGAAGGCCGTGAGCACGTACGGGCCGCTGCCGACGACCGGGAAGTCCTCGTCGTTGTTGAACTTCCCGAGGTCGCCGATGTCCTGCCAGACGTGCTTGGGCACGATCGGCAGGTCCATCGAGTTCATCGTGGCCTGCGGCTCCTTCAGCTCCACGACGAGCGTGCGCGCGTCGGGCGCCGAGACCTTCGCGAAGTTGGCGACGTACGAGCCGTTGGCCGCGCCGGCGGCCTCGTCGGTCATCATCGTGTGGAACGTCCAGCGGGCGTCCTCGGCGGTCAGCGGTTCGCCGTCGGACCACTTCACCCCGTCACGGATGGTGTACGTCCACGTCTTGCCCGCGTTCGAGGGCTCCCACTTCTCGGCCAGCCCCGGGATGGGCTCCTGCGTCTTGACGTCGTAGTTGACGAGGGAGTCGTACATGAGCCGGTTCAGGCTCGTGGCCACGAGGGTGACCGCGAGGAAAGGGCTGAGGGAGTCGACGCTCTGCGCGACGGCGGCCGTCAGGACCTTCTTGTCGCCGCTGCCGGCGTCGTCGTCCTGGGCGGACTCGGCCGCCGCCGGGCCGACTGCGGCGGCGCCGATGAGCGCGAGAGCCGCGACGCCCGCGCAGAGCGCGCGGCGCAGCCGGCGGCCGGGGCGGGCGGCGGGGACAGGTCGGCGGAGTGGACCGGGCGTCAAGGCGTTGTCGTCGATGGGCTGCATGACACCTCGCGGGCTGAAGGGGGGCGGGATGCCGGCTGACCGGCCTGGCGGTCGGGTCTGTCTAGCGAGGTTGGTCTAAACATGTCAACGACCATGACCGGCATGTACGAGGGCGATACCCGGCTGAAACGCGAATGAGGCCCGCGCCTTCAAAAAGGCTGCGGGCCTCAGTGGTTCAACCCAATGGCGGCAGGCCGGGCGGGCGGCCGTCCGGGGCCGGCCCGGCGCGCGGCGGCGCCGCGCGCGCCGGGCGCGCGCGTTTGCGCTGGCCGCTGCGCCGGTGGCACCCCGGGGCGACCCGCCGCCGGGGCCGCCGACGGGCGCGCGGAGGGCGTCACCCGTACGGGCTCGGGCCGGACTGCGCCTGCGACGGGCCGGTGCCGGGCGCGCCACCCGGATAGCCGCCTCCGCCCGGGTATCCCCCGCCCGCGCCGTACCCGCCGCCGGACTGGCCGGGCAGCGGCGGCATCGCGTGCGGCGGCTGCTGGCCGCCCTCGCCGGTCCACAGGCCCTGTGCCTGCTGGGCGCGGGTGAAGTCCTCGGCGACGAGCGCGGCGAGGTTGAAGTAGGCCTCCTTGGTCTTCGGCCGCATCATCGACAGGTCCAGCTCGGCGCCCGCCGACAGGTGCTCGTCGAACGGGATCACCTGCACCGCGCGGGTGCGCTGCTTGAAGTGGTTGACGATGTCGTCGATCTTGATCATCTTGGCGGTCTCACGGACCCCGGAGATGACCGTGATGCTCCGCGTCACCAGGTCGGCGTAGCCGTGGGCGTGCAGCCAGTCCAGCGTGGTGCTGGCGCTGGACGCGCCGTCGACGGACGGCGTTGCCACGACGATGAGCTGATCGGCGAGGTCGAGCACCCCGCGCATGGCGCTGTAGAGCAGACCCGTGCCCGAGTCGGTGAGAATCACCGGGTACTGCTTGCCGAGGACGTCGATGACGCGCCGGTAGTCCTCGTCGTTGAACGTCGTGGAGACCGCCGGGTCGACGTCGTTGGCCAGGATCTCCAGGCCGGACGGCGCCTGCGAGGTGAACCGGCGGATGTCCATGTAGCTGTTCAGGTACGGGATCGCCGTCACCAGGTCGCGGATCGTCGCGCCGGTCTCGCGGCGCACCCGGCGGCCCAGCGTGCCGGCGTCCGGGTTGGCGTCGATCGCGATGACCTTGTCCTGCCGCTCGGCGGCGAGGGTCGCGCCGAGCGCGGTGGTGGTCGTGGTCTTGCCGACGCCGCCCTTGAGGGAGATCACCGCGATGCGGTAGCAGGACAGCACCGGCGTGCGCACGAGGGCGATCTTGCGCTGCCGCTCCTCCTCGGCCGCCTTGCCGCCGAGCTTGAACCGGGACAGGCCGCCGCGCTCCGACTTGCGCTGCGGCTTGTGCTTGTCGTGCAGGAGCTGGTCGGAGGACAGCTCGACCGCGGCGGTGTAGCCGAGCGGAGCGTTGTGCACCGGCTGGCGGCGCTGCTCGGGCGTGACGTCGGGCCAGCCACCGGACCGCGGGTCGCCACCGGGCTGGGGCGGCGGCGCCGGGGACGTGGCGGGGGAGAGGGCTCCCTGGCCCGGGGCGCCGGGCTGCGAGCCGCCGGCGGGCGGAAGGCCCGGGGGCTGGTGGCCCGGCTGTCCGGGCTGCTGGCCGGGCTGGGCCTGCTGCGGGGGCTGGCCGGGCGGCCCCGGGTAGGCGCCGGGCTGTCCGGGCTGGTGTCCCGGCTGTGCCGCGTGGCCCTGATGACCCGGCTGGTTCTGCTGGCCCTGCTGCCCCTGCTGGCCGGGTTGGGCGCCGGGCTGGGGCCAGCCGTAACCGCCCTGCGGGGCCTGGGCGTCGGGCTGCTGGCCGGCCGGCGGTACGGGCACGCCGGAGGGCGATGCCACCGTCCAGCCGGGCGGCGGCTCCGCGGCGGGCCCGGAACGGGGCGTCTCGCCGGGCGCGCCGGGCGCGGGCGGGGTGTGCGGTGCGGGGAGCCGGCTGCCGGGCACGGACTGCGCGCCGGGGGCGCCGGGCGGCGTCGCCGGCGCGGGCGAGGCCGGGGCCTCCGCGGCGCCGGGCTGGAGGGCGCCCGGAGCGGGCTGGGCCGGATACGGCTGCTGGGGCGGCGCGGCGGCAGGCGGGGCGGAGGGCGCCGCCGGGGGAGCCGCGGGCGGCTGCGGCGCCTGCTGCTCGGGTGCGGGCGGCTCGCCGGGCGACTGCCACGGCGCGCCCGCGGCGGGCGGTGGGCCGGACGGCAGGTCCGCCGCCGCGGGGCGCTGCGGCTCGGCGGCGGGGAACTGCGGGGGCAGCGGCGGCAGCGCCGTCGGCGAGGCGGACTCGCCGGGGGCGGGCGCGGGCGCCCACGGGTTGGCCCCGGCCGGGGCGCGGTCCGTCACGTACGGGCTGGCCTGCGGCGGCGCGTCCTGCGGCTCGTCGTCGCGGGCGGGCGCGGCGTCGGCCGGCACCCGGTCCTGCACCTCGGCGGCGGCGGGCACCGCGTCGTTCGGCTCGTCGTCCGCGGGCGTACGCTCCTCGGCCGCGGCGGCCTGGGCGCGCAGCGAGGCGGGCGAGAAGCGCATGGTCGCGCCGCTCACCACGTCGCCCCTGTCCGGCTCGCCCTGCGCGTCGTCGTCCTCCTCACGGTCGACCTGCGCCGTGCCGGGCGCCGCGTGGGCGACGAGCGGGGTCAGCGTGCGCGTGGCGTCGTCCGGGTACGGGGCGGGCGTACCCGCGTCGTCGGCGTCCGGCCGCGGGGGCGGCGCGAACTGCGGTGCGGGGAAGGCGGACGCGGCGGGCGCTGGTGCGTCACCGGTGTCCGGCTCCGCCGCGGTCGGCGTCGCGGGCAGGGGCGGCCAGGCGGCGCCGGCCTCGGGCGCCCCGGCGCCGCCGCCCGACGTGCCGGTCCCGGTGTCAGCGGACTCCGGAGTGCCGGCGAAGGCGGGCCACGCGGACCCCGACGCGGCGGACTCGTCGGTGTCGGCCTCGGCCGTGCTGCTCCGCCAGTCGCCGCCGGGCGGGGCACCGGTCGTCTCCGGCGACGCGGCGGCCTCGTCGTCGTCCGCCGTCTGCGCGGCGGGCCCCTCGCCGGCGTCCGCGGCCGGCGCGGCGGTGCCGTTCCAGTCGGTGCCGCTCTGCGGCTCGCTGCCGGACACCTCCGGCTCCGCCTCGGGGGTCTCCTCGATGTCCGCGGTCGCGGCGGTCTGTGCGTCGTCGTCCGCCGTCCGGTCCGCGGGCGTGCTCGCGGACGGGAAGGGCCACCCCGACTCCGAGTCGGTGCTGTGCCAGGTGTCGTCGGCCCCGTCGTCCTCGTCCGGCCGCGCGGCCTGGTCCGGCTCCGGGAGGGAGTCCTCGTCCGGCTGCGCGGCAACCGCCGGTTCGGGCAGGGCGTCGTCCCCGGGACCGTCGTCGCCGGCCGTCTCGGCGTCGCCGGACCCCTCGGAGCTCTCCCCGTCGTCGTCCGCGTCGGCCGTCGTGTCCGCGGACCGCGCCGCGGCTTCGGCGGGCTCGTCGTCCGTCTCCGGCCCGGCGGAGACGGGGTCCTCGTCCGCGGGCGTCGCGGCGGCGCCGCCCCCGTACCAACTCGGGGCGCTCACCGGGGACGACGTGAACTCCCCGGTCTCCGCCGCGAACGCCACCGCACCCGGGTCCGTCGCCGCCGTCAGCGGCGAGGAGCCGTCCTCGTCCGCGTACGTGTCGTCCCGGTCCTCGTCCGTGTACGCCGCGTCCCGGCTCTCGTCCTCGTCCCGGTCCTCACCGGCGTCCGGTCCGGCGGCCGCCGGCGCCGCCTCCGGCGGCTGGGGCTCCGCGGCCGCCCCCGTCTCCGGCGGCTCGTCCGGAAGCGTCAGCAGGAACGGCGGCGGCGTCATCGACTCCGGCACCGGACCCGGGGCCGGTGCGTGGGCGGCGGTGAAGCCGTTGGGCAACGGGGGCATCGCGGAGCCGGCGTGGGGCGAGCCGGTGCCCGCCTCCTCATCCTGTCTGGTGCCCGGGGCCGGCACTCCCTGCGTGTACCAGGCCGCGGGAGCAGGGCTGTTGGTGAACTCGCCCGTACCCTCCGGTTCCGTACCGGACCGCTCGACATCGGGGCTGGTCCGGCCCGCGCCGTTCTCGTCCCGATCGCTGCTCACTGTGCCTCCCGAGTCCCCTCGCACCACGGCGGTCGTGCCGGCGCCTGCCCGGTGCCGTGTGCTTCTCCCACCCTAAGGGGAGGACGGAGCGCGTCGGCAGGCCGGACTGTCGCAATCGGCAACGGATGTGTCACCGTTCAGAACACCGGCCCCGCGGGGGCCGTCGCACCCACGCGGGCCCGTCCGCCCGACGGCCGGTCAGAACACGGGGTTTGCGGTCAGCGACCCCGTATAGAGGACGAACACGCGGTTGTTCGCGGCGGCCATGGTCCAGTCGTCCCGCTCCCGTGACGTCCGGCGGTCCTCCCACGCCAGCCTGCCCTTGACGATGTCGTAGACCTTCAACGCGTCGGGGTCGACGCTCGACGTGGTCCCGCACCACACCGCGTTCCCCTGGACCACCGGCGGGTACCGCAGGGCGACCGCCAGGGCGTCGGCCGTGAACTCGACCTCCCTCGTCTTCGCGTTCATGGCGGTGAGCGTCGCGTCGTTCACGGCGAAGAGCAGGCCGCCGTCCAGCGCCGGTGCGGACCAGATGTACTCGCCCTTCGGCTTCTCGTTCCACTCCGGCTCACCGTCGCCCTTCAGGGCGTACGCCGTCAGCCCGTCCCCGCCCGCGTACACGAAGCCCCCGCCCACCGCGCACGGCATGGCGTAGGAACTGCGCTTCGGGGTGTCCCACACCGTCGTGCCGTCCGCGGTGTCGACCACCGCGAGCTTGCCGTCCGAGCCGGAGAGCACCAGCATGCCGTCGGCGGTCGTGGCCCACGCGGGCTTGCTGACGGTCGACTTGACCGGCAGCTCGACCGTCCACCGCTCCTTGCCCCCGGTGTCCACCGCGCGCAGCTCGCCGTCCTTCGTCGTCAGGTACGCCCCGCCCGTGTCGCCCGCGAGCACCACCGCCGCCCGCGCGCCCGGCGCCGACCACTGCTCGCGCCGGTCGCGGCCCCGCAGCCCGTACACGGCGCCGTCGGCGTCCGCCGCGGCGAAGGTGTTCTCGTCGAGCGCCGCCGCGCGGGCCGCCGCGGCGGCGTCCTCCTGGCGCCACTTCTCCCGGCCGGTGCGTATGTCCAGGCCCGCGATGCTGCCGTCGGCCATCGCGACGACCAGCGTCTGGCGCAGCGGAAGCACCAGCGGCGCATCGGAGTTGAGCCCGCTGACCGGGCCCCAGAGCGCCGCGGGTGCGTTGTCGGCGCTGTACCCCTTCAGCCGCTGCGCCGCCCACGGGTCGCGCTTGGGCGGCGCGGTCGTGCCGCCGTCGTCCTTGCCCAGCCACCACCAGGCGGCCGTGCCCGCGCTCGCCGCCACCACCGCGCCGCCGGTGCCGAGCGCGACCAGCAGCCGCCGCCGGGAGGGCCCCGGCACCTGGGTGTCGCCGGCCGCGGGGAGCGCGGCGAGGCGGGCCGCCTCCTGCTCGCGGCCCGAGATGTCCTCGGCGAGGGGGCCCTGCCGCCAGACGGCCTCGGCGCCGGGCGGCGGGGCGAGGGCGGCGGCGATCTGCGGGGGAGTGGGCCGGTACGCGGGGTCCTTGGCCAGGCACGGGGCGATCAGCGGGTACAGGTCGGGCGGCAGCCCTTCGAGCCGCGGCTCGCCGTGCACCACCTCGTACTGCACGGCGGCCACATGGCTGCCCTGGTACGCCGTCCGCCCGGTCGCCGCCAGCGTGAGCACGGCGCCCAGCGCGAAGACGTCCGCCGGCGGGCCCACGCGCCGCCCGAGCACCTGCTCGGGCGGCCCGTAGCCGGGGGTGACGGGGGCCTCGCCGGTGCTGGTGAGGGTGAGGCCGTGCTCGGGGCGGGCGATGCCGAAGTCGATGATGCGCGGTCCCGCCGCGGTCAGCACGATGTTGGGCGGCTTGACGTCGCGGTGGACGAGGCCGGCCGCGTGGATGTCGGTGAGCGTGTGCGCCAGCGCCGCGCCGACCGCGCGCAGCGCCGTGCCGTCCAGCGGCCCGTAGCGCTCGACGGCCTCGGCGAGGGTCGGCCCGGCGAGGAACTCGCAGGCGATCCACGGCCGGCCGCCCTCCGTCTCCGCGCCCAGCACCCGGGCCACTCCCGGGCTCTGCACGGCCTGCGCGGCGTGCGCCTCGCGGACGAAGCGCTGCGCCAGGTTCGACTGGTGGGCCAGCTCCGGCCGCAGCACCTTGATCGCGGCGGGGCGGCCGGAGGAGTCCCGGCCGAGGTACACCTTGCCCATGCCGCCCGCGCCGAGCACGCCGATGAGGCGGTACGGGCCGAGGCGCAGCGGGTCTCCGGTGCCGAGGGGTTTCATGGACGTACCGCTCCTGGTGGAAGTTCCTACTGAAGGGGGAGCCCGCGTACTTCGGCGGCGGTGACGACGAGGACGACCTTGGCGTCTTCCTGTTCGAGGACCATGGGGCGCTCGTTGTCCTCGGGCCCCCGGTACGACCAGGCCGTCTTGTGCTCCTTCAAGTCGACGGCCCGCACCCAGTCACGCCCGCCGGTGCCCACGTAGGCGTACTTCTCGCCGATCACGGGTGCGACGATGAACGCCTGCGGCCCGGCCCAGTCGGCCTCGGCCTCCCACTCGACCTCGCCGCTGGCGCCGTCGACGGCGAGGAGCCCGTTGCCGTTCTCGACGACGTAGACCTTGCCGTCCTTGACCGCGGGGGTGCCGTACAGGCGGGTGTCCGGGCCCAGGGCGGTGCGGGCCTCGCGGTCCTCGCCGAGGGACCAGCCCACCTCGCCGTCGGACAGCCTCAGCGCGGTCAGGTCGCGCAGGCCGAGGAGCACGTGGCCCTTGGCGGTGGGGAACTGCTGCAGCCCGGCGAGCGACTCGCGGTCGGCCTTGGGCGCCTCCCAGGTCCAGCGCACCTCGCCGGTCCTGGCGTCGAGACACGTCAGGGTCGACTCCACGCGGATGAGCGCCTCGTTCTTCGTCAGCGCAGTGGCGTACGAGGGACCGGTGTCCGGCGACTTGTTGTCGAACCCCCACAGCAGCTCGCCGGTCTTCATGTCCGCGGCCACGAACTGCGAGGTCCACGGCGTCTTCTCGACGATGCGCTTCTTCGTCTTCTTGTCCCGGTAGACGCGGGTCACCCAGCGGGCGGTCGCGCGCATCAGCACGATGCCGTTCTCGGCCGCCTCGATGGCCGTCCCCTTGATGTCCGCGCCGTTGAAGACGACGCTCTCCTCCTGCTCGCCCGACTCGGGGTCGTTGGTGAAGAGGGCGTGGGTGCCCTCGCCCGAGACGCTGCGGCTGGCGATGGAGTAGAACGCGGAGTCGTCGCCGATGATGCCGGTGGTCGGGGAGAGGAGTTCGCTGACGCCCCGCAGCTTGCCGCTGCGCGCGTCGACGAACTGCCCGCCGCCGGTGGTCGTGAGGAGCAGCACGTAGTTGCCGGTGATGGCCAGGCTGAACGCGCCGCCACCGCCGACGACCGGGCGCATCCACTTCTCCTTCGGCGCGGCCGGCTTCTTCGCCCTGGGCCTGGCCTCCGGCTCCTTGCCGTCGTCGCGGAGGAACGCCCACGCCCCCGCCCCCGCGCCGCCGACCGCCACGGCGCCCGCACCCGCGAGCGCCAGCACCTTCCGCCGCGACGGGCCCTTGTCCCCGCCGAACTGCGTTTCCATGGCGGCCTGCTCCGGCGACGGCAGCCGGGGCGGCTGCGGCTGCCAGGCGACGGCGGCCCGGCGCAGGATGTCGGCGTGCAGCGCGTCCGGGAGATGGTCGGCGAAGTCGGCCGTGCCGCCCGGCAGGCCCTCGGCGAGCAGCCCCGCCAGCTCGTCGGTGCCCGGGCGGACCTCCGGCTCCTTGGCCAGGCAGCGCTGCAGCAGCGGCAGCAGCCCCGCGGGCACGCCGGACAGGTCGGCCTCGCCGTAGCGCACCCGGTAGAGCAGGTCCGCGGCCTGGCCGCCGCCGAAGGGGCCGTGGCCCGTACAGGCGAAGACCAGCACGCCGGCCAGCGCGAACACGTCGCCGACCGGGGTGTGTTCGACGCCCGACGCCTGCTCGGGCGACATGAAGGCGGGCGTGCCCGCGGCGGTGCCGGTACGGGTCAGACGATCGTCGCCCGCGGCGCGCGCGATGCCGAAGTCGATGACCTTCGGCCCCGCCGACGTCAGCAGGATGTTCGACGGCTTGAGGTCGCGGTGGACGACGCCGGAGCGGTGCAGTTGGCCCAGCGCCTCGCAGAGCGCGGCGCCCAGCGCCCGGGTCGTGGTCTCCGGCAGCGGGCCGCACACCGCCACCGCCTCGTCCAGCGGCGGGCCGAGGACGTACTCGGTCGCCAGCCACGGCGTCTCCGCCAGCGGGTCGGCGTCGACGACCTCGGCCCCGTAGTGGTCGCCGATGACGCGGGCGGCGTCGGTCTCCAGCCGGAAGCGGGTGCGGAACTCCGCGCCCGCGGTGCCGGCTTCGCCGCTGACGAGGTCGGCGTGCATGGTCTTCAGCGCCACAGTGCGCCCGCCCGCGGAGCGGGCGAGGTAGACGGTGCCCATGCCGCCGCTGCCGAGGCGGGCGACCAGCCGGTACGGGCCGAGTTGCTGCGGATCGTCGTGGGTGAGGGGCGTAGCCATGATCAGTCCACCGGGAGTGCGTAGAGGGCGTCCTTGGACAGGACGAGGGCGATGCCGTCGTCGGCGGCGAGCACCCGGCCGGAGACGCCGGTGCCGTCGTCGAACGACGAGCCGGCCTCGCTGACCGTCGCGAACCGCCACAGCGGCGCGCCGTCGCGGGTGCGGAACGCCTGCACCTCGGCGTCGTTGCTGTAGAAGAGGGTGCCGCCGGTGCCGCTGAGCACGACGTCGGTGACGTCGAACCGGCCGCCGGAGTAGACCGGGGTGCGCCACAGCGGCTTGCCGTTCCGTATCGACACCGCCGCCACCTGGGCGCCCTGCGTGCCGTACAGCACGCGCGACCGGGCGTCGGTGAGCTCCGCGAAGAAGTGGTCCTTCATCGGGCGCTCCCACACCTTCTTGGCGCCGCGTGTCTCGAACCCCCGCAGCGTGTCGGCGTCGTTGTCCGGGCTGACGAGCATCCCGGCCCCGGTCAGGAAGGTGCTGGGGCCGGCGTAGTCCTCGATCCCCTCGAACTTCTGTTCCCACGCCTCGTCGCCGGTGCGCCGGTCGAGGGCGAGGTAGGCGAAGTCGAAGCCGGAGGTGGGGGCGCTGGGGATGAGCAGTTCGCGACCGCGGACCTTCATCCTCTCGCCGTCGCTGAGCGGGTTGTCGTTCAGGTCGCCGTAGCCCTTGGGCAGCGGTTTGTTCCACACCTCTTCGCGCTTGCGGGTGTCGTACGCGACCATGGCGAACTTCTCCAGGTCGGAGCCGACGGTGGCCAGGAAGTAGACGATCCCGTCGACGGCACCGGCGGCCTTCTGGAAGGACAGCTTGCCGTTCAGCGTGTAGTCGTCGATGGCACCCTTCGACTTGCCGGCGGCGAGGTCCACGACCTCCATGCCGCCCATCGACGGCGTGACGAGCGCCTGGCCCCGGCCGAGGTCGAGCGGAACCCCGTCCGCGAACACGTCGGAGTCCCACGCCTTCTTGCCGGTGCGCGCGTTCACGGCGACGAGCGCGCCCATCGTCTCCACCACGGCGATCCTGCCGATGAGGCCGACCGCCCTGGCCTCCTGGCCCTGCAGCGGGTAGTGCCACAGCGGCTTGGGCGCGGCTCCCTTCGCGGGGGTGGTGCGGTAGACCGGCGGATCCTCCCTCGTCGCACGGCGGTACGCGTAGGCGCCGCCCCCGCCGACGGCCAGGCCGGCGGCGCCGAAGGCGAGCCCGCGCAGCAGGGCGCGGCGCCCCGGGCGGGGCGGGTGCACGGAGGTCTCGCCCGCACCCGCGCCGGCCGACGTGTCCGGCGTCTGCCCGGCGGGAGGGCCGCCGGGCGCACCCGGCCCCGGCGGCGGGCTGAGCGGGCCCTGCGCCGGAAGCGCCGGCACCTGGGTGGTCAGCGCCGCGGCGACGGCCCCGGGCACCTGCTCCTGCCCCGGTTCCGCCGGCAGGGCCTGCTGCGCCTGCTGGAGCTGCTGCAGCAGCGCGTCCGCGCGGGGGCGCTGCGCGGGGTCCTGCGCCAGACAGCCGGCCAGGACCGGGGCCAGCGGCTCCGGCAGCGTGCCCGGGTCGGGGGAGTGGGCGCCGGCGGCCGCGTACGCCAGCACCACGCCCAGCGCGTAGATGTCGCCCAGCGGGCGCGGCACACCGCCGGCGTGCTGCTCCGGCGGCAGCCAGGCGGGCGGCAGCCCGGGCACCGCGGTACGCGGGCCGTCGCCCGGCGCCGCCGCGCGCACCGCGCCGTACGCCACGAGCCGCGGCCCGGCGGAGGTCAGCAGCACGGCGGCGGGCGTCAGCCCCGCGTACACCAGGCCCTGCGCGTGCGCCTGCAGCACCGCGGCGGCCAGCGACACCCCCATCCGGCAGACGTACGGCACCGGCAGGGGCCCGCCGTACGCCGCCAGCGCCGCGGGCAGCGGCAGCGCGGGCGCGCAGTCGTACGCCACCCACGGCTCCTCGTCCTGCGGCGCCACTCCGGCCACCGGCGCGGCGGCCGGTCCCGCCAGCCGCGCCGACGTACCGGCCTCGGAGGCGAACCGGACCCGGAAGCCGGGGTCGGCGGCGAGCGCCGCGGGCGGCGTCATCAGCACCACGACCCGGCCCAGCGGCTCGCTGAACGCCAGATGGAACTGCGGCCCGTCGTCGCCGGGCCCGCCCTCCGGGGCGTGCGGGCCCAGCGGCGCGACGATCCGGTGCGGGCCCACCCTCTGCTGCGGGCCGCCGGCCGTGCCGGCCGTGCCGCCGTGGGGCCCGCCGGAGCCGGTCAACGTGTGCATACGAACAATCCCCCTTGGCGCCGCGCGTTCAGTCCAGCGGCAGCGCGTACACGCTGCTCCCGCTCGCGACCACGGCCGTGTTCTTACCGACCGCCACCCGGCGACGGTGAGCGTACTTCGGCTTGCCCGGCCGCATGTCGGTGAACCGCCACAGCAGGTCGCCGCCGTCCGTGTCGTACGCCAGCACCTGCGTGTCATCGCCCGCGATCAGCAACCGCTCGTCGGGCGTGACGTGCAGCGCGGGGGCCTGGACGAGCACCCCGACATACGAGAGCTCCGGGTTGCGCTTCCACTGCTCCTCACCCGAGTCGCTCGCCACCGTGTGCACGGCACGGAACGTGTCGAGGGCGTGGACCATCTTCCCCTGCACGGTGGGCGGGCCGAAGTTCTGCGGGTTGGTGCTCTCCATCTCCTCGTCCCACGGCTCCGCGGTCAGGTCCCACAGCTCGGCGCCGCCGGCGCCCGCGTCGTACCCGCGCATGACCTTGCCGGCGGTGGCGACCAGCAGATCCTTGCCGGCCGCGGCCCAGTGGCCGCCCGCCATCCCGGCGTACTCCTGTGCCCACCGCTCCTCGCCGCTGGCGAGGTCGAGCGCGGAGACCCTGACCGGCTTGTCGCGGTGCGTCGCGTCCTCGTCGGCCTCGGGCACCAGGACGACCGAGCCGCCGAGGAAGAGCGCGGCGGTCGCGGCGGCCGAGCCGGGGGAGCGCCACAGCTCGCGCCGCTTCGCGAGGTCGTAGCCGACGACGGTCAGCTCGTCGCCCTCCTCGACGGTGAACGCCACGGTGTCACCGGCCACGCCGAGGAGCGTGCCGTACGGCGTCCTGCCGCCCCGGCGGAACTTCTCCGCCGTCCAGGCGACCGAGCCGTCCGTCGCGTCGAGCACCGTCAGGTCCTTGCCGGGCACGAGCACCATGCCGTCGCCGAGGGGTACCGCGGGGCCGGCCGGGCCGATCTCGGACTGCTCCCACAGCTCGTCGCCGGTGCGCAGGTCCAGCGCGAAGACGCCGGACTTCGCGACGACCAGTGCGGCGGAGTCCCCGGCGACCACCGGCGGCCCGACCGGCTCGACCTTGCCCAGGCCCTTGCCCCACAGCACGGAGGGCGGGGCGCCGGTCAGCCGCTTCGTGCCCGTGTTGCGGGAGGCCAGCCGCTCCGCGGTGGTCGGCGGCGGAGGCGGGTCCTCGGCGGTCGCGGCCCAGGCCGCGGCGCCGCCGGCCGCGACGCCCACGGCCCCGCCGGCGATGCCGGCGAGCAGGGCGCGGCGGGTGGCCGGGCGGCCGACGACGGTGGCGTCGCCGATCAGCTCCGGGCTGCCGGGGGTGTCGCCGGCGAGCGCCGCGAGGAAGGCGGGGTCCGGCTCGGTCTCGGCGGCGAGCACGTCGGCGGCCTGGAGCGCCAGGGCGGCGCTGACCCGGCGGGGCAGCCAGCCGGGGGCCAGGGCGGCGCCGGAGCGGGTCGTCGCGGCGTCCAGGACGGTCCCGGCGGCGGCCGGAGCCGCTGCCCCGGGAAGGCCGCCGGGCGCGGCGGCGCGGAGCAGCTCCGGCAGCAGCGCGGCGGCGGTGGGCCGGCGGGCGGGGTCGGGGTGGAGGCAGGGCTCCAGGAGGGCGCGGAGCGCGGGCTGGAGGAGGTCCAGCGGGTTCGCGGGGGCGCCGTAGGGGTCGGAGGCGTAGGGATCCGGGGCGTACGGGTCTTCGCCGTACCCGGGATCGCCCGTGAGCGGGTCCGCCGCCGGGCCGTCCCCGGGGACCCGGCCGGTCGCGGCGTACAGGAGCACCGCGGCCAGCGCGTAGACGTCCCCCAGGGGCCGCGGGCGCCCGCCCGCGGCCTGCTCCGGCGGCAGGAACTCCGGCAGGAGCCCGGCCAGGCTCTCGCGCGGGCTGCCGTCGGCGCCCGCCGTGCTCACCGTGCCGAACCCGGTCAGCAACGGGCCGTCACCGGTGAGCAGCACCGCCGTCGGGTCGAGCCCGCCGTGCGCCACCCCCGCGGCGTGCAGCGCCGCCAGCGTCTCCGCCAGGGCCGCGCCCACGGCATGGACGGTGCGTTCCGGCAGCGGGCCCTGCTGGGCGTCGAGCGCGGCGGGCAGCGGCAGCGCCGGCCGGTACGGCATCGCCCACCAGGGCGCACCGAAGGTGGACAGCTCGCTCACCGGCGCCAGCCACGGGCCGCCCGTGCCGCCGAGGCGCTGGGCCTCTGCGGCGGCGGCCTGGAAGCGCCCGGCGTGGCCGTGGTCGGCGGCCGTCGCCTCGGCGCGCGGTGCGGTGATCAGGACAGTGCGTTCACCCCCCGGCGCCTGCGCGATGTAGCGCGCGGCCGGCGCACGCATCTCGCCGGCGTCCGCATCCAGACGCCCCACCGGCCGGTACGCCCCGAACTGCTCGGGGTCGTCGAGTCGCAGCGGTTCCATACCCCCTCCTAGGAACTGGCGCACGCAGCCTACCGGGGACGGCGGGGGTCCGGGCCGGGCGGGGGTAAGCGGGGCGCCTGGCCGGGCGGGGGGTAAGCGGGGCTCCGGGACGGGCGGGGGGTAAATAGTCCCGTCCGGCAGAGGAGAAAGCCCCGCGCGAGGGCCGCACATTCTTATCCGGAAGTGGCGTCCACCACATGCCTCCAAAGGAATCCTAAACAGATTAGTAGGCGCATCGGACGAGGGTCCGGGACTTTCGCCTCTGTGGTCGCCGGACTTTCGGCAGGGGGCTCCGCCGGACTTATGGACACGGCTCAGGCGTGCCGCTCTGACCTGGGTATATGACGGATTTCAGTCCTCTTCGGTGCCCTCCGGGGTGGTTCTCGCGGGTGGTCCGCAGGGGTGTGCGAGGGGCGGAAAAGACCATTTCATCACTACGACCCCGGCTCGTACCAAGGGTCCTTGTCCGCGTCGGTTCGGCGCGTTACCAAGGTGGAGCGACCTCGGAGCGCAGCCGGGGTCGAGACCTTGTCTGGAGGGAATTCCGAGAATGTTCAAGCACGCCAAGCTCACCGCCCCCATAGCCACCTCCGCCATGCTCGCCGCCGGCGCCGGCATGGTCGTCGCCCTCGGCTCGGGGGTGGCCACGGCCGACAGCAAGCCCGACTGGGTCAAGCCCGTCACGGCCGACTACGACATCACCGGCAAGTACAACCAGGGCGGTGCCCGCTGGGCCGCGAAGCACAGCGGTCAGGACTTCGCCGCCCCCACGGGCACGAAGGTCCACGCGGCCAGCAAGGGCACCGTGGTCACGGCCGGCTGGGGCGGTGCCTACGGCAACAACATCGTGATCAAGCACAGCGACGGCGTGTACACCCAGTACGGCCACCTGTCCAAGATCGATGTCTCGGTCGGCGAGTCGGTCAACGCCAAGGAAGAGATCGGAAAGATCGGCACGACCGGTAACTCCACCGGCCCGCACCTGCACTTCGAGGTCCGCACCACTCCCGACTACGGTTCCGCCGTCGACCCGGTCGCGTTCCTGAACAAGCACGGCGTCAAGATCTGACCTCGTCCCCGGCTCCGCCGGGCGGCGCCGTGCGGCGGTCCCCGGGCCGCCGCACGGCTGATAGGCTGACGGACGGTTCGCGTGAGCGCCCCCGTATCCCTCGGGTGAGGCGCCGCGACCGCCCCGCCTGCCGAGTCACCGCAGATTCCCTGTGACCAAAACCAGGGACGCTCGGCGGCGCCGACCCGAGGAGTAGGACATGTCGCTCGACACCGCGACCAAGAAGAAGATCATGGCCGAGTACGCCACGAAGGAAGGCGACACCGGCTCCCCCGAGGTGCAGGTCGCGATGCTCACCCAGCGCATCAGTGACCTGACCGAGCACCTGAAGACCCACAAGCACGACCACCACTCGCGCCGCGGTCTGCTCCTGCTCGTCGGCCGCCGTCGCCGGCTGCTGCAGTACCTGGCGAAGAAGGACATCGCCCGCTTCCGTACGCTGGTCGAGCGCCTCGGCATCCGCCGCGGCGCCGCCGGCGCCCGCTAGCGCCGTACGAGGGAGCGGCCCCCGCCCCAGGGGGCCGCTCCCTCGGCGTATGCCCGCACTGCTCGGGTTGTCGCCCGGACGCCGGGCCGGTCCGTCCGTACGGACCCTTACCGAACGGTTGCCAGCCAGCCGTCGAGACGCCGCCGGGGTGACTTGTACTCTGGTCGGCAGGACATCAGCACAGAGTGAATACGGGGAGCAACCGCCCGCAGCCGCCGGACCTGTGCCGACAGCGGGCGCCGGTCCTCGGTAGTGGCCCTCGGAGCACGCGGACGGCGCGCACCCCGGTGGCTTCGATCGAAGACCGGCCCGGCCTACAGCCGCTCATCCGGCCCGAGCCTGCCGCGCGGGTGCTCCACCGCTCACTGCCCACGCCACACGGGCGTGGGTGCAGACGAGGAGAATTTCCTGGTGGAGAACGAAACCCACTACAGCGAGGCCGTCATCGACAACGGCTCGTTCGGCACCCGCACCATCCGCTTCGAGACCGGCCGGCTCGCCAAGCTGGCCGCGGGCTCCGCCGTCGCCTACCTCGACGACGAGACCATGGTTCTCGCGGCGACCAGTGCCTCCAAGCAACCCAAGGACCAGCTCGACTTCTTCCCCCTGACGGTGGACGTGGAAGAGCGCATGTACGCCATCGGCAAGATCCCCGGCTCCTTCTTCCGCCGCGAGGGCCGCCCCAGCGAGGACGCCATCCTCACCTGCCGGCTCATCGACCGCCCGCTGCGCCCCTCGTTCAAGAAGGGCCTGCGCAACGAGATCCAGATCGTCGCCACCATCGAGGCGCTCAACCCCGACCACCTCTACGACGTGGTCGCCATCAACGCCGCCTCCGCCTCCACCCAGTTGGCGGGCCTGCCCTTCTCCGGCCCCATCGGCGGCACCCGCGTCGCCCTCATCCGCGGCCAGTGGGTGGCCTTCCCCACCCACACCGAGCTGGAGGAGGCCGTCTTCGACATGGTCGTCGCCGGCCGTGTCCTCGAGGACGGCGACGTCGCGATCATGATGGTCGAGGCCGAGGCCACCGACCAGACCGTCGAGCTGGTCAAGGGGGGCGCCACCGCGCCGACCGAGGAGATCGTCGCCGCCGGCCTGGAGGCCGCCAAGCCCTTCATCAAGACCCTCTGCAAGGCGCAGGCCGACCTCGCCGCCAAGGCCGCCAAGCCCACCGGCGAGTTCCCCGTCTTCCTCGACTACCAGGACGACGTGCTGGCGGCGCTCACCCAGGCCGTCCGCGACGAGCTGGCCCAGGCCCTCACCATCAGCAACAAGCTGGAGCGTGAGGCCGAGCTGGACCGCGTCAAGGACGTCGCGGCCGAGAAGCTGCTGCCGCAGTTCGAGGGCCGCGAGAAGGAGATCTCCGCGGCGTACCGCGCGCTCACCAAGGAACTGGTGCGCGAGCGCGTCATCCGCGAAAAGGTCCGCATCGACGGCCGCGGAGTCACCGACATCCGGCCGCTGGCCGTCGAGGTCGAGGCGATCCCGCGGGTGCACGGCTCGGCGCTCTTCGAGCGCGGCGAGACCCAGATCATGGGCGTGACGACGCTGAACATGCTGCGCATGGAGCAGCAGCTCGACACCCTCAACCCGGTGACGCGCAAGCGCTACATGCACAACTACATCTTCCCGCCGTACTCCACCGGCGAGACCGGCCGCGTGGGCACTCCCAAGCGGCGCGAGATCGGCCACGGTGCGCTTGCCGAGCGCGCCATCCTGCCGGTGCTGCCCAGCCGCGAGGACTTCCCGTACGCGATCCGCCAGGTCTCCGAGGCCCTCGGCTCCAACGGCTCGACGTCCATGGGCTCCGTCTGCGCCTCGACGATGTCGCTGCTGAACGCCGGTGTGCCGCTGAAGGCCCCGGTCGCCGGCATCGCCATGGGCCTGATCTCCAAGGAGATCGAGGGCGAGACGCGCTACGTGACGCTGACCGACATCCTCGGCGCAGAGGACGCCTTCGGCGACATGGACTTCAAGGTCGCCGGCACCAAGGAGTTCGTCACCGCCCTGCAGCTCGACACCAAGCTCGACGGCATCCCCGCCTCCGTGCTGGCCGCGGCCCTGACGCAGGCCCGCGACGCCCGGCTGCACATCCTCGACGTGATGATGGAGGCCATCGACCGGCCGGACGAGATGTCCCCGCACGCCCCGCGGATCATCACCATCAAGATCCCCGTGGACAAGATCGGTGAGGTCATCGGCCCCAAGGGCAAGATGATCAACCAGATCCAGGAGGACACCGGCGCCGAGATCACCATCGAGGACGACGGCACGATCTACATCGGCGCCGCCGACGGCCCCGCCGCCGAGGCCGCGCGCACGACCATCAACGGCATCGCCAACCCGACGATGCCGGAGGTCGGCGAGCGCTACCTGGGCACGGTCGTGAAGACCACCTCCTTCGGCGCCTTCGTCTCCCTGCTGCCCGGCAAGGACGGTCTGCTGCACATCTCGCAGATCCGCAAGCTCGCCGGCGGCAAGCGCGTCGAGAACGTCGAGGACGTCCTCGGCGTCGGCCAGAAGGTCCAGGTCGAGATCGCCGAGATCGACCAGCGCGGCAAGCTGTCCCTCATCCCCGTCCTGGAGGACGAGGACAAGGGCGGCGACGACGCCGGGAAGTCCGGGGACGAGTCCGAGAAGTGACCCTTCCCCGCAGCATGCGGAAGGCGGCCCGCCCCCCGTACCGGGGGCGGGCCGTCCCCCGTCCGCGCTCCACCGCAGCGACGGCCCCGGAGGGCACCGCCGGCGCCGACGGCACCGGCACCGTACGCAGGACGGTGCTGCCCGGCGGGCTGCGCGTGCTCACCGAGACCCTCCCGGCCGTCCGCTCCGCCACCTTCGGCATCTGGGCGCACGTCGGTTCCCGTGACGAGACCCCCGCGCTCGGCGGTGCCACGCACTACCTGGAGCACCTGCTCTTCAAGGGCACCAGGACGCGCTCCGCCCTCGACATCTCCGCGCCCATCGACGCGGTCGGCGGCGAGATGAACGCGTTCACGGCCAAGGAGTACACCTGCTACTACGCGCGGGTCCTCGACACGGACCTGCCGCTGGCCATCGACATCGTCTGCGACATGCTCACCGGCTCCGTCATCCGCGCGGAGGACGTCGAGGCCGAACGCGGCGTCGTCCTCGAAGAGATCGCGATGACGGAGGACGACCCCGGCGACTGCGTCCACGACCTCTTCGCCCGCACGATGCTCGGCGACACTCCCCTCGGCCGCCCCGTCCTCGGCACCGTCGAGACCGTCACGGGGCTCACCCGCGACCGCGTCGCCCGCTTCTACCAGCGCCACTACGTGCCCACCCGGCTCGTCGTCGCCGCCGCGGGCAACGTCGACCACGACGACGTCGTACGCCGCGTGGCCGCCGCCTTCGACCGGGCCGGCGCCCTCGACGCCGCCGACGCGGCCCCGCACGGTCCCCGCGCCGGCAGCCGCGCGCTGCGTACCGCGGGCCGCTTCGATCTCCAGGAGCGCCGCACCGAGCAGACCCACCTCGTCCTCGGCGCCCCCGGCGTCGGCCGGCACGACGAGCGCCGCTGGGCGCTCAGCGTGCTGTCCGCGGCGCTCGGCGGAGGCATGAGCTCCCGGCTCTTCCAGGAGATCAGGGAGAAGCGCGGCCTGGCCTACTCCGTGTACTCCTACACCTCCGGCTTCGCCGACTGCGGCCTCTTCGGCGTCTACGCCGGCTGCCGCCCCGGGCAGGCCGCCGACGTGCTCAAGCTCTGCCGCGAGGAGCTGGCGCACGTCGCCCGGCACGGCCTGGCCGACGACGAGGTCTCCCGCGCCGTCGGCCAGTTGTGCGGCTCCCTGGTGCTGGGGCTGGAGGACACCGGCGCGCTGATGCACCGCCTCGGCAAGAGCGAGCTGTGCTGGGGCGAGCAGATGTCCGTCGACGACATCCTGGCCCGGATCCGCGCCGTCACCCCCGACGACGTACGTGAGGTGGCGGCGAGTGTCCTGGGCCGCCGCCCGTCCCTCTCCGTCATCGGGCCGGTGACGGACCGGCAGGCCACGGCGCTCCAGGAGGCCGTGGCCTGAGCGGGACCGACATCCCATCGACACCGGAGGTAGTACGCGCATGACCACCCCGCTCAAGGTCGGCGTCATCGGCGCCCTCGGCCGTATCGGCTCCGAGGCCGCGCGGGCGGTCGAGGCCGCCGACGACATGGATCTCGTCGCCGCCGTCGACCGCGACGACGACCTCGCGGAGCTGACGAAGGCCGGCGCCGAGGTCGCCGTCGAGCTGACCCATCCGGACTCCGCCCCCGCCAACGTCGACTTCTGCGTACGCCACCGAATCCACGCCGTCGTCGGCACCACCGGCTGGACCGACGAGCGGCTCGACGCCCTGCGCGCCCGGCTCGCCGACAGCCCCGGCACCGGCGTGCTCATCGCCCCCAACTTCTCCCTCGGGGCCGTCCTGACCATGCACTTCGCCCGGCAGGCCGCCCGGTTCTACGAGTCCGCCGAGGTCGTGGAGCTGCACCACCCGAACAAGGCCGACGCCCCGTCCGGTACCGCCACCCGCACCGCCCGGCTCATCGCCGAGGCCCGCCGCGAGGCCGGCCTGCCGCCGCAGCCCGACGCCACCGCCACCGCCCTGCCCGGCGCCCGCGGCGCCGACGTCGACGGAGTGCCCGTGCACGCCGTACGGCTGCGGGGGCTCCTCGCCCACCAGGAGGTGCTGCTCGGCGACACGGGGGAGACCCTCACCATCCGGCACGACTCGCTGCACCACAGCAGCTTCATGCCGGGCATCCTGCTCGCCGCCCGCCGGGTGCGGGAGACCCCGGGCCTGACGGTCGGCCTGGAACACTTCCTCGACCTCGGCTGACGCCGTCCGGGGCCCGCCGATGCGCTCGAAGATCACCTACATCGTTCTGTCGGCCGTGCTGGCCGTCTACTTCTTCCTCGCCGGCACGCGCGGCTGGTACCTGGTGCGCGAGGGCACACCGGTGACCGTCGCCCTCGGCATCGCCGTGCTGGTGCTCCCCGCCATCGGCATCTGGTTCCTGTGGCAGACCACCGCCTTCGCGCGCGCCGCGAACGCGCTGGCGCGGGAGCTGGACGCCGAGGGCGGCCTGCCGGTCGACGAGCTGAAGCGCATGCCCAGCGGCCGTATCGACCGGGACTCGGCCGACGAGGTCTTCCACCGGCGCAAGGCGGAGACGGAGGCGGCGCCCGAGGACTGGCGGTGCTGGTTCCGGCTGGCGGTCGCGTACCACGACGCGCGCGACACCCCGCGGGCCCGCAAGGCGATGCAGCGGGCGATCACGCTGCACAAGGCGGCGGGCTAGCCGGGCACACGCCCGGGCAGCGCACCGGGCGTGTCAGCGCAGCTCCGTCGCCCAGGCCTCGACGGTGTCGGCCGCCCGGTCGAACGCCTCGGGACGGCTGAGGAAGTCGGCGTTGCTGTCCGTCAGCAGCGGCCGCAGCGGCGCCGGCGCGCCGCCCCGCCCGCGCCGCCGCGCCCCCGGGGTCACCAGGAGCGCCTGCCCCTGGACCGTACGCGGCATACCGAGCCACTTCACCGGCTGCTGCACGGTCTGTACGGCGGCGATCTCGTCCCACGCCAGCGTGACGGTGTGGAACAGATGCACCTGCCGCAGCCCGTGCGCACTCACCCACACCCCGACGCGCAGCAGCCGCAGCGCCGCCGCGATGAAGGCCACCGCCACGCCCGCGCACGTCAGCGCGCCCGTGACCGAGTCGGCGAGCAGCATGATGACCGTCGCGAAGAGGAGATACGAGGCCAGCAGCAGCTCGACGGCGGCCATGAGCACCCGCCAGGGCCCCGGGCGGTACGGCCGGCGCCAGCGGTCACGGTCGGCGTAGGGGAGGGGGGCGTCGCCGGCGACGTCTCCGAAGTCGCGGTCGGCGGTCAGAAAGGGCAGTGGCACGCCTGCGAGGCTAGCGAGGCCCCGGCGCGGCCACCACCCCGGGGGTGCGGACGAGGCACCCGAGACTGCTGTGACCCCTGACACGCGCGGCGTCAGGGGGTCTGCACGGTCTCCTTGTCCTGCGCGGACCCCGGGTCGTCGGTGAGCTGCATCGCCGGGACGCCGAACACCACGGCGCCGACCAGCCCCGCCACTATCAGCACGCCCACCAGCACGCGCCCGGCGATCTCCCCGATCCCGGCGCGCGGCACGGGCGGCGGCACGGGGACGTCGCTGCGGAAGCGGTCGGCCTCCGCTATGAAGGCGAACGGAACGGGCTCACGCCGACGGCGAAGCATGCTGGTCCACCACCTCGGGGCTCCTGGGGTTTGTCGACTTGGCTCCTGCCGTCCGGTCAACGTCGGAACGTCCCGCAAAGTGCCCAGATCCAGGGCCATGTGCTGAATACCCCTCAAAGGTACCAAGGCGCCGACGGCACCCGGGGTGCCGGTGCGGTCGCCGGGCACGCGGAAACCGCCGTGAAATGTCTGGAATGGTGGTTATTGCGATGTTCGCCTAGGCTGAGGAGACGAACCCGGTACTGCTTGAACCCCCGAGCAGGCAGTGCCGGGTTCTCCCGTGCCTGCCGCACCGCAGGCCACCCAAGCGCGCACTCCGGGCATTCTTACGAGTAGCGTGTCACTCATGGCTCCGACATCCACCCCGCAGACGCCCTTCGGACGGATGCTGACCGCCATGGTCACGCCGTTCACCCCCGACGGCGCCCTCGACCTCGACGGCGCCCAGCGACTCGCCGCCCACCTCGTCGACGCAGGCAACGACGGGCTGGTACTCAACGGCACCACCGGTGAGTCCCCCACCACCAGCGATGCGGAGAAAGCCCAGCTCGTCCGGGCCGTGGTGGACGCCGTCGGCGACCGGGCCCACATCGTCGCCGGAGCCTCGACGAACGACACCCGGCACAGCATCGAGCTGGCCCGCGCCGCCCAGGACGCCGGCGCCCACGGCCTGCTGACCGTCACCCCGTACTACAGCAAGCCGCCGCAGCAGGGCCTCTACGCCCACTTCAAGGCCATCGCCGACGCCACCGACCTGCCCGTGATGCTCTACGACATCCCCGGCCGCAGCGGCGTCCCGATCAACACCGAGACCATGGTCCGGCTGGCCGAGCACCCCCGGATCGTCGCCAACAAGGACGCCAAGGGCGACCTCGGCCGTGCGAGCTGGGCCATCGCCCAGACCGGCCTCGCCTGGTACTCCGGTGACGACATGCTGAACCTGCCGCTGCTGTCCGTCGGCGGCGTCGGCTTCGTCTCCGTCGTCGGCCACCTCGTCACCCCCGAACTGGTCGCCCTCGTCGAGGCGTACACGGGCGGCGACGTGACCAAGGCGACCGAACTGCACCAGCAACTGCTCCCGGTCTACACCGGCATGTTCCGCACCCAGGGCGTCATCACCGTCAAGGCGGCGCTCGCCCTGCGGCAGATGCCCGGCGGTCCGCTGCGGCTGCCGCTCGTCGGGCTCTCGCCGGAGGAGACCGAGCAGCTCAAGCGCGACCTCAAGGGCGGAGGCGTGCACGTATAGCCGTAGGCGCCCGGCCGTATACGTCGCACACCCGCCGTCCTCACCGCCGCAGAGACGTCACAACCGCATACCGAGAAACCCGCGGCGCGGCTTCGCAGAAGCCGCCGCCGCACGCATCCATGTGCGCCCCGCCCGGGCCCGCCGCCGGGACCCGGCCGGTGCGCATGGTGAGGAGAGACCTTTGAGCCATCCCCATCCCGAACTCGGCCCGCCCCCCGCCCTCGCGGAGGGCGCGCTGCGCGTCACGCCCCTCGGCGGACTCGGCGAGATCGGCCGCAACATGACCGTCCTGGAATACGGCGGCCGTCTGCTGATCGTCGACTGCGGCGTCCTCTTCCCCGAGGAGGAACAGCCCGGGGTCGACCTGATCCTCCCCGACTTCTCCACCATCCGGGACCGCCTCGACGACATCGAGGGCATCGTCCTCACGCACGGGCACGAGGACCACATCGGCGCCGTTCCCTACCTGCTCCGCGAGAAGGCGGACATCCCCCTGATCGGCTCCAAGCTGACCCTCGCCCTCATCGAGGCCAAGCTCCAGGAGCACCGCATCCGCCCGTACACCCTCCAGGTCGCCGAGGGCGGCCGGGAGCGGATCGGGCCCTTCGACTGCGAGTTCGTCTCCGTCAACCACTCCATCCCGGACAGCCTCGCCGTCGCCGTCCGCACCCCCGCGGGCGTCGTCGTGCACACCGGCGACTTCAAGATGGACCAACTGCCCCTCGACGGCCGCCTCACCGACCTGCCCGCCTTCGCGCGCCTCGGCGAGGAGGGCATCGACCTGCTGCTCGTCGACTCCACCAACGCCGAGGTCCCGGGGTTCGTCGCACCGGAGAAGGACATCTCCGGCGTACTGCGGGGAGTGTTCGCGGCGGCGCAGCGAAGGATCATCGTGGCGAGCTTCGCCAGTCACGTGCACCGCATCCAGCAGGTCCTGGACGCGGCGCACGCGTACGGCCGCAAGGTCGCCTTCGTCGGCCGCTCCATGGTCCGCAACATGGGCATCGCCCGCGACCTCGGCTACCTGCGCGTGCCCGCCGGTCTCGTCGTCGACGTGAAGACCCTCGACGACCTGCCGGACCACGAGGTCGTCCTCGTCTGCACGGGCTCGCAGGGCGAGCCGATGGCCGCCCTGTCCCGCATGGCCAACCGCGACCACCAGATCCGTATCGTCGCCGGCGACACGGTCATCCTCGCCTCGTCCCTGATCCCGGGGAACGAGAACGCGGTCTACCGCGTGATCAACGGCCTTACCCGCTGGGGCGCCAACGTCGTCCACAAGGGCAACGCCAAGGTGCACGTCTCGGGTCACGCCTCGGCCGGTGAACTCCTGTACTTCTACAACATCTGCAAGCCCCGCAACGTGATGCCGGTCCACGGCGAATGGCGCCACCTGCGCGCGAACGCCGAACTCGCGGCGGCGACCGGCGTCCGCGCCGACCGCATCGTCATCGCCGAGGACGGCGTGGCCGTCGACCTGGTCGACGGGGTCGCGAAGATCTCCGGCAAGGTCCAGGCGGGATACGTGTACGTCGACGGCCTGTCCGTCGGCGACGTGACGGAGTCCTCGCTCAAGGACCGCAGGATCCTCGGCGAGGAGGGCATCATCAGCGTCTTCGTCGTCGTGGACAGCACCACGGGCAAGATCGTCGGCGGTCCTCATGTCCAAAGCCGCGGCTCGGGCATCGAGGACGCGGCGTTCCGGGACGTCATCCCGAAGCTGGAGGAAGCCCTCGCCAAGTCCGCTTCGGACGGCGTCGCCGAGACACACCAGCTCCAGCAGTTGGTCCGGCGCACCGTCGGCAAGTGGGTCTCTGACACCTTCCGCCGTCGTCCGATGATCCTCCCGGTCGTCGTCGAGGTCTGACGCCGCCCCGACCGGGCCCGACCCCCCCGCCCCGGCCCCCACTCCCGCCTCGGACGTTGCCCCAGGCGGGGGTTGGGGCCGGGCCGATTTGCACGAGGGGCGGACGGTCCAGTAGGTTGACGTCACCGCCCGATGAGCCCGAGGGCTTTCGTGCCCACTCAACTGGGCCCGAGGGGCGGTCATTTCAACCCGGAGAAGCTGTTAGGGTTGGAACACACCGAAGGGAAACGCCCGGAGAAGCCCGGTGAGGGTTTTGATGGAAGTGTCCGTTCTTTGAGAACTCAACAGTGTGCCAAGTAGTCGATGCCAAGTGTTTGATGTAGTGACACAGCAGTAAGCGAGGCAGACTCGTTTCTGTGATGCTGCTACGGGGGCCTGGTTTTTCTGGGTCCTTATGTATGCATTTACGGAGAGTTTGATCCTGGCTCAGGACGAACGCTGGCGGCGTGCTTAACACATGCAAGTCGAACGATGATCCGGTTTCGGCCGGGGATTAGTGGCGAACGGGTGAGTAACAC
>NZ_AXVU01000011.1:0-154280 GCF_000482585.1 Streptomyces sp. CNQ329 | reverse complement strand
TTCAAGGACGACGACGGCACCCGGGTCGAGTTGATGTCCTCGTCGAAGCGGGCCAACGGTGACAACAACAACGAGTACTGGCGGGTCACCGCCCCCGACGGGGTGCGCTACTACTTCGGCACCCACCGGCTGCCCGGCTGGCAGGATGGCGACGCCAGGACGCAGTCGGTGTGGACGGTTCCGGTCTTCGGCAACCACTCCGGGGAGCCGTGCCATGCCACCGCGTTCAAGGACTCCTGGTGCCAGCAGGCGTGGCGCTGGAACCTCGACTACGTCATCGATCCGCACGGTCAGGCACTGACGTACTACTGGGGCAAGGAGCACAACCACTACGGGCTGAACGTCAACGACGCCACCGGCAATGCCACGTACACCCGCTTCAACCGCGGCGGCCACCTGGAGCGCATCGACTACGGCCTGGACGGCGACGCGCTCTACGCCGCCAACGGCGCCCAGGCCCGCGTCGACTTCACGGTGGCGGAACGCTGTCTGCCCACCGACACCTTCGACTGCTCAGCGAGCAAGCTGAACACCGCCAACGCCAAACACTGGCCCGACGTCCCGTACGACCAGTTGTGCGGCTCGGGGCAGGAGTGCAAGACGTACTCGCCGTCGTTCTTCTCCCGTAAACGCCTGACCGGTGTCACCACCAAGGTGCGCGTCGACGGCGCCTACAGGCCCGTCGATTCCTGGAAGCTGGACCACAGCTTCCCCACCACCGGCGACGGCTCAGAACCGGCGCTGTGGCTGAAGTCCATCCAGCGCACCGGCCACACCGGCGGCAGCGACATCTCCCTTCCCGCAGTCACCTTCTCCGGGCAGATGCTGAAGAACCGCGTGGAGAAAGCCGTCGACGCGGTACCCCCGCTGAACCGCTACCGCGTCTACGGCATCAAGACCGAGACCGGCAGCACCATCGGCGTCACCTACTCACCCGAGGACTGCACCGCCGGCAGCCTGCCCGATCCAGCCACCAACACCAAGCGCTGCTACCCCGTGTACTGGTCACCCCCGGACGCGCCCGCCCCGGACTTCGAGCCCTACCGCGACTGGTTCCACACCTATGTCGCCACCCAGGTCTTGGAATCGGACGACGTCGGCGGCGCACCGGTGAAGACCACCTCGTACGAGTTTCTGGACGGCCTGGCCTGGGCCAAGGACACCGACGAGCTGACCAAGGCCAAGCACCGCACCTACTCCGAACGCCGCGGCTACTCCCGTGTCCGTACCCGCGTCGGTGCCGGCAGCGAGACGAAGTCGCTCGCCGAGACCCGCTACTTCCGCGGCATCGACGGCGCGGACGTCGCCGACTCCGAGGGCAACAACGTCACCGACCGCGAAGCGTTCGCAGGCATGGTCCGCGAGGAGATCGGCTACGGGCGCGACGGCGGCAGCATCATCGAAGCCACCGCCTACACCCCGTGGCGCTCCGCGGCCACCGCCACCCACGCCCGCGACGGCCTGCCCGAACAGAGCGCCCACTACACCGGCGTCAAAACCGAAGGCACGCGCGAGCTGAAGAAGGACGGCGCCTGGCGCCGAACCAGCACCGAAGCCACCTTCGACTCGTACGGCATGGTCAAGACAGCCTCCGAGACCGGTGACACGAGCAAGGCCGGGGACGAGCGCTGCACCACCACCTCCTACGCCCGCGCCACCGGCGCGAACATCATCGAGACCATCGCCGAGGAGAAGACCGTCGCCACCACGTGCGACGCGACTGCGACGCTGCCGAAGGACCTCGTGTCCCTCAAGCGCACGTACTACGACGGATCCACCACCCTCGGGCAGGGCCCGACCAAGGGCAACATCACGCGGGTCGACGAGCAGGACAAGGCCGGCACCGGCACCCAGACCGTCGCCACCGCCACCTTCGACACGCACGGCCGCCCGCTCACCCAGACCGACGCCCGCAACAAGACCACCACCACCGCGTACACACCTGCCACCGGCGCCGCGCCCACCAAGACGGTGGTGACCAACCCGCTCGGCCACACGCAGACCACCGAGATCGATGCCCGCCGCGGTATCCCCACCACCACCATCGACCCGGCGGGCGCGCGCACCGACGCCGACTACGACGCCCTCGGGCGGCTGGTCAAGGTGTGGCAGCCGGGCTGGGCCAAGGCGGACTACCCGTCAGCTCCGTCCGTCCAGTACAGCTACACCGTCTCCAAGACCGCGCCGGCGGCCATCGCCACCAAGACCATCCAGCCGGACGGCACCTACACCACCGCTTACACCCTCTACGACGGCCTGCTGCGCGAACGCGAGACGCAAACCCCCGCACCCGGCGGCGGCCGCGTCATCACCGAGACGCTGTACGACACCCGCGGCCTGGAAACCAAGCTCTACCACGCCTACCACGCCAACGGTGATCCGTCCGCGAGCCTCGTCAAGGCAGCCGACAACACCGTGCCGAACATGACCGAGAACATCCACGACGGATCCGGCCGCGTCACCGCCGCCATCTCCCGCCAGTTCGGCGACGAGACCAAGCGCACCACCAGTAGCTACAGCGCCGACCAGACCACCGTCATCCCGCCCGACGGCGGCACCGCCACCACCGACCTCACCGACGCACGTGGCAACACAGTCGAGCGCCGCCAGTACACCAACGCCGCCCGCACCACCCACCAGTCCACGGCCTACGCCTACGACGAGCACGACCAGTTGGCGAAGATGACCGACCCCGCGGGCAACGTCTGGACCTGGACCCGCGACGCCCGCGGCAACGTGACCGAGGCGAAGGACCCCGACAAGGGCACCTCCACCACCACGTTCAACACCGCCGACCAGCCCGCCACCCTCACCGACGCCCGCGGCATCACGCTGACCACCAGCTACGACGACCTCGGCCGGCCCACCGCCGTCAAGAAGGGCGAGCAGCCCCGTACCGAGTGGGTCTACGACACCCTCGCCAAGGGACAACTCACCTCCACCACCCGCATCCACGACGGCAACCGCTACACCACCGCGGTCGAGGGCTACAACGCCCGCATCCAGCCCACCGCCACCACCGTCAGCGTCCCCGACGCCCCCGGGGCCCTGGCCGGCATCTACCGCATCGGCTACACCTACGACCCCGAGACCGGCAAGCGCACCTCGATCAGCCAGCCCGGCGTCGGCGGGCTGCCGAGCGAGCGGACGGCGACCGAATACAACTCCCTCGGGCTGCCCACCACCACCAGCAGCGGCGGCGTCGCCCTGGTCTCCCAGGTCTCCTACGACAGCTTCGCCCGCCCCGTCCGCACCGAGTACGGCTCCGACGACCGCAAGCTCTACCGCACGCACGAATACGACGAGCACACCGGCGACCTCACCCGCCAGGTCACCGACCGCACCACCGCACCCCAGCGCCTGGACGACGTGCGCTACACCCGTGACGACGCCGGCAACATCACCTCTCAGACCACCACCAGCGGCCAGGACGCGCAGCAGACCACCGACCGCCAGTGCTACGCCACCGACGCACTGCGCCGCCTGACCGACGCGTGGACCACCACCGCCGAGACCTGCGCGAACGAACCCGCCCCCGCAAGCGTCGGCGGCGGCCCCGAAGCGTACTGGCACTCCTACACCTACGACGCCATCGGCAACCGCACCACCGAAACCCAGCACGCCGTCGCCGGCACCGCCACCGACCAGGACGTCACCCGCACCTACACCCAACCCGACCCCGGCCAGCCCCGCCCCCACAGCACCACCCAGATCGACACCACCGGCGGCACCGCAAACGGCACCAGCGAAACCCTCGACTACGACGCCACCGGCAACATGACCGCCCGCAGCGGCGGCACCGCCGACCAGACGTACACCTGGGACGACGAAGGCCACCTCGCCACCGCCACCGAAGCGGGCACCTCCACCGACTACGTCTACGACACCGACGGCAACCGCCTACTGGCCACGACCAGCGACAACACCGCCACCCTCTACCTGCCCGAAGGCAACGAACTCCACCTCAACCCCGACGGCAGCGTCACCGGCACCCGCTACTACGCCCACGACGGCGAAACCGTCGCCGTCCGCACCCCGGGCAGCCCGATGCACTTCCTGGTCTCCGACCACCAGGGCACCGCCATGCTCGCCGTCTCCCTCGCCGTCGGCCAGGCCATCATCCGCCGCAAGCAACTCCCCTTCGGCGCCCCCCGCCCGACCACCAGCGCCGGCACCGAGCCCGACTTCCCAGGCACCAAGGGCTTCGTCGGCGGCACCCTCGACGACACCGGCCTCACCCACATAGGCGCCCGCGAATACGACCCCACCCTCGGCGCCTTCATCTCCCCCGACCCCCTCCTCGACCCCGCCAACCCCCTCCAGGCCAACGCCTACACCTACGCCAACAACACCCCCGTCACCGCATCCGACCCCACCGGTGAGATGCTCTACGACGAGGTCACCAAACACGGCTACGGCAACAACAAGGTCCGCAAAAGCTGGTACCGCAAACAGGGCTACACCAACAGCCGGGGCTACGTCACCAGCAAATACCGCGCCCTCGTCCGCCACAACACCCGCAGCTTCAACTCCTACTGGGCCCAAACCCGCGCACAGCAAGCCCGAGCCCAGGAAGAGCGCTACCGCCTCGACAGCATGAAACGCGACCAACTCCTCGCCGCCGCAAAAGCCAAAGCCAGGCAGGAGGCCATAGCGCGTCGTGAAAAGCAAGACAGATTGACGTCGATCCTCAACGCACTGCCCCTCCCCGCCGAAACCAAAGCGGGTATTAGATTGATCGCGCCAGTGGGTCGTTATATGGCTTCCGAGGGATGGAAGCATGTAAATGTCGGAATCAGCGCCTGCTTCATGGCGTGTGCCAATGCCAACTTCCAGGGTGGTACCTTCTCCTTCACGTATAGCGGTGGCGTCACGGTCGACACGCCGAAGGGTTCAAGGGCGCTAGTGAAGGGAAAGGGTGGAGCATTTCTGGGTGCAACCGTCAATTGGAATACGGCGGAGGTCAGCGATCAGAAGACTCAGATGGCCAGCGTTACCGCCGCAGACGGTTGGTATGGAGGAACCTCCGGCTGGGGTCAACGTACCTCCGGCGGAAATTACTACAATTATGGCTGGGCTGGAGGATTGGGTGTCGCAGCCCAGGGGCCCACGCTGGGTGGCTGGGCTTGGGATCTATCGGACGGTTTGCGATGGGTGGGGCCGACCGGTTAATTGGCATATGGTGAGAAGTAGTTGGTGCGTAGGAGCTCTGCCATAGAATGCAAAATTACTGCGCAGCCTTGGCTGTCAACGGGAGTCAGGTAAGTGGCTGGGGTCTACTCGGTCCGCTATTTGCAGGCTTCTTTTGTGTTGGTTTGGGTGTCACCATTGCCTTCGATGTTCGCAACGTGGCCAGTCGCTTCGTGGCCGCAGCACGTGACAAGAAGGCGCAAAGGATGATTAATAAGGCTGTAGGATGGGGCTTCATGGGAATTGGGGCGCTATTCGTTGCAGTTGCCGCGATCGAGGGGTTTATCGAGGTATTTTCAGGCTAATCCCTGGCGGGAATTTGATGTCGCTGAATATTGGGATTCTTTGGCTGCGCTTGGGGTGAAAGCTGCTGATGAAGTCGCCAGGAATGGATTCGGCAACGGCAAGGTCTGAAAGAGTTGATGTCGCGCTTCTGTGGTCTCGGGTGATCGAGTTCTATGGCGATGATGCAACAAAGTGCCGAAAGGGCGGCGAACGGATGGGTGTCATTGCCGATCAGTCTTCTATTGGGGTTCATCGGGTTTGCCCTGATTGTTGACCCCGGGGGGGCGCCTCGGCGTATTCATGAACGAAATGCACGCATCCTTAAAAGGGTGAAACCTAGGCCGGTCAAGACTTCCTTCTTCTCGCCGTTCGCCTTTGATAGGTTGATTGGGGCGGCATTTTCTTGCGTATGCGTGCTATGGAATTCCTGCTTCTCTAATTGATATTCTGTGAGCAGCAGGACCTGACCCTGCGTTTCTGCGGTGCTGGCAGTGCGAGCGCTCTAAGCGGGGAGGGGTGTTAGTGCGTGTCCTCGAATACGGGAAAGAGGGTGCAGGGATCAGCCAGCGTATCCTGCAGCGTCGTTCGTGGAAAATCTTGGGCTGGGCCAGTGTGATGGCCATCTGGGCGGTGGGTATTTCGGCGGCGGTGTCCGGAATATATAAGCACGGAAATTATCGCGACGCGATATTCTTTACGGCGGTGATTGCAGCGATCAGCTCCTTCTGCCGTCGTTACGGAACAAGCAGGGTGATCTTGACACATGAATCCATCGTGGTGGTCGGGGTCTTTGGTCTGTGCAGCATTCCAAATGAGTCCGTGAGAGAGGTGGTCGGTGATCCACGTGGGGGTCTCTTGATCAGCACAGTTCATGGCGACGAGATCCGGCCCTTCTGCTTTGGCGGATCGCTCATTGATATACGCTTCGGCACTTCCCAGCGGGCGGCAAGTCAAATTCGCGCCATGCTCTCAAGTCCGCCCAAGTCGCCGTCCAATACGCCTAGGATGGAGAAGCAGATCCTGAGGCATAGTTTTGGCGCGGACCTGTTCCTTGCCATGGCAATTCTTGCAGGATTGGTTGGGCTGGTTCTTATCGTGCTCGGGGTTATATGAGGAAATCCAAATCTGGCCCTTTAGCTGCGGATTGCTCACCTCGGGAGATGAAATATAGTTCCTCTCGCAGGAAGCTCGACGCCACTGGGGCGAAATTGCGGCTGGCCTGTGTCCGAATAGGCGAGAATTGTGGGCGGATTTCGTGAAGCGGGTGTTCCGGCAGGCGGACGCAAATTCCATCGGAGCGAATCGGCCTGTGAAACCGTCCGCGGTACCTAGTTGGTAGGGATGGTGAAACCTTAATGGGGCAGATCCTTCCTACCGTGATTCTTGCCTTGATGGGTGCTGCCTTGATGTTGGACCTCAGGGGAGCGGCTCAACGCTTCTATGACATCATGGATGCAGTAATGTTTGGAAGGACGGGGATGGCCAGTCCGCGGCTGGTTCGATTCCTGGGCGGCGGAATTTTTCTACTGTTTTCTGTGATTTCAGTTCTTGACGCTGTGGCGCTAGCAACGGGAACTGGAACGTGAACATTTCCGCACTTCCTGGGTGCTGGCCTCGGCGTACGGGAAACTGGGGTGCGGTACCACGTATATGGCACTCGGTTGGTGTTCGATGGAGGCTAGCTTGTTTCGCGATCATAAGGAACCTGCGCTGATCGTTTGGCGTCCGCCGGCAATTCTCCGAGTGGTCGCGGGGCTGCTCTGTGCGGCATTCCTGTTCATTGCTTCCCAGCTCGCAGTTGACAGTCTTGATTCGGTAACGGACTGGCTGGCTTTGGTGTTCGCTGCGGCAGTTGGAGTGGCGTCCGGGATGTACTGTATGTCCACCTCGTTGTCTCTTACGTCACGACGCGTGATTGCAATGAATTTTGGGTATAAGGCGGATATTCCACTCGCGGAGATTCTCACAATGCAGGTGGGCTACGGCGGTTTGAAAATCTACAGCCGGGAGGGTTGGTCAGTGCATTCCCTTGCTGTGGAGAAGAGTCGCCTGTCTTCATGGCTCCACCGAGAAACCAGGGGCGATAGGGTAATCGCGGCGATCGAGAATGAAATTTCCCGTTCCCGAGGTGGTCACAGCGCGTGATCTTCGTGAGGCGCCAGCCGTCAGCCTGAGCCGATTATGAATTAACGGATGCCTGCTGGACTGGGTCGAGTAGGAGGCTGCGCCCTCGACGGGCCCGTCGATCCAGCGTGAACAGGTCATTGTTCAGCTTATTTCCAGCGGCTGGATCTTGGCTGGATCCAGCCCCGCTCTCCGGCGTTTCCGCAGGCCAAAACTGTGCATTTGGTGTTCCGCTTCAACGTGTGAATCTTTCGAACAACCTCATCCCGACCTGTATGCGTGCAGGTCAGGGCACGTTTCGTGTTCGAACGTGGTGGAATTCGACTGGAACGTTGAAGGGGCGATGCCATCGTATTGGGCTACCTGTTTGTGCAGGTCAGGTCGGGTGCGGTTGGATGGTTGAATCCGGTCGGGGGTTCCCGGCCGCTGGATTTCTGCTGGATCCAGAAGATACCCGTGGGGGTATGGCGGGCGATTCCTGGGCTCACGAACCGGCCTCTGAAGGATCGTGGTCCGGGCGCTTTGGCTGAGGCGGCCCAGCTGTCGGCGTATCACGGTTTGCGGCTCTTTCGTGTCGACGGTCCTGGCCCGCGGCGTTTCGGTCCGCGAGGTGTCCCGCTGGCTCGGCCAAAGTCGATCAAGGCCACGGTCGACGTGTACGGCCACCTCGCTCCCGTCTCCTGGGGTCGATGCCAAACGATCATGCGGAACGGGCTGTGGCCGGACTCCCCCGCGGCCGAGCGCCGGGGGCCAAGAGCGGGCTCGCGCCCGGCCCGTGGATCCGGAGTGAACAGGGGGCGGTTGAGGGAGACGTGTGTGACCGTATATCAGGCAAACTGTTCTGTCTTGACCGGTGTTCAGCTAATATCTTCCGTTCTTTCTGAAAAACCTTTGCCTGATGAGGCAATTGGTGTGATGTTAGTCACGGGAGGCGTGGGTGAATTACGGGGTTTGCTCGTTAGGAAGGTCTAGTCCACCCGTGCTCATCCCGTTAAGTTAGCGCGAAGTTACGTTCTGTTGTCTCAGGGGTGGGGCTCTGTGGTGATGCGTGGGCGCTGGCGGCGATATCGGGCGTGGTTGACGGCGGGGTTGGGCACGGCGCTGCTCCTGGGCACGGCACCCGTCGTGGAAGCGAGCACGGTTCCCGGCGACACGCGCGCGCCCTCGGCGGCGTCGGATGCCCAGGGAAGCGCGGCGGCGGCGGACACCGCGGCCGCGGCTACCGAGGAGCAGGCGGCGGCGCGGGCGGAACGTACCGGTGAGCCGGTGGAGATCGCCTCGCTGCGCGGGGAGAGCAGCGAGGTGTTCGCCACTCCTGATGGGAACTTGGAGGCGCGCGAGTAATTGCGGCCTGTTCGGACCCGTGTGGGCGGCGAGTGGAAGGCCATCGATACCCAGCTCGCCCCGGCTGGCGGCGGCATGGTGGCGCCGGGTGCGACCACGGTGGGGATGGAGTTCTCCGGTGGTGGAACGGCGCCGTTGGTCCGGATGTCGAGGGCCGGGCGGGAGTTGTCGCTGTCGTGGCCGGGTGAGTTGCCGCAGCCGCGGCTGGAGGGGGATGCGGCTGTCTATCCGGAGGTGTTGCCGGGGGTCGATCTGCGCATGGGGGTGCAGGCTGACGGCTTCACGCAACTGCTGGTGGTCAAGTCCGTCGAGGCGGCGCAGAATCCGGAGCTGGCGGAGCTTCGGCTGCACCTGGGTGCGACGGGGATGTCTGTGCGTGAGACCGCGGCCGGTGGCCTTGAAGCGGTCGATGCCGGAGCCGGGGGTGCGGTGTTCGAGGCACCGCAGCCGGTCATGTGGGACTCCAGCGGCGGCACCACCGCAGGCGCCAGGAGCGCGGCCGGCGGCGAACCGGCGGGTGAGCCGGCGGCTGGGGAGTCGGGCAAGCTGGCGCCGGTCGACGTCCAGGTCGCCCAGGCGCCCGACCAGTTGGTGCTGACTCCGGATCCTCAGGTGCTGAAGGGTGCGGACACGGTCTATCCGGTGTTCATCGACCCGCAGTGGTACTCGCCGCGGGCGTCGGCGTGGACGTTTGCCTCGAAGTACTGGGCGTCGTCGCCGCAGTGGAAGTTCAACGGTGAGAATAACGCCGGGATGGGCTACTGCGGCTGGGACTACTGCGCGCCACACGACACCAAGCGCGTCTTCTACCGCATTCCGACGTCCCGGTTCGCGGGCAAGTCGATCCTGTCGGCGGAGTTCGTCGTACGCAATGTCTGGTCCGCCTCTTGCTCCGCGCGGAGTGGAGCTGTGGCGGACCAAGGGCATCAGCTCGTCGACCACGTGGAACAGCCAGGATGCGGGTTCCGGGTTCTGGCTCGACAAGCTGGACACGCGATCGTTCGCCTACGGTTACGAGGGCTGTGCTGGGAAGGATGCGGAGTTCGGGATTCGTGCGGGGGTGCAGGAGGCGGCGAACAAGAAGTGGTCGACGATGACCTTCGGGTTGCGTGCGGCGAGCGAGGACGACAAGTACGCGTGGAAGCGGTTCTCGGACAAGGCGTTCCTGAGGGTGCAGTACAACCGTCCGCCGCCGCAGATCAAGATGGCGCAACTGACGATGAAGTTCGGCGGGGTGTGCAAGCGACCTGACGAGAAGGCGCGCGTCCGTAAGCTCAGCACGATCTACGCCAACGACGTGACCGATCCCGACGGTGACAATGTCTCCGTGCAGTTCCAGGCCAAGTGGGACGGTGGCAGTTGGACGCCGCCCAGGACCGGCAGCCGGCCTTCGAACTCCACCTTCAGCATCGCGTTGCCCACCGGGATTCCGGCCGACAAGACGGTGCATTGGTACGCGCGCGCCTATGACGGGGCGCAGTGGTCGCCGTGGTCGTACTCGGGTGATACGAAGACTGCCTGTTACTTCGTCTACGACACCAAGGAGCCCGAGGCGCCCTCGGTGACCTCCGGCGAGTATCCGGAGTCCAACCCCGAAGACCCGAACGATCCGTGGCTGGACGGGGTGGGTCAGTACGGCACCTTCACCGTGGACTCGCCCGATGCGGATGTGAACCGGTACCGCTACGGCATCAACAGTGACCCCCTTCCCGCGAACCAGGTGTCCACCTCCGGCGGCGCGGCGAAGGACATCAAGATCCTCCCGACGAGGCCGGGCCTGAACTTCTTCACCATCCAGTCCTTCGATACGGCCGGGAACAACAGCGAGACCCGCACCTACCAGTTCCGCGTCAAGGCCGGGCAGCCGGATCGTGCGACGTGGCAGCTCGACGAGCCGGCCGGTGCCACGCAGGCCGAGGGCTCCACGCCGGCGCGGGCCCTTGCCCTCAAGGGCGGTGCGGCCACCGGTGCCGCCGGGACCGACGGCACCGCGCTCGGGCTCAACGGCACCGACGCCTACGCGGCCACCGATCTGTCCCCGGTCAACAACACCGGCGGCTTCACGGTCTCGGCGTGGGTGAAGCTGGATGCCAAGCCGACGGCCGGCGCGGCGGTGGTCGCTTCGCAGCCGGGTAACGAGCGGATGGGTTTCGCGCTGCACTACGCCGCCGTCCATGACCGCTGGATTTTCAACGGCTTCTCCGCCGACACCCCCGACGCCACCGTCTCCCGGGCCATGGCGCCGAACCCGGGTGGCGTCCAGACGGGCACGTGGACCCATTTGGTCGGCTCGTACGACTCCGTGGAGGACAAGCTGCAGTTGTTCGTCAACGGCACCCTCGTCGGCGAGACTCCCTTCGTCAGTACCTGGAACGCGCGCCGTGGCCTGCAACTGGGCGCCGGTTCGGGCAGCGGGGTGGCCAGGGACTTCTTCCCCGGCACCCTCGACAAGGTCCAGATCTTCGACAAGCGCATCGCGCAGGACGAGGTCGACAAGCTCTACGCCAAGCAGCCCATCGGCGACCCCGGCCGCCCTGCCATCGCCGTCTTCGAACTCGACGAACCGACCGGCGCCACCGAGGTCTCCGGCCGCGGCGGCGTGCTCCCCGCCCGCTACCACGGCGGCGTGACCACCGGCGTGCCCGGCGTGGCGGGCAAGGCCACGAAGTTCAACGGCACCGACGGCTACGCCCGTATCGGACAGACCTCGGGACCGCACATCAACAGCGAACGGTCCTTCGCCGTCTCCGCCTGGGCGAAACTCGACGCCAAACCCGACCGCCAGGCGACCGTCGTCGCGCAGGCAGGCGAGTTCGCCCTGGGCTTCGAGCTCTACTACTCCGCCGCCTACGACCGCTGGGTCTTCAACCAGTACGCATCCGACACCCCCGGCGCGCCGATCATCCGGGCCATGGCCGACCAGCCGGGAGACGCGTACGCGGGCACCTGGGCACACCTCGTCGGCGTCCACGACACCACAGCCAACACCCTCACCCTGTACATCAACGGCAAGAAAGCCGGCTCCACCACCCTCGTGGACGCCTTCTACGCCGCCGGCTCCATGTACGTCGGCGCCGTCTCCGTCAACAACACCCTCAAGAGCCACTTCCCCGGCACCATCGACGACATCCGCCTCTTCGACCGCCCCATCTCCCCGGCCGAAGTCCAGCAGCTCTACAAGCAGCGCCCGCTGGTCAAGAGCCGCTGGAAGCTCGAAGGCACCAACGGCGCAACGCCTCCGGCTACTGCGGACGACTCACCCGGGGGCAACGACATGACCCTCTACGGCGGCGCCGCAATCGGCTCCGGCTGGGTCGACTCAGGCGCGATGGAACTGGACGGAGTCGACGCGTACGCGGCCACCTCCGGGGTGCCGGTGGACACCAGCGGGAGTTACACGGTCACAGCCTGGGCTCAGGCCGCTGCCCTGCCGGACGACGCCGCGGCCCTGATCAGCGCCACCGGAAGCAGGCAAAGCGCCTTCGCGGTCCGCTACGTACCCGCCCCGGATCCGTCAACCAGCGCGGGGAACTGGGAGATAGCACTGCCCGGGGCCGACAGCGACGCGGCAGGCGTGGTGCGTGTGAAGAACGAGCAGTTCTGGGACGTACGGGACTGGAACCACCTCGCCCTGGTCTACGACGGGCTCTCCAAGGAGGCCCGGCTGTACGTCAACGGTGAACTGGAGGAAGTGGCCTGCGCCGACGACGACGGGAACGGCGAAGCCGACGACCCCGCCTGCACCGACCGCCTTTCCTGGGCGCAGGACGTGTTGACCTTCCGGGCCGGCGAGTCCCTGCAGATCGGCCGCAGCAAGACGGCCGGCACGTGGGGCGGGTACTGGCCCGGGGCGGTCGATGACGTGTGGGTCTTCCAGGGAGACCTGACCGCGGGCCAGATCGCCCACCTTGCGCTCGGTTGGCCGGACGTCGTCACCGACGTCCCCGAAGACACCTGAGATCGAACTCCGCCCGGCGCTGCCCCCAACGGCGCTGGGGCTCGAAACCCCTTTCACCAGCACCCAGCTTCCACCGGGCCCGTTCGCGGCCGATGGTGGCGCGGCAGCGGAGACGAGGACGACGGGATGAACCGTAAGGTCAGTAAGCGCGTGAGATGGGCCGGCCGTCGGGTTGCCCTGGGGGCAGCGGCACTGATGGTCGCCACCCTCCTGCAGGACGCGGCAGCCACGACCACCGCTGCCGCGGACGAGGGCAGGGACAGGGCGGATGCGTCCCGGACCGAGCAGCCGGTCGCCGGCCGGTCGATGACCGAGGTCAAGCCGCGGACCTCGCAGAAAGGGCCGAGGACACCGCGTCGGAAGCCGGATGCCGCGTGGCCGGAGCCGGCCACGGCCCACGTCGAACTGACATCGGCGGGGGCCAGAAACGTCTACGACGATGCCCCGAGTGGCAGGGCGCTTCCTCTCACCCTTGATGTGGCCACCGCGGACAGTGGACATCCCGCGGCTGCGGCGGAGGCGGCCAAGGGTGCCCGGGGGAAGGTGACCGCGCGGGTTCTCGGCCGTGACGCTGCGCGGAAGGCCGGCGTCGACGGGGTGCTCTTCGCTCTGGAGTCCGCTCCGGGGCCCCGGCACGCGGCGGGCGACGTGCAGGCGACGGTGGACTACGCTTCCTTCGCCGAGGCATTCGGTGGCAGCTACGCCTCCCGGCTCACCCTCGTCGAGTTGCCGGCCTGCGCCCTGGACACCCCTGCGAGGCGCAACTGCCGCAAGAGCGAGCCGCTGCCGACGGTCAACGACGCGGAGAAGCAGACGCTCACCGCCGACGCGGTTCGGCTCGATACGCAGGAGCCGACGGTGCTGGCCGCCGTCGCGGCCGAGTCCGGCGGGACCGGCGACTTCAAGGCGACCAGTCTGGCGCCGTCGTCGTCCTGGGATGTGAACCTCAGCTCCGGTGACTTCTCCTGGTCGTACGGCATTCCGGTCCCGGAGGTGCCCGGTGGGCTGCAGCCGAGCGTGGGGATGTCGTACTCGTCGGGCTCGGTGGACGGCCGTACCGGAGGGACGAACAACCAGTCCTCCTGGGTCGGCGACGGCTTCGACATGTGGCCTGGATACATCGAGCGGCAGTACAAGCCGTGCTCGGACGACGGCGTCGAGCATCCCGACGGCAGCAAGCCGGGCGATCTGTGCTGGGGCTACGACAACGCGTTCATCTCCTTCAACGGCAAGGGCGGCGAACTCATCCCCGTCGGCAACGACGAGTGGAAGCTGCGCGACGACGACGGCACCCGGATAGCCCGTCTGGCCTCGGCTGACCGCGGCAACGGTGACAACAACGGCGAGTACTGGCGGGTCACGGATCCTCAGGGCGTGCGCTACTACTTCGGCTACAACCGGCTGCCCGGCTGGGCGAGCGGGAAGGAGGCCACGGGTTCGGCCTGGAAGGTCCCGGTGTTCGGCGACGATTCCGGCGAGCCGTGCCACGACGCCGCCGGCTTCGGCTCGTCGTGGTGCCAGCAGGCGTGGCGCTGGAACCTCGACTACGTCGTCGACCCGCACGGCAACGCCATCTCCTACTACTACCACCAGGAGGAGAACTCCTACGGCCGCAACCTGAAGGCGGACAACAACACCCGCTACACCCGCGGCGGCAGCCTGGACCGTATCGAGTACGGGCTGAAGCACTCCTCGGTGTACGACACGAAGCCCCTGGCCAAGGTCGACTTCAGCAGCGGCGAGCGATGCCTGCCCAACGCGCAGACGACCTGCGACTCGATCAGCACCGACTCCGCCTCCTGGTACGACACGCCCTGGGACCTGAACTGCGGCGAAACGGCCACGTGCGACCAGGGCCGCTACTCGCCGAGCTTCTGGACCCGCAAGCGTCTGACCGAAGTGACCACTGAGGTCCTCAAGAGCGACGGGACCTACGGCCCCGTCGATTCCTGGAAGCTGGCACACCGCTGGGGCCAGGCCGACATCGACTACCAGCTCCTGCTTGAGTCGATCCAGCACACGGGGCACACGGCCACTCCGGCGATCAGCCTGCCGAAAACCACTTTCGCCTATACGCAGTTGGCCAACCGCCTGGACAAGACCGGAGACGGCTACGCGCCGTTCATCAAGGCCCGGCTGTCCGCCGTCGACGACGAGTACGGCGGCAAGATCGCAGCCAACTACTCCGACCCGGCCTGCGACTGGAACTCACTGCCCACACCCCAGTCCAACACCACTCGCTGCTTCCCCCAGTACATCGGCGGCAGCGACAGCGCCGACCCGGAACGGCAGTGGTTCAACAAGTACGTCGTCACCTTGATGACGGAGCACGACCGAACCGGCGGGGCTTCGGACAAGGCCACGCGCTACGAATACCTGGGCGGCGCGGCCTGGCACTACGACGATGACGACGGGCTGACGAAAGAGAAGTTCAAGACCTGGTCCCAGTGGCGCGGCTACGCCCAGGTGCGCGTCAAGACGGGCGGGGAGGGTGGCGACGCTGCACTGAAGTCGCAGTCCGACACCTACTTCCTGCGCGGAATGCACGGCGACCGCGAGAGCCCAGAGGGTGGCAGCAAGAGCGTGTCCGTCGGTCTCGGCAGCGGTGAGGGCGACCCGCTCACCGACCACGAGGCAGCCGCCGGCTTTGCTTACAAGACGGTCGACTTCTCCGGTCCCGGCGGCAAGGTGCTGGGCAAGACCGTCAACCGGCCCTGGCGCCACCAGACGGCGAAGAAGGAACGCTCCTGGGGCACGGTGACGGCGAATCTCACCGGCACGGCGCACACCAAGACCTGGACTTCCCTGGACAACGGCGCCGGTAACGACTGGCGCGTGACGTCCACGGCCAACACCTACGACACGGTTGCCGGCCGGCTGACCGAGGTGGACGACTTCGCCGACAACTCCACCGCGTCCGACAACCGGTGCACCCGCAGCACGTACTCCGCCAACGAGGAGAAGAACATCCTCGTCCTGCCTTCGAGGGTGGAGACGGTCGCCAAGGCGTGTGGTGACCCCGTGGACCGCACCAAGGACGTCATCACGGATGTCCGCACCGCCTACGACGGTGGTGCCGTCAGCGGCACCGCGTCCGTTCCCAGTAAGGGGGATGCCACCGCGACCGCGGTGCTGAAGTCCCGCACCGCAGACGAGGCCGTATACCTGGAGTCCACCGCCGAGTACGACGCTTACGGTCGTGAGCTCGTCAGTACCGATCTCACCGCGAATCTGACCTTCAACGGCAGCGGACAACTCCAGTCGCGGAACCCGCGTTCGGACGGCCGGAGTTCCACTACTGCGTACACGCCGGCAACCGGTTTCGCCACGCAGGTCAAGGAGACCACGCCCCCGGCAACCCCCGGCAACGCTGCCACGGCGCTGACCTCCACCACCACCTACGACCCGATGCGGGGTCTTCCGCTCACCCAGGCCGACGTGAACGGCAAGACGACCACGTCGGCGTACGACGCCCTGGGCCGTACCACCAAGGTGTGGCTGGCCGACCGGCAAACCGGCCTGACGCCGAGCTACGAGTTCACGTACCAGGTGACCGAGGGGAAGCCGGTCGCAGTCGGCACCAAGACCCTCGGCAACTCGGGTGCCCAGCGCGCCTCGTACACCTTCTTCGACGGGTTTCTGCGCGAACGCCAGACTCAGGTGCCCGGCCCTCGCGGGGGCAGGCTTCTGACCGACGTCTTCTATGACGAGCGGGGCCTTGTCGCCGAGACCTTCCAGCCGTACTACACGGACAAGCTGCCGTCCCCCGAACTGTTCGCCCCGGACAGTGCGATCTCCGTGGAGACCCAATACCACCACTCCTACGACGGTCTCGGACGCAATATCCAGACCGAACAGGTGGCCGGCAGCGGAGCCGGCCTCAACGTCCTGGCGACCACCACCACCCAGTACCGCGGCGACCGCACGACAGTGATCCCGCCGGACGGCGGAACCACCACGACATCCCTCGTCGACGCCCGGGGTCAGACCACGGCCGTGCGCCAGCATCACGCGCGGAGCGCGGAGTCGGCCTACGACGAGACCGGCTACCGCTACACGCCGCGCGGCGAGCTGGAAAAGGTGACCGACCCGGCCGGGAACTCCTGGACGTACCGCTACGACCAACTCGGACGCCAGGTCGAAGCCAACGACCCCGACAAGGGCACCACCACGACCGCCTACGACGACCGCGGCCAGGTCACCTCCACCACGGATGCCCGCGGGACCAAGCTCGTCAGCGTCTACGACGGCATCGGGCGCCAGACCGAGCTGCGCGAGTCCTCGCCCACCGGCGCCCTGCGCGCCGACTGGACATACGACACCGTCAGCGGAGCCAAGGGGCACCTGGCCGCGTCGACGCGCTACGTGGACGGCGAGGCGTACACGAACAAAGTCGTCGCCTACGACCGTCAGTACCGGGTGCTGCGCTCCTCCGTCACCATTCCGGCATCGGAAGGCGCGCTGGCCGGGACGTATCTCTCCGGGACCACGTACAACGTCTCAGGCACCGTGCAGGCCGTCGGCTTCCCGAAGGCCGGGGCGCTGCCGGCTTCCAGCGTGCGGTACACGTACGAGGACGAGACCCTCCGCCCGATCGAACTCGGCGGTGACCAAGGGCTGAAGGCGAAGACCGGCTACACCAACGACGGCAAGCCGCAGTGGTACGAGTTGTCGAACGGCGGTAAGACCGTTGAGGTCGCGAACACCTTCGAGCGGGGGACGCAGCGGCTGGCCACCTCGCGCGTCGAACGTCAGGACGTGCCCGGCGTCGACCAGCACAACACCTTCAAGTACGACGCGGCCGGCAACGTGCTGTCGGTCGCCGACGTCTCCCGGTCCGGCACGGACACCCAGTGCTTCGACTACGACTTCGCGCGCAGGCTGACCACGGCCTGGACCGAGGGCGACACCGAGTGCTCGGCTCAGCCCTCGGGCGGGGCTGTGGGCGGCCTGGCGCCGTACTGGCACTCCTACACGTACGACAAGGTCGGCAACCGCCTCACCGAGACCCAGCACGACGTCGGCGGCGACGCGACCAAGAACACAGAGCGCACCTACGCCTACCCGGCCCCGGGCAGCCCGCGCCCGCACAGCCTCACGTCCGTCACCAGCACCGGACCGACCGGCACCGCGCAGGACAGCTTCACCTACGACGAGGCCGGCAACACCGCCACCCGCAACCTGGGAGGGGACACCCAGACGCTGACCTGGGACGCCGAAGGCCATCTGGCCAAGGTCACGGAGCCGGTCGAGGGCAGCGCCGACAAGGTCACGGACTACGTCTACGACACGAGCGGCAACCGCCTCATCGCCCGTACCCCCACCGAGACCACCCTCTACCTCGGCACCACCGAGGTCACCCTCCCCAAGGGCGCGACCGCGGCCAAGGCCACCCGCTACTACGGCCTCGGCGGCGGCCACCAGGCGGTCGAGGAGGACGACGGCAGCGTTTCGTTCACCCTGGCCGACCACAACGGCACCGGCCAACTGGCCATCGACGCCGCCACCCAGACCCTCGACCAGCGCCGCAGCCTCCCCTTCGGCGCCCCCCGCGGGCCGGAACCCGCCTCCTGGCCGGGCACCCGCGGCTTCGTCGGCGGCACCGACGACACCGCCAGCACAGGACTGCAGCACCTGGGCGCCCGCGAGTACGACCCGAAGCTGGGCCGCTTCATCAGCGTCGACCCACTGCTGGAACTCGACAAACCCCAAACCCTGAACGGCTACACCTACGCCGCCCAGAACCCGCTGACCTTCAAGGACCCCACAGGCCTGGGACTCGACTGCGGCAGGGGCTCCCCGAGCGGCGTGAGCTGCGGAAGCGCGCAGACCCGCGCGGACGGCAGCCGTGGTGGCCCGAAGGGGAGACAAACGGGCGGCGGTGTCATGGGCCCACCGGCTGTGAGCCACCCCTGCAACGGCCACTGCTCGTCGCAGAGCCCGTCTCAGACGATCGAAATCGTCCAGAACGGCGGGACCGTGGAACTGGCGGGCGTCGAGCTGCCCACGGCCCTACAACTTGAGCGGTTGTACCCGACGCTCCGCAGCACAGAAGACCGGATGGATCACTACATTCAGTCCAGGTGTGATATGGGAGCCGCTTCGAGCGACGCGGACTTCTGTGACGCCGCAGGCAAGCTTGGCTGGCTGGACCGAGACCCGACAGCCTTCGACCAGTTGGTGCTCTCCATCGTCGCGCCCGACATAGGCGCCTGGAAGGAGTGCCTGAAGAACCCGGGCCTCAACGGTGCGTGCGGCTCCGCCGCCCTTGACCTGCCATGGGCCAAGGCACTCAAACCGATCAAGCTCATCAAGGCGGCGAAGAAGTGCCACAGCTTCGCCCCGGGTACCCGCGTGCTGCTGGCCGATGGTAGCTCCAAGCGTATCGAGGATCTTGAAATCGGCGACAAGGTCATCGTCACCGACCCCGAGACCGGCAAGACAACGATTCGCAAGATCGTGGCCACCATTACCACAGAAGACGACAAGGACTTCGTCGACCTCACGATCAAAGTCGACGGTAAAACCACCACCCTGACGTCCACCACCACACACCCGTTCTGGACGCGTGAGAAGAACGACTGGGTAAACGCCGGTGATCTCACCCCCGGCCAGACCCTCCGCACTCCGGACGGCACCACCGCCACAGTCGAGGACGTCCGGGACTACACCAAGCGTCAGCGCACCCACGACCTCACGATCAACAAGATCCACACGTACTACGTATATGCCGACGTTACGCCTGTCTTGGTTCACAATTCAGCCTGCTCGGTTGGTGGTGCTCCGCGCTCCGCAGACGGGAAATATTCAAAGCGAAATGGCGAGGCTGGACGTGATGGTGCAGCGGACGAAGTCAACGCATGGGATCAGTTGGAGATGGATGGCGCAGTCGTCATGCGCAACGAAACGCCGGTTTTTGCGCCAGGATTCCGAGCTCGAAAGTATGATGGCACGGTTCAGATCAACGGTCAGTGGTACGGCATCGAGGTAAAGGGTGGGACGGCCAAGAAGAATCCTCACCAGCGAGAATTCGATAATTGGCTCAACACGCCAGGAAATACGGTCACCACTGGGGACGGTCGAACCCTTGTTGGGGTCCACGATGTGTGGATAGACCGGTAATGATCGTGGAGCCGACCAGGTCATCTGGTCGGCTCCGCGGCCCAGCGATGCACGCTGCGCTATCATCTCCGAAGGCAAGTGCCGGGCGTAGATCCCGGCGCGGTTCCAAGAAGGGACTCACGGTGAGCTTTGATCTGGCCTTCTGGTTTCAGGAATCTGCTCCAGCCTTGGAGGAAGCTGCTCAGGTATACGATAAGTTGACGGATGGAGAGACTGGGGTTGTCGGCGAGGATCCGACTGTTGAGGATTTCCATCAAGCCGTGATCTCCGTCTTTCCGGATCTAGTTGAAGAAAATATGAACGAGTCGCCGTGGGCTGCTCCTATTTATGCCACCAGTGAGTGTGTAATTGTAGCGATCTCCTGGTCCCGCTCCAGGGAAGTTTCCTCGGTCCTACTGAACTTGGCGTCGAAGTATGGAGTAATCGCCTACGATCCGCAGGATCAAGTCGTCTACGGAGCCAGCGGGGAGAGTCAAACCGCTGACGAGTAATAAAAGGCCCGTGGAGGCAGTTATTGAGCCGGAACGGTTGAGCTGAGTGTTCCTGGGAAATGAACACGATGAGCTCCTTTCGGGAAATCGATGTGCCGTCGCATGTTGATTACGAACCCATGAGAGTTGCGCTCCATCGTGTTGTCGATGAGGGGGAAATCGAAATAGAAATGGGTACTCTTTCGAGAGTGCATCCCGATGGGCTCGGATTGCCAGAGTCTGTTCGTTAATCGGGGTTCACAAGAAGCCCAGCCGGATCGTTCCCGGCCACCGGGATCGTTGCCGAAATATCTTGCATAACATCCGGCGGTCGGATAACCTCACGGCCGAGCATAGGGGTGCAGGTGTGAAGGCTCGCGTGCCCGTGGATCCAGCAACAACAGGGGTCATTGGGCTGGCCGTTTCCGGCGGCTGGATACTGGCTGGATCCCTACCAGCCCTCCGGTGTTTCCGCAGGCCAAAACTGTGCACCCGGTGTTCCGCTTCAACGTGTGACTCTTTCGAACAACCCCAGCTGTCCTGTATGCGTGCAGGTCAGAGCACGTTTCGTGTGCGAATGTGGTGGAATTCTCCTGGAATGCTGAAGGAACGGTTCCACGGCGTCCGGTCGTCCGTTTACGCAGGTCAGGTCGGTGTGGTCGGTTGATTGAACCCGGTTCGGGTTTCCCGGCGGCTGGATTCTGACTGGATCCCAAGCATACCCGTGGGGGTATGTGGCGAATGGCTGCTTGCTCATGAACCGACCTCTGAAAGGGGGGGTGGGGGGCTGCCTGACTTGGCAGCCCCACCGCGGATTGGACGGGTCTCGGTTCAGCCGAGCGTTTGGTAGTTGGCGACTTGTTCGGAGGCTACGGTGATGGCTCCGGGGCCGTCTGGGGTGAAGTCGGCGAAGAATCGTAGTCTGCCGCTGTTGGGGGTGGTGGTCCAGAGGTCGAATGTGTCGTTGTTGTTGGCGTCGGGTGCGGCGGTGAGCATCGGGACGGTGTTCGGTCCGAAGTTGTTGGCGATGAGGATCCGGTGGGTGGGGTCGACTTGGCCCGGCCAGGTGGAGGCGTCGGGGTTGATGGTGTCGTAGAGGAAGAGGCCGCTGCCGTCGTTGTCGAATCGGACGGTGAGGTCGGCATGCCCGTCTGCGTCGAAGTCGCCCGGGGCGGTCATGGTGACGTTGGCGAGGGTGTTGGTGCCGGTGCTCATGCCGTCGCCGGCGGCCAGGAGGACGGGGTCGCGGAAGGCGTCGAGGTAGGCGCTGCCGCCCGGGTCGCCGTAGTAGAGCCACAGGTGCTGGCCGTCGTTGACGAGGAGGTCGGGGTAGCCGGGGGTGTCGATCTGCCCGTCGTCGTCGGTGTCGAGGGGGCCGTCGACGTCGCCGGCGGCGAGGATTTGTTGGGCCCCTGTCTTCCAGTGGTTGTTGGTCTCTTCGAGGACGGTCATTTCCTGGCGTTCGTAGGTGGTGGTGCTGCAGGTGGTGCAGGCGAAGCCGAAGCCGTTCTTCGGGTTGATCCACAGTCGCTTCTGGCCGGTGGCGGGGTCGTCTCGCAGTGCGATGAGGTCTTCGTAGCCGTCGCCGGTCCAGTCGCCGCGGTGGGTGATCCGGGAGTTGGTCCAGTCGATGCTGCTGGCGAGGCTCTGCTGGTCGGTGGTGGTGCCGTCGCCGTTTCCGTAGTGGCGGTGGAGTTTGCCGTTGCCGTCGACGGCCCACAGGTCGGCGTTGCCGTCACCGTTGAGGTCCCCGGGTTTGTCGGGGGTGGACAGCCCGTTCACGTAGAAGAGGTAGGTGGCGACGTCGGAGCGGTTTCCGGCTTTGTCGAGGCTGCGGACGTACAGGTTGATCGGGCCGGTGAACGTCGGTGTGACCTTGATGGACACGCCGGCGCCTGGTGACGGCGCGTTGACGGTGACGGGATCGGGGCTGGTGTCCAACCAGTACTCGTAGGCGGTGACGTCCTTCACGCCGTTGGCGGCGAAGGCGAAGGTGCCCTCGGTACGGGCCTCGCCGGTGTCGGCGGGCCATCCGTCTGCACCGTCGGGGAACTGGGCGGAGGAGACGGCCGGGGGAGTGGAGGGGCGGTTGGGGTCGAAGACGAAGCGGCAGCCGGGTGCGCCGAGGGTGGGGTTCCAGTCGGAGGTGACCGAAACCGTCTGGTTGATGATCAGTGCGCCGTTGGGGTCGTCGTTGGGGTGGTGGCCGGTGGGCCACAGGTGGAAGCGAGCCTTGACGGTGCCGCCGTCGCGGTCACTGACCTTGGCGGTGAGGTAGAAGTCCGTGTTGCCGATCAGTCCGTAGGGGGACTGGTCTCCGCAGCCCTTGCTGTTGCGGGTGGAGACGGGCGCGGTCTCCAGTGAACTGGGCACGTTGGGGCGGGTGTTGTATTCGGTGGACAGCACGGAGGACTTGGCGGCGAACTTCTTCCAGCCGTAGACGTCCGTTTCGTCGGTGGCCTTGAGACCGAGGGTGATGCTGTTCCACTTGCTGGCGGCGGCGTCCTTGGCTGCGGCGGTGGTGTCGAAGGCGAGATTGTCGGCGGGGCAGTTGGACGACCAGCCTTTGGCGTCGTTGATGATGTCGAGGGTCTCGCGTCTGTCGGGGCGGTTGTTCCAGGTGGTGTTCTCGTTCATTGGCGCGGTGCGCCAGAGTTCGACTTTGCGCGCATTGCAGGACCAGGACCAGGTGTTCTTGATCCTGAAGGTGGACTTGGTGACGATCTTGTCGGTGGACCAGAGGTTCGCGGTGCGGAAGCGGAAGTAGGAGCGGGCCAGTCCGTTGGTCTCGTTCTCGTACCCGACGCGGGCGGTGAGGGCGACACCGTCACCGACCGCGAAGCGTTCGCAGGCATGGTCCGCGAGGAGATCGGCTACGGGCGCGACGGCGGCAGCATCATCGAAGCCACCGCCTACACCCCGTGGCGCTCCGCGGCCACCGCCACCCACGCCCGCGACGGACTGCCCGACCAGAGCGCCCACTACACCGGCGTCAAAACCGAGGCCACGCGTGAGCTGAAGAAGGACGGCACCTGGCGCCGCACCACCACCGAGAGCACGTTCGACTCGTACGGCATGGTCAAGACCGCCTCCGAAACCGGTGACACGAGCAAGACCGGGGACGATCGCTGCACCACCACCTCCTACGCCCGCGCCACCGGCGCGAACATCATCGAGACCATCGCCGAGGAGAAGACCGTCGCCACCACGTGCGAGGTGACTGCGACGCTGCCGAAGGACCTGGTGTCCCTCAAGCGCACCTACTACGACGGATCCACCACCCTCGGGCAGGGCCCCACCAAGGGCAACATCACCCGCGTCGACGAGCAGGACAAGGCCGGCACCGGCACCCAGACCGTCACCACCGCCACCTTCGACACGCACGGCCGCCCGCTCACCCAGACCGATATCCGCGGCAAGACCACCACCACGTACACCCCGGCAACCGGCGCCGCGCCCACCAAGACGGTGGTGACCAACCCGCTCGACCACACGCAGACCACCGAGATCGATGCCCGCCGCGGTATTCCCACCACCACCATCGACCCGGCGGGCGCGCGGCCAGCACCGTGGGCGCGGCCGTGGCCGAGCTCCAGCGGCGGCTGGCGCAGACCGCGGACGCACGGGACGCGTGCGAACAGGGCCAGCGGCAGGCGCGTACGGACCACACCGCGGCGGAGAAAAGCGCCGGGCGCGCGGAGGGGAGGATCGAACAACTGGAGAAGGACACCCGGGAGGCGACCGCCGCCCGCGCCGAGGCGATTGCCACGCTGCAGCCACCGGCCCTGCCTCCGGGGGCGAGCGGGTGTTGGCCATGAGTGTGCCGCTGTTCGCGGCGGCCTCTTCCCACTACGCCACGGCCGCACCGGACGCCCCGCGGCTGGTCGCTCTGGACGAGGCGTTCGCGGGTGTGGACGACGACTCCCGTGCCAAGTGCCTCGGCCTGCTCCACGCCTTCGATCTCGACGTGGTGATGACGAGCGAGCGTGAGTGGGCCTGCTACCCGCAGGTGCCGGGGATCGCCATCGCGCAGTTGTCGCGGGTGGACGAGATCGCGGCGGTGCTGGTCACGCGTGGGGAGTGGGACGGGGTGGCCCTGGACCAGGGAGCGGAGACGGAGCGCACGGCGGCGTCGCAGGGCGGCATCCCCGTGCCGCGGGACGGAAATGTGCAGGAGTCCGGTGCGGAGCCGCTGTGGACGTGAGCGGGGACCGGCCGAACGCCGGCGCCGCCGCTGACGAAACGGCGCGTATCGACCCCGACCGCCTCACCCGCCTGCTCGGCGGGCCCGGCCTCGACTGGCTGGTGGAGCGCGCCCGACGCCGGCCGGCCCGCGATGAGCCCTTGACCGGCACGGTGACGCTCGCTTCCGCCACGGCCGCACAGCGCGGGGCCGCCGAACGCCTGCTGGGCCGCGCCCCACGTCCAGGCCGCTCACTGAGCGTACGGCTGGACGAGGTCGACGCGGTGCTGCGCCGCTCCCGGGTCAGCCGCGCGGGCCTGGCCGCCGCCGTGACCGCCCTGACCGGCCCCGTGGTCCCGCTCGCAGAGGCCCGCGAGCGTCAGGCACGGGCGTGGGAGGAGGTGTACGCACCACTCGCCGCCCTGCCCGCGGAACTGGCGGGCTGGGCCGATGACATCCGCCGGGGCGGCCTCGTACGCCGCCTCGCCCGCAGCCCCGATGCGGCCCGCCCTCTGCTCGCCGCGACCGTCTCGGCGCTCGTCGCGCTCACCGCCGAGCCGGCCCGCCCGCTGCCCGAGTTCGCTGCCCAGACCCTTGGTGACGCCCACGCCCTCGACGACGGCACCCCGCTCGCCACCCTGGTCCGCTCCGGCGTCCGGGCCCTGACCGGCTTCCCCGACGGCGAAGGCGCCGAGTGGCGCCGGGCGGCCTGCGCATCGCGGGGGGCCTGCTGCGCCGTGTTCCGTGGCGCCCCTGGCGCTACACCGCGGCGGACTACCGGGCGGCAGCGGCCACGAGGCCGCTTGCGCGCCCGCTGCGGGGCACCCCCGCGTCCGCCCCCTGGGACCCCGGACTGACCGCCGCTCTCACCGAAGTCGGGGTCGGTGTGGAGGAGGAGAGCGTCATCGACGACCTGCTCAGCGATCTGATGCGCTGAGCCTGGGCGGAGAACTATCCGCGTCTCCTCGACGTGAAGAAGGGCCTGCGGCACCACCCTCGGCGCAGTTTTCTCAGTCTGACCGCATCCGAGGGCGTCGCTACTCACACCTGAGCGCTAGAAGGGCCGGCAGGGAAGCCTCGGGCTCGCCAGGTCCGAGCACCGTGGTTCGCCGGACGTGAGGACGATCAACTGTGAGGCGAAACAGCAGGTGGAGGCGCTCGGGGGGCCCATTCTCGGACTCAGGCTGTCGATTTTAAGCCTGGATAGATCCACTTCTTTACACTAAGTGCTCAGATTAGCCATCATGCTCTGAGATGAGAAGGGTCAGCTCACTGCGTGGTACGGCTGTGCACTCCGCTCACGTTCATGACCTCGTGGCATTCCTGCGCCCTGCGACCGGTGGCCGGGGTGCCGGGCTTCGCGCAGGTCACGTCGATGGTCACGGTGTCGTTCTCAGGGATCTCGATAGGGGTCACCCAGTGGTAGTCCTGGTTGCGGAAGGTTTCCAGCGCGATCGTGGTGATCTTCCGGTCGCCGAACGTGATCGTCAGCACCCCCTCATCGCCCTGGAAGTTGGCGACGACGATGTCCGTGATCGCGAAGACGCTGCCCGCGGGCACCCGGTAGGTACCGGTCCTGGTCTCGCCGGCGGCGGTCCTCAGGTCGATGGTCGCCGAACTCTGCTGGCCGTCGGCCGTGGTGACGCTGTCACCCGAGGCGCTGCCGTCACCGCCCGAACCGGATGGTGCTCCCTGCGTCTGGCCGCCGGGCTCGGCGCCCGGGCCGTTGCCGGTACCGGTGCCCGGAAGCTGCTCCCCGGCGGGCGTACGACGCGGCTGAACCGCCTCTTCGGCTGCGTCCTCGGCTGCGCTGCGCACCGTCGGACGGACCAGCGCGAACCAGGCGAGGAGCAGCGCGAGCAGCAGTGCGAGCAGCGCAAGCAGCCACTTCGGGAAGACCGGGATCTGGACGAACTCCGCGTCCAGTTGCCCCCGTGCAGCCGGATCGTCCCACCCGGCCTGCTCCTCTTCCCGGTCACCGGTTTCAGCGGTCTCGACGGTGAACGGCCATACCACGGGGGCGCCGAACCACACCGGCTTCGCGGTGCGGACCCGCAGCCCGACCTCCGTCGACTCGCCGGGCTCCAGCGTCGGCTGCGCCGGGCTGAAGGTGAACCCCAGTTCCTCACCCGCCTGACCGGGGGTGAAGCCGACCCGCACCGGGGTGTTGCCCCGGTTGCGCACCGTCAGCCGGAAGCGGCCGCGCAGCCAGCCGCGCCGACGGCGCGGGGCGAGCCCGGTCTGAAGCTCGTGGAACGGCTCGACTTGCACGGTGGTTTCGGGAACCCACACCGACTCGGGGTGCTCGGCCGGCAGGATCCGTACGCCGAGCGGCTTCTCGCCGGCCTGGATCTCCGGGGAGCGCGGCGGCGTCAGCCGGATCGTCACCGTTTCCGAGGTGCCGGGATAGAGAGAGACCCGCTGGGGCTCGACGGTGGTCCAGGAGCGGCACTCCCCGACGACCTCCAGGCTGTACGCCTCGACGATGTCGCTGTCGTTGCGCACGGTCAGACTGGTGGTCGCGGTGTCGCCCGGCGCCACCGTCACGGCCGGTATGTCGAGACCGGGCGTACCGGAGCCGGGAAGGGCGGGAGAAGGCGTCACGCCCTCACGGTAGGGACATGCCCCGGGCCGCCGCGAGGAGCGCGAGGGCAACACCCGGGCAGTCACGGTGCCCGGAAAGCCACCGTCAACCCTCCTGTAACGGCGAGTCGTTAATGTCGCATGTTGTCTCCCGTGTGCCGCCGCTCCCCGGTGGTTCGCTCCGGTCCTCCACCTCTCCCCGACGAACTCGCGAAAGGATATCCCCCTATGTCCTCCATCGAGGAGAACGGCCCCGCCATGTCCGACGCCGCGTTACGGGTGCCCACCCGGACCCGGGCCACGTGGGCCTCTCGCTCCGGTCGTCCCAGCAGGGTGACCGTGGCCGTGTACGCCGCCGATCCGGTCCTGCGCGTCGGCGTGGTCGATCAGCTGCGTCAGCGCCCCGAAGTCGACCTGGTCGACGACGCCGACGCGAACCAGGCCGAGGTGTCGCTGGTGGTCGTCGACACCGTCGACGACGATGTCGTGGCGCTGCTGAACCGGCTGCGGCACTCCAACGTCACCCGCACCGGCCTGGTGATCAGCAATCTCGGGCCCGGCGCACTGCAACGCGTCATCGAGTGCGGCGTGGCGGCGGTCCTGCGGCGTACCGAAGCCGACCAGAGCCAACTCCTCCATCTGATCCTGGCGATAGCCAACGGCGAGGGAGTGCTGCCCGGCGACCTGCTCGGCAAGCTGCTCACCCACGTGGGCAGCCTCCAGCGCCCGGACCTCCACCCCCGCGGGCTGTCTCTCGCCACGCTGACCACGCGTGAGGCGGACATGCTGCGCCTGGTCTCGGAGGGCCTGGACACCGCGGAGATCGCCCGCAAGACCGCGTACTCCGAACGGACCGTCAAGAACGTGCTGCACGAGATCATCACACGCCTGCAACTGCGCAACCGGGCCCACGCGGTCGGTTACGCGCTGCGCAACGGTCTGATCTGACAGCGAGGCGCTCCGCCGGGGGCCGCGACGTGGCAGCCGTCGGTCGGCAGGAGCGCCGTCGCAGCCGGTCGCGCCCACGCGGCGGAGCGGCACTCGTGACAGCCCCGCGCCCGGGGGCGCTGCCGGACGGGCGACGGCGGGGAACCCGGCACTGCCCGAAAGCGCACCGCATGTTTCCCCCGCGCGAGGACCCGCCGCCCTGCCTCACCGCGCGCCGCTGAGGAAGGGTGGCGGCGGCGCATCCAGATGCCGCGTCAGATCTGCGAAGGGGGCCGTGATGGAAACCGCTGGCTCCGGCGGGCGGTACCGCCTGGGGAGACTCGGCATGTCGTTGCTGCTCGTGGTCCCGTTGCTCGGGGTGACGGCGGCCGACGGGCCGGGCAGCGCCGAGCCGCAGGTGACGGACGCCCTCGACGCCGCGGACACCCGGGTCGCCTACGCCGGTACCCGGCACCGCAGTCTCGGCCGGGTCGCCACCACGACCTCCAGCGAGCCGGTGTTCGGTGACGGCCCTGCCCACTACGACGTCCACCCGTCCGCCCTCGGCGACCAGTTGGTCTTCGCCAGCCGCCGCGACGAGAAGCATCCGCAGATCTATCTGAGGTCCGCCGACGGTTCGGTCCGCAAGCTCACCGCCGGCCGGGACGCAGCGCACCCCCGGCTGACGCCGGACGGCCTGGCCGTGGTGTTCGACTCGGCCGAACCCGGCGGTCCGGACGGCGGGACACAGCGCGACCTGTGGCTGGTGCGCACCGACGGCACCGGCCTGACCCGGCTCACCGACACGGCCGAGGACGAGGAGGGCCCGACGGTCTCCCCGGACGGGCAGCGGATCGCGTACTCCAGCGCCGGCGACGAGGCTGTCGGGCCGCAGATCTACGTACGCCCCCTGGCGGGCGGCACCGCCGTCCGGATCAGCGATCCCGCGAACGGCGCGGCCACCGAGCCGGTGTGGAACCCGGTGAACGACGACGAGAACCGGGACTGGATCGCGTACACCGCCACGACCACCCCGCCCGACGGGCCGGGTGTCCCCCGGTTGCGGGTGGCGCACGCGACCGGGGCCGCTGACGAACCGCTGCTCGGGGGTGCGCAGGCCGAGTGGCGTGCCCATGGGGCAACGTGGCTGCCCGACGGGGACGGCGTGGTGTTCCTGAGCCCCGAGATCACCTGCGAGTGCGAGGGTGACTACGACCACGTGTTCCGGACGACCGCGCACTCCGGGCAGGTCCCCTCGCTCGTGCTGGACGAGGACCGGGAGGTCCGCTCGCCCACCTGGCTCGGCACTCTCGGCGGCGGCGGCGTGGTGGTGGAGCGCACCTCGGCGGCCGACCCGCACGTGGCGACGTTGCAGGACGTGCGGATGGACGGGGCCGATCCCCGCGATCTGGGGCTGACGATCCTCGAAGAGGACCCGGAGGCCGACACCGACACGAGCGAGGACCGGCTGTTCCGGCCCAGACCCGGCTACGACCCGTGGACGGAGCGGCAGAACTACACGCCGGACGGCCGCCGTATCGCGGTGAGCCGCTTCGAGGACCAGGGGGACACAGCCGACGGCCGGACAGAGCGGATCTGGATGGCGGACGCCGACGGCGCCAACGCGGCGCCCATGCCGCTCGCCGGACGCGGCCCCGGTGACTGGGACACCGACCCGACGTTCTCCCCGGACGGCCGGTACCTGGCCTTCACCCGCAAGTCGCCGGGTGGCGTCGGGGATGCCGCGGGCCCCAGCCGCGTACTGGTCGCGGACGTCGCCACCGGCGCGATCACCGGTGAGATCACCCCGCCCCCCGGGCAACTCCAGGGCCAGGACGCCCAGCCCGCCTGGTCCCCCGACGGGACCACCCTGGCGTTCACCCGCAACGAGGTGACCGACGGGGTCGGCGGCAGCAAGCATGTCTGGACCGTGCCCATGAACGACCTGAGCGCGCAGCGCGACCTGAGCGCGGCGAACTGCCCGGGCAACTGCCAGGTCATCGACGACAGTCCGGCGTTCTCCCCGGACGGGCTGAGTATCGCCTTCAACCGCAAGAACGGCGCCGGCGCCGACGACGAACAGAACGGCCTGCTCCTGACGTCCCTGTCGGGCGACGACTGCCGGGTGCTGCTGCCCACCGCCGCCCGGGACCTGCCCGGCGGCTGCTCCCAGGAGCTGCCGGACACCTCGGTCACCGGCCCGCACCAGCCGAGGGACGCCGCCTGGACCGGCGACGGAACCGCCATCGTGTTCAGCTCCCGCACCGGGCCCGCCATCAGCAGTCCTGAGAAACTACGGGTCCTGGACATCGCGTCCGGCGACGTCACCTCCCTCACCGCCGGTCTGGCCGGCCGGCAGAAGGAACCGAGCGTGCAGCAGTCCGTGGACCTCGCGGTCGAGGCGCCCGGCGCCGTTCCGGCGGTCACCGTCGGCGAGTCCGCCACGGTCCGCGTCGACGTGATGAACCACGGCCCCGCCGTCTCCCCGGGCACCACGCTGACCATCGCCCCGCCATCCGGCGTGGAGATCACCGGGGTGACCTGGCCCGGCGGCACCTGCGACGCCGCCTCACTCCAGTGCAACGTCGGGGTACTGGAGCCCGGCACGGCCACGCCGGTCGACGTGACCCTCACCGGACTCACGCCCGGCGACGCGCCGGTCGACTGGTCGGTCACCGGTGCGGTCCTCGATCCGGAGCCCGGCGACAACACGGGCCGCACCGTGGTACCGGTGGTCGAGGAGGACGCGCCACCCCCGACGACACCGCCTCCGCCGCCGGCTTCCCCTCCTCCGCCGGGCACACCGCCCACGGTGCCCCGGGAGGCGGAGGAGCCGGATGCGGGGCCCGCGGTGAGCGTCACCGCCCGGCCGAACCCCGGATACGTCGGCGGACGTGTCGTGGTGACGTACACCGTGCGCAACGGTCGCAACGCGCTGGCGACCGGGTTGCGTCTGCGCATCGGGCTGCCCGCGGGCATCCCGGACAACGGGCCGCCCGCGGGCTGCGACCGGCGCTGGGTGTGCGCGCTGCCGGATCTCGCCCCGGGCGACAGCACCGACGTCCGGGTCGTCCTCCGTCCCGACAGGGCGCTGACCGGTCACGTCACGGGAGAGATCACCACCACCGGGACGGACGCCGACCGCAGCGACAACACCGCACGGGAGCGGCTGCGGATCCTCCGGCCGCGCATCGTCGCGGTGCCGGAGGTCGGCAAGCCCGGCTTCGTCACCTCCGTGCGGGGCAGGGACTTCCCGCCGGGAGCGCCGGTGCGGTTCACCTGGAAGCCGGGGATCACCGCGGCGGCGGCGCCGACCGTCCCGAAGCCGGACGGCACGTTTATCGGCCAACTGCTCATCCTCGCCAAGGACCAGACCGGGCCGCGCAGGATCACCGCCACCGGCCCCGGGTTCTCACCGGCGAGGACCGACTTCCTGGTGGTCAGCGGCAGCGTGCAGCCGCCGGACGAGGTGACCCGCCGGTGATCCATGAGGTCGACGAGGGGCTGCGCCGGCTGCTCGCCGAGTCCGGCCTGGAGGCGTCGGGCGTCGAGGTCGTCTTCGACGCCCCCACCCGGGACTGGGCGTCGCGGCGCAGCGCACCGACGGTCTGCGTCTTCCTGTACGACATCCGCGAGGACACCGGCCGGCGCGGCAGCGGAGCCGGGGAGGTGTACGACACGGCCGGGAACGTCGTGGCGCGGCGCGCCCCACCACGCTGGTTCGAGCTGACGTACCTGGTCACGGCGTGGGCGGGCCGCCCACAGGACGAACACCGGCTGCTCTCGCAGGTGCTGGCCCGCCTGGTGGCCTCCGACACCCTGCCCGGGCGGCTGCTCGACGGCACCCTCGCCGAACTGGGCCTGACCGTGAGCCTGGAGACCGCGGGCACCGGGGCCGACGTACCGGCCGCCGCCGATGTATGGTCGGCGCTCGGCGGGGAGCTGAAGGCGTCGCTCGGGGTACGGGTACGGGCGCCGCTCGCCGGAGTGAGCACGGCCGCCGCGCCGCCGGTCACCGAAGGGCTCGTCGTGCGCTCCACCCGCCGGGACGCCCGGCGCGGGCACCTTGAGGGCGGGGACCCCGAGGGCGGGGAAACGGAGCCGGGGCGCCGGCTGCGCTACGCGGAGACGGGCGATCCGGGCCCGGAGGGCTTCGCCGGCCCCCGTGAGCGGGGCCCGGCCCCGGCCCGGCGCCGCCGCAGGGGAGACCGCCAGCCGTGACCAGCACCACAGAGCCGCCCACAACCGCCCGTACCCAGGCCCGGAGCGACGAAGAAGCCGGTCCGGCCGGCGTCGAGCACCTGTGGACGCGGCTCCGCCTGGTCGAGGAGCGGGTGCGGCGGGCGGTGGCGGTCCGGCGCGGCGCCGATCCCGACCCCGACGACCCGTACCGGGGGCAGTACCTCACGCCCGAGGCGGCGGCACGCATCCTGGACGAGCCGGGCGGTCTCGACGTACCCGGCCATGAACCGTGGCAGCCCCCGGCCGGTTCCCTCCTCGGCACTCTCGCCGGACGGTTCGGGCTGTCGCCGCTGGACCTGGACCTGCTCCTCGTCGCGGTGGCGCCCGATCTGGACGCGCGGTTCGAGCGGCTCTACGGCTACCTCAACGACGACCTGACGCGCCGTCGGCCCACGGTCGGGCTCGCCCTGGAGTTGTGCGGCCTCGCCGGGGCGGCGTCCGGGCGGTTCCGGCTCGCGGCCGGAGCGCCGCTGGTCGCGGGTGGCCTGGTGGCGGTCACCGAGCCGGAACGGCCGCCGCTCTCCCGCGTCCTGGTGGTGCCCGACCGGGTCACCGGGCATCTCCTGGGCAACGCGCAGCACGACGCCCGGCTCGCCGGGGTGCTCGGCGAGGCCCGGGAGGACCCGACCGCCGAGGCGGCGGACGTGCGGCGGACGGCAGCCGCGGCCGGGACCGGCGCCGGCTTCGTCCACCTGCGCAGCCGGGGTGGTGACGCCGAGGGCCTGGCGGTCGCCGCCCTGCACGCGACCGGGCTGAACCTGCTCGCCGTGGACCCGGCGGCACTCGCCGGGCGCTCCGGTGACGTGCCGGAGCTGGCCCGCGTGCTCGCCCGGGAAGCGCGCCTCACCGGTGCGGGGGTCGTCCTCGGCCCGGTGGAGGCGCTGCCCGGGGAGCCCGCCGAACGGGCCCGCATGCTGCGCACGTTGCGCGCGGCGCTGCGCGGGATCCCGCTGTGCACGCACGGCACCGCCGGCTGGGACCCGGCGTGGGCGTTCGACACCCCGGTCGTCCTGACCGTGCCGGCGCCATCTCCCGAACGGCAGGCCGCGCGCTGGCGGCACGCCCTGGAGCGGGCCGCCGCCGGTGACGACTCCGTCACCGGCGACGCCGGGGAACTCACGCGCGCGGTGGCCGCGCACCGCCTGGACTCCGCGCAGTTGCGCCGCGCCGCCGACGTGGCCGTACGCACGGCCGGCCTCGCGGGCCGCCCGGTTAACGCGGACGACGTGCGGGCCGCCGTACGGGCCCAGAACGGCGCGGGCCTGGATCGGCTGGCCCGCCGGGTGGAGCCGGCGGTCGGCTGGGACGACCTGGTGCTCCCGCCACTCACCCATCGCCGGCTGCGCGAACTCGCGCTGCGCGCCCGCCATCGCGAGCAGGTGCTCGGACGATGGGGCATGCGGCCAGGCGGCGGCCGGGGGCACGGTGTGATCGCCCTGTTCGCCGGGGAGTCGGGCACCGGCAAGACCATGGCCGCCGAGGTCGTCGCGGCGGATCTGGGCATGGACCTGTACGTGGTGGATCTGTCCACGGTCGTCGACAAGTACGTCGGGGAGACCGAGAAGAACCTGGAGCGGATCTTCACCGAGGCGTCGGCGGTCAACGCGGTGCTGCTCTTCGACGAGGCCGACGCGATCTTCGGTAAGCGCTCCGAGGTGAGGGACGCGCAGGACCGGCATGCCAACATCGAGTCGGCGTACCTGCTCCAGCGCATGGAGTCGTTCGACGGGATCGCGGTGCTGACCACCAACCTGCGGGCCAACCTGGACGAGGCGTTCACGCGCCGCCTGGACGTGGTGGCGGACTTCCCGGTCCCCGACGCCCGCCAGCGCCTCGCCCTGTGGGAACGGTGCCTGGGCGACCGGCTGCCCCGGGCCGGCGACCTGGACCTCGGCTTCTGCGCGGACCACTTCGAACTGGCCGGCGGGGCGATCAGGTCCTGCGCGGTGACCGCGGCGTATCTGGCGGCCGAGTCCGGCGCGCCGCTGACCATGCGGCAGTTGGTGACGGCGGTCGCCCAGGAGTACCGCAAGCTCGGACGGCTGGTCCTGGAGGGCGAGTTCGGGCCGTACCTGGCGCAAGCCACCGGCGCCTGAGGGGCGGGCGGCGTGGCCCGCCCGCGGGAGTGCCGCCTGCCGCCGGTCCCATCTCCCGTAGCGGTCCTGGCCTGACGGCTCACCGCAGGGAACACGCCGCACGTTGCCCTTTCGGCCACTCATGTCTGCCCCCGGTCGCCTGGCGCTGCGATCGTCCGCCCTGTATCCAGGAACTGTTGTGATTCCTGCGCGGGAAAGGCTCCTCCTCATGCGCGCCCAGGACAACGAAAGACCCCGGCGGACCCAACCCGGCCGTACCGCGGTCCGTACCCCCACGAAGACCGGGACACCGCCGCGGGGTCTCCTGGCGCTGCAGGCCACCGCCGGGAACGCCGCCGTCGTCCAGATGCTCCGCCAGGCCGGCCACCCCGCAGCCGAACAACGGCACCGGCAGCCGGCCGTGCAGCGCTCTGCCGTCCACGAGGTGCTCCGCACCCCCGGCCGCCCGCTGGACGACGCCACCCGCACCGACATGGAACACCGGCTCGGCGCCGACTTCCTCGACGTACGCATCCACAACGACAGTGCCGCTCAAGCCTCCGCCGCCGAAGTCGGCGCCCGCGCCTATACCAGCGGCAGGCACATCGTCCTCGGCGACGGCGGAGCAGACAGACACACCCTCGCCCACGAACTCGTCCACGTGATCCAGCAGCGCCGCGGCCCGGTCGCGGGAACACCGACCGCGGACGGGCTCCGTGTCAGCGATCCGTCGGACGCCTTCGAGAGGGAGGCCGAGGCCCGGGCGGCGCGTGCTCTCTCCGGCCCGCCGCCGCAGCGGGCCGCTCCGGGCGAGAACGCTCGTCAGGACACCGCCGCCGGCCAGGTGCAGCGCGTGTCGGCTCGCGCGGACCTCGTCGTGCAGCGCCTCACCATCGACGACGCACCTTCCTCGTGGACGGGCGAACCGGTGCGGCGTTCGGGCGAGGGAATCGACGGGGTCTTCTTCGTGGGCCCGCCAGGGCAGGAGGTCGTCGTCAAACCACTGCAGGCCACGGGAAATGTGGAGTACGCCCACAGGTTTCTGGAGCACATGAACGTCCAGACGCCCCGGGTCATCCGCTATGCGCTCTCCTCACCCGAGGGAAAGGCGATCCGTGATCTCCTGATGAGCAACGTGGCGGCGGGCCGGAACCCTGAAGAGATTCCGAGGCAACTGGAGTGGACACAGGCATTCCTTGTCATGGAGAAATCCCCGGGAGACTCGCTGCAGAGCATGACCTCCGATGCGGCACAGGAGTTCCTGGGCGATCAGGCGGCCTTGCGGCAGATCGGCCGCACCATGGTCGCCGATGCCTTCCTGGGCAACACCGACCGGGCGCTCCGCCCGGTCAACCTCGGGAACTTCCTCTACCAGGCAGCGACCGACATCGCGCCGGCGGCCCTGACCGCGATCGACAACAACTCCAAGTTCTCGGCCCCGCAGGTCCTTGCGGCCCGGGCGGGCGGCAAGACACTGGACGACGGACTCGTCAGCAAGATCACAGACTTCCAGTTGCTCCGCGCTCCCGCCCGCGACAACGCGTACATCAAACTCTTCTTCAACAAGTTTGGTAACAGCCACAGCAAGAAACCGGAGGTCACCGCGATCCTGACCGACGACGCGCAGATGGGCCCGATCAAGGACCGGGTTGGAGAGGGAATCACGGCCGCGTTCAACGATCTTGCGAAGGTCTTCACCGACCACGCCGATCTGCTGCATGCCATCGGTTCGGGCTACGACGAGGAGAGCGCCGAGAACCGGTCCGCCGCCGCGGCAAGTGCCACCGCGAAGTACGTCGCGGACACCCAGAACGGTGTGAGTCACGAGGAGGCGGTCGGTGAGTTGATCGCCTATGTGGAGCAAGCCATCGCCAAGGACCTGCAGCCCAGCGGCATCGAGGACCAGCAACCCGGCGCCCCCCGAGGCAAGCAGCCCAGCGGCCTCAAGCGGATGGGCAAGAAGTGGCTGGACAAACTGGAGAAACTGGGCCGTTGATCCTTCGCGTCACCGCGGGAGCAGCCGGCGGGCAGGGACGGTGACGCCCGGACGGTCACCCCGAAGGGCCCGGAAAGGCAGCGCTGTTGCCCCCGGTCAGGGCCCCGTGCCCCTGCCTCCCGGTCAGCCCGTGGAACAGACTCGGCCTGCGCACAGGTGACTTCGAGGACCTGAAGGAGCGAGCATGCCGACGTACCTCACCCCGGGTGTGTATGTGGAGGAGGTGCAGTCCGGTGCCCGGCCGATCGAAGGGGTCGGCACCGCCGTCGCCGCGTTCGTCGGGCTCGCCGAAAACGGCCCGTTCCACACGCCGACGCTGGTCACCAACTGGGACCAGTACACCCGGCAGTTCGGCGGCTTCACCGAGGGCACGTACCTTGCCCACGCCGTCTACGGGTACTTCGCCAACGGCGGTGGCGCCGCGTACGTGGTGCGGATCGGCGGCGGCGCCGGGGACTCCGGCGCCCCGGCGGCCGGCGGTGACCGGCGGCGGGGTAGCGAGGCGGCCCAGCCGGTGGAACTCGGCGGCTTCCTGGTCGCGGGCCGGGCCGGCACCTCCGGTGTGTCGGTGGAGATCGCCGACGCGGACGGTGAGAATCCGCCGGCGGACCGCTTCAAGGTCGTGATCCACCAGGGCGATGAGGTGGTGGAGACGTACGACGTCTCCACCCGCAAGAACGTCAAGGGGTACCTGGTCACCCAGGCCCGCGCCTCCAAGCTGATCGAGGTCACCGAGAAGCAGGGTGCCGCCCAGAGCAGACCCGCCAACCAGACGGTGACGCTGGCCGGCACCCCGGCCGCGCCGGCCGCCGGCACGCCCGGCTCCGGCGAGGTGGCCCGCCTCGACCCGGCCGAGTACGTCGGCGACGCCGGGGCCCGCACCGGGTTCGCCGGCCTGGAGACCATCGACGAGATCACCATGGTCGCGGTGCCTGACCTGATGAGCGCTCATCAGCGTGGCGCCATCGACGCCGAGGGCCTCCGCACCGTGCAGCTCGCGGTGATCTCGCACTGCGAGCAGATGGGCGACCGGGTGGCGATCCTGGACGCCCCGCCCGGGCTCTCCGCCCAGCAGGTGCGCACCTGGCGCAACGACGAGGCGGGCTACGACTCCCGGTACGCCACCCTCTACTACCCGTGGGTGCGTGTCTTCGACCCGGCCCTCGGACGCAACACCACCGTGCCGCCGAGCGGTCACATCGCCGGCGTGTGGGCACGCAGCGACGCCGAGCGCGGTGTGCACAAGGCGCCGGCCAACGAGGTGATCCGCGGTGCGGTGGACCTGGAGATCCGGCTCAGCAAGGGGGAGCAGGACCTGCTGAACCCGATCGGCGTGAACTGCGTACGAGCCTTCCCGGGCCGGGGCATCCGGATCTGGGGCGCCCGCACCCTCTCCTCCGACCCCGCCTGGCGTTACCTGAACGTGCGCCGGCTCTTCAACTACCTGGAGGAGTCGATTCTGCTGGGCACCCAGTGGGTGGTCTTCGAGCCGAACGACGACCGGCTGTGGGCCAGCATCCGCCGCAACGTCACCGCGTTCCTCAGCGAGGAATGGCGCCGGGGCGCGCTCTTCGGCCGTACCGCCGACGAGGCGTTCTACGTGAAGTGCGACCGCGACAACAACCCGCAGGAATCCATCGACCAGGGCCGGGTCGTCTGTGAGATCGGCGTCTCGCCGGTCAAGCCCGCCGAGTTCGTGGTGTTCCGGCTGGCCCAGTTCTCCGACAGCACCAGCCTCATCGACGAGTGACCCCGCGGTTCCACACGGAAGGTTGACACACGGACATGGCAACGGGCGATGCTCTTTCCACCCACGTCTTCGGCGTGCAGCTCGGCGGCTACCTGGTCGAGTCGATCCAGGAGATCAGCGGCCTGACCGTCGAGGAGGAGGTCGTCGAGGTCAGGCAGGTCAGTGACCAGGGCAAACAGATCATCCGCAAGCAGCCGGGGGCCCGGCTGGCCGGCGAGATCACGATCACCCGGGGACTCGACCAGAGCAGTGAGTTCACCAAGTGGATCAAGGAGACCCTGAACAACGGGGCCGTGAACTCCGCCCGGCAGAACCTCACCATCGAGATCAAGGACTCCGAGGGCACCACGGTCCGCCGTATCCAGCTGATGCAGGGCTGGGCCTCCAAGTGGGAGGGCCCGTCCCTGAAGGCGGGCGAGTCGTCCGCGGCCACCGAGTCCGTCACGATCGTGTTCGAGGAGATCGTCGTCGAATGAGGCGTCGTACGGTGAAGGCCGGCAGCCTGGAGGAGATCCTCCAGGTGACGGCGCCCGCCCAGGCGGCTGAGCAGGTGCCGGAGCAGGCGGCGGACGCCCCGGCCGGCGCCCCGCCGCGCCGGGAGGACCAGGGACTCCGCACGGAGTTCGAGTTCGAGCTGCCGCGCGGGTACGTGGACGAGTCGGGCACCGTACACCGGCACGGTGCGATGCGTCTGGCCACGGCCCGTGACGAGCTGCGGCCCCAGATCGACCTGCGGGTCAAGGAGAACCCGGCGTATCTGAGCGTGGTGCTGCTCAGCCAGGTGATCACCCGGATCGGTTCGCTCACTGACGTGCACGCCGGGATCGTGGAGCGGATGTACGCCACCGATGTCGCGTTCCTCCAGGACTTCTACCGCCGCGTCAACAGCGAGGGCCACACCCGCGCGGCGGTGACCTGCCCGCACTGCGAGGCCGGCTTCGAGGTCGACCTCTCGGGTGGGCGCCTGGGGGAATCGTGACGTACGCCCTTCCCCGGCTCCGGGAGGAGATCGCGTACGTCGCCTACCACTTCCACTGGCCACGTGAGGAGATCCTCGACCTGACCCACGGCGAACGCCGGCAGTGGGTGGCCGAGATCGCCCGTATCAACACCCGTATCAACGAAGGCGGTTGAGCACATGGGATGGCGGGAGAGGCTGCGCCGCCGGGCCGCCGGGCCGGATACGGCGGCCGGCTCGCGTGGTAAGGAGCGTTCCCGCACGGGGGCGTCGGGCTCTTCGGTGTCCGGGCATCCGGGTTCTTCCGCGTCCGGTGCCTCGGCTCCTTCCGTGCCTGCCGACTGGGACGGCGGCTGGCGCCGTACCCGGAAGCCCACGCTCACCGTGGCCCGCGCTCCGCTGGGCGTCAGCGACGGTCTCGCCTTCCGCGCCGGGCTCGCCGCCTGGAAGAACCCGTCCTTCGACAGGGGCCTCGGCCACGCCGTGCTGTCCACCGCTCCGACCGGCCTGGTCCGCGGCGTCACCCGCCCGGCCGCCCGGCTTCCCGGCCACACCGGGGGAGGGCCGCTGCTGCTCCGGGCCGTGCGGGCGGAGGGAGCGGACGAGCCGGTGGCCGGCCCGGGCGCCGGGGACCCGGACGGCGCGAGGACGCCGTCGGCCACGGGCCCGGCAGCACCGGATGCGCTTCGGCCCCGGCCGGAGGCACGGCCGGCGGCATCCGATCCGGCGGGCTCCCCTGCGTCGGGATCCGGGTCCGGGTCGCCGGGATCCGGTGCGCCGGAGTCCGGCTCCGGCCCGTCCCCCCGGAGCCGTGGCCTCACGTCCACGGATTCCCCTGCGGTTCTCCCCGCGTCGGCTCCCGTCCAACGGGCCGTGGCTCCGGGCGGCGCCCCGGTCGTGAGCCCCGCCGACACCGGCCACCGGCCGGCCGCCGCGGAGATTCCGCTGGTACGACGAGTGGCCGTGGTTCCGGACCCGGCCGGCGACGGCGTGGTGGACCGCCCCGCGCCCGGTACGCCCGGGTCCCGGACACCGCCGGGAGGCGTACCGCGGCCGGACTCCGGGACCGCCTCCCGGACGCGGGCCGGTTCGGGCAGCCGTACGCCTTCCGGCCCGGCTGGAAGGCGCACCGCGACCGAGGCCGCGGACACAGCGCCGCAGGCGTCCCATGCCGCCGGGGTGCCCGGCCGAGCCGTCCGGCTCCGCCCGGTGGGGCCTCGACTGACCGTCGCCCCCCGCCGGCCGGGGCCCGTACGCCGCCTCACCGCCCTGCGGCCGGCCGCGCATCCGTCACCTGGCACCAGTCCCGATGCATCCGGCACCCCCGCCGCGCCGGCCACACCCGCCGGGGCGGCCACGCAATCGATCACCTCCGCGCAGCGCACCGCCACACGCCGGGGAAGCGGCGCGTCCCTCGGTGCTCCGCTGAGCGAACTGCCCGCCACAGCCACACCGCTTGCGCCGCGTACCCCCGCCTCGTCCGGCACCGGTCCGGCGTCCGGTCCGGCACTTCCCGTCGTCCAGCGCCGGGCGGACGGTACGGGCAGCACGAGCGACACCCCGGGCGGGTCCGCCGACGGCGTGCGGGGAGTGTCCCCGGACGGCCCCTCCCCCCGCCCGGCCGGTGCCCGTGCACGCGGTGGCCTGGGTGCACCGCTCCCGGCGCTGCCGCCGAGCGCCGACGTGCCCGGGTCCGGTGCCGGGGACTCCCGCCCGTCGCCGGCCGTCCGGCGCGCACCGGTGCACCAGGAGGACCGGGCGCTCCCCGAGCCCGCACACCCGGCGCAGGGCGAGAGCCCGGTGCCGGGGGAGCTCGCAGTCCAGCGCAGCCCCGCGGCCCGCACCGGCACCGGGGGCACGACGTCCGACGATCCGGCTCCCAGCGCGCGGCGGCTCTCACACCCCGGCCCCCCGGGCCCCGTCGTCGTCGCCCGGCCGGTGGCCGACGGCACCGGTCACCCTCCGCCCTACGCCGGAGGGGCGGCACCGCCCCGCACCCTTCAGTTGCTTCCCACGCGCCCTCTCACCCTGAACACCCGGCCCCCGGAAGGCTTCCCACCGCCCGCTGCGGCCCGCACCGCCGACCGTCCGGTCGTGGCGGCACGCTGGCCGGGCGCACCGGCTGACGGCCGGGCAGACTCCGGCCGGCCGCACAGGTCGTCCCGGAGGGCTACGCCGGGATCGTCCCCCAAGCCCCCCGCGATGAGCGAACCGGCCCCGTCGGCCCCGGCGGCGGCCGTACCCTCCGCGGCGACCACTGCGACGCCCCCCGTCCAGCGTGCCGCGCCTGAGGGCCCCGGTCCGGACAACCCGGGTGGGCCGGAGACGGGTTCGGCGGCCTTCGTGCAGCGCGTCCCGGTCGTGCGGCCCGCCCCGTCCCACCCGGAGCCTTCCGGGCCGGCCGCCCCCGCCGCTGTCGTACCCGGGCGGCCCCTGCCTGTGACCGCCGGGCAGTTGCCGCCGCTCGCGGACCGCACACCGGTGGCGGCGGAGACACCGGCACCGGCGGGGAACGTTCCCGTGGTCCGGCCGGGGAACGTCGTGCCCGGCCCCGCGCCGGCGGCGGTCGACCGGACCCGTGGACCGGGAACGCCGGTGCAGCGTCAGCTCCCCAGCGCCGATGACCTCGCCGTACCCACGGGCGTACCGGCGAGGTCGGTGCCGACGCGCAGCCGGTCGCGGCCGGCCTCCGCTGCCGGTGACCTCGCCGCGCCCGCGGGCGTACCCGCGGGGGCGGTACCGGCGCGCGGTCAGTCCTGGCAGGCCCCCGGCCCGTCGAGCAGGAGCGCCGCCGCGCGTGCCGCGGCGCCGCAGGACACCGGCATCGACCTGGACGACCTGGCGCGCCGCCTGCTCGACCCGATGGCCCGGCTGCTGCGCACCGAACTGCGGCGCGGGCGGGAACGTATCGGCCGCCCTCACGACGGACGCCGCTGAGCACGCAGGGAACGGATGACGACGAATGACGGACAGCATCTTCGCCACGAGCGTGTTCTTCAGGCTCGCCATAGGCGGCAACGACCTCGGCCCCTTCCACAGCTGTTCCGGCATGGGCGCGGAGGTGGAGATGGAGAGCTATCAGGAGGGCGGCAACAACGGCTTCACCTGGCAGCTACCCGGCCGCGTCACCTGGTCGAACATCACACTGACCCGGCCGGTCACCGCCGACACGGCGAAGATCGCCCGCTGGCTCGACGAGACGCTGAAGCGGGTGGAGCCCAAGGACGGGGAAATCGTGGCGCTGAAGCCGGACCTGACCCCGATCACCGGCTGGCAGGTGTTCGGGATCGTCCCGGTGCGCTGGCAGGGGCCGTCCTTCGACCCCGCCGACTCGCAGGCGGCGGTGGAGACCCTGGAGATCGCCCACCAGGGGCTGCGCCCTTCCTGACACGACCTCGGCAAGGCTCCCCGTTCACATGTGCGCACCAGAAAGGAGGTCGGGGACATGTCCCCAGCGTCCCGCTCCAGCCGGGCCAGGGCACAGTTGACCCTCAAGGAGCCCCCGGCCTCGGTCGGGGAGGAGCCCGGCGGGACGGTCGCGCGGCTGAACCTGCAGTTCAACCCCGCCTCGCTGGAGCTGCGCAAGACCACCGAGTGGCGTCGTACGCCGTCCCGGATGGCGGGGGAGTCGGCGCTGCCCGAGTTCGTCGGCAGCGGCCCGCGCGAGCTGAGCCTCGAGGTGTTTCTGGATGCCACGGCCACGCACGACAACTCCGTGGAGCTGGCGGTGGAGAAGCTGATGAAGGCGTGCGTGCCGACCCCGGCCAGCCTCGGCCGCAAGAAGCCGGCCAGCCCGTGGGTGCGGTTCGAGTGGGGAACCGCACGGACGACCTCGTTCGACGGGGTGCTCTCCAGCCTGTCCGTGACATACACGCTGTTCGACGTGGACGGCAAGCCCCTGCGGGCCACCTGCGCCTTGTCCATCGAGGAGGCGAGCGTCGACCCGCCGGGCCAGAACCCGACGTCCGGCGCGCGCACCGCCCGCAGTACGCACACCGTGGTGGCGGGCGACAGCCTGGCCATGCTGGCCTGGCGGGAGTACGGCGACCCGACGGCCTGGCGGGTCATCGCGGAGGCAAACGGAATCGACGACCCGATGGTGCTCGTGCCCGGCACCGAACTGGTGGTGCCGGGGCTGCGTGACGCGGGCGGTGAGGAGGAGCGGTGACCACACCCGGGGAACGGGGCGGCCGGTCGTTCGCGGCGGACCCCGTCGTGGAGACGCCCGGCGAACTGCCGCCGGTCTGGGCCACCCAGCTGGTGAGCTGCGTGGTGGACGAGAACGTGGGCCTGCCGGACGCGGCGGTGCTCACCTTCCGCGATCCCGACCACGAGTTCCTGCGGGCGACCGGCGTCACCATCGGCACCCCGCTACGGGTGTCGGTGGTGACCGTGTCCGGAGGGGCGCGCGAGCGGCTGTTCAACGGCGAGGTGACGGCCCTGGAGGTGGACCGGGATCGCACGGGCTCGTTCACGGTGGTGCGTGCCTACTCCAAGGCGCACCGCCTCCAGCGCGGCCGGAAGGTGGTGGCGTACCGGAACATGACGGCGGCGGCCATCGTCCGCAAGGTGGCCGCCGGGGCCGGGCTGACCTGTGGCACGGTGCAGGCCGCACCGGTCACGTACAAGCAGCTCTCGCAGGCGAACGTCTCCGACTGGGAGTTCCTTGAGTTTCTGGCTGCCGAGAGCGGTGCGCAGGTGCGCGTCGACGACAAGGGGCTGCTGCAGTTCACCAGGCCGCGGAAGGCGTCCGGCGCGCCCGCGCCGTCGACCTCGGCCGCCCGGAATCCCCTGGTGCTGGAGTACGGGCGGAACCTGCTGTCGCTGCGGGCCTCGCTGTCTGCCGCGGACGGTGCCCAGCAGGTGGAGGTGCGCGGCTGGGACGTCACCACGAAGCGGCCGCTGGTGGCCCGGCAGCCGTCGGTCAGCAGTGACACGGTGGTGCCGGGTCTGAGCCCGGCGCTCGCCGCCCGGTTCGGCACGTCGTCGAAGCTGACCGTCACCGACACCCCGTACCGCACCCAGGCCGAGACGACCGCGGTCGCGGACGCGGTGGCCGGTCAGGTCAGCGCGGGCTTCGGGGAGTGGGAGGCGGTGGCCGAGGGCAACCCCCTGCTGCGGGCGGGCAAGCCCGTGGCGCTCGGCAACGTCGGGCAGGCGTTCTCGGGCCGGTACACGGCGACGGCCGTGCGGCACGTCCTCGAACCGCACGGCGGGTACCAGACGACGGTGTGGGTGGGCGGCAGCCCCGACCGCTCCCTGACCGGCCTGGTGACCGGCGCCAACGCGGCGAGCCGCGGGCCACGCATGCCGGGGCTGGCGATCGGCGTGGTGACGGACGTGCGCGAGCCGGCCGGTTCCGAGCGCGGCGCCGTGAAGGTGAAGTTTCCCTGGCTGGACGACACCTACGTCAGCGACTGGGTACGCACCGTGCAGTGGGGCGGCAGGGGCGGCGGTGGCGTGGTCAGCCCGGAGGTCAACGACGAGGTCCTGGTCGGCTTCGAACAGGGCCTGCTGGACAGCCCGTACGTCATCGGCGGGCTCTACAACGGCGTGGACAAGCCGTCGCCGCACGATGTCCAGCTCATCGACAAGACCACAGGACGGGTCAACCGCCGCTCCATCGTGTCGCGTTCGGGACACCGGGTCGAGTTGCTGGACGCGAGGGCGCCGGGCCCATCCGGCGTCAGACTCATGTCCGCCGACGAGCGCCTCGAAGTATTCCTCGACGACCGACGGGACCGGATCGAGCTGACGGTGTACGCCGCGAAGGGCCGGCGGAAACCCCTCACCTCCGTCCTGCTCGACAAGACGGGCATCACCCTGGACGCGGGACGGGGCAATGTGAGCGTGTCGGGCCGGAACGTCGACATCCAGGGCCGGGTCGGGGTGAAGATCGGCGGCCGCAGGGTGAGCGTCGACGGCTCGTCGGACGTCACCATCGACGGCGGTCTGCTCGGCGTCCTCAAAGCCAAGCTCATCCGGATCAACTGACTTCTGTCCGCCGTACCCACGACCCCTGTGAAGGAGCGCCGCATGCCTGCCGCAGCCCGTACCGGCGACCCCACCAACCACGGCGGGGTGATCGCCGCACCACCGCCGCCCGCCGCCGCGGCGGTGGCCACCGTGCTCGTCGGCGGTCGCCCCGCCGCCGTCGTGGGAAGCGCCCACACCTGCGTGATACCGCCGCACGCGGCCCTGGGACCGGGCAACGTGATCGTGCCCGACCCGGCCGGGCTCGCCTCGGGCACCGTGCTCATCGGCGGGCTGCCGGCCGCGAAGGCCCGCGACCAGACGACGTGCGGCGCCATGATCGTGACCGGCGCCCCGAACGTCCTGATCGGCGGCGTGTGATGAGCGAACAGTTCATCGGCCGCGGCTGGGCGTTCCCCCTGCGGGTCGCGTCGACCGGCGGCATCGCCATGGCCGAAGGGGAGCGGGAAATCGAGGAGGCGATCCGGCTGGTGCTCGGCACCGCCCCCGGCGAGCGTCCCATGCGCCCCGCGTTCGGCTGCGGTATCCACGACTACGTCTTCGCCCCCGGCGACGGCGCCACCGCCGGACGTATCGCGCAGCAGGTGCGCGCGGCACTGGAACGGTGGGAGCCGCGGATCGCGGTGGACGACGTGGTGGTCGCCTTCGACGCCGTCGAGGAAGGCACCCTCTACATCGACGTGCACTACTCCGTGCGCTCCACGAACGACCGGCGCAACCTGGTCTTTCCCTTCTACACGATCCCCTCCGAGGAGGGGGCCGAGGAACCGGTCGCGAACTGATGGCCCTGCCCTCCCCCAACCTGGACGACCGGCGCTTCCAGCAGCTCGTCGACGAGGCGAAGCGGTACGTGCAGCAGCGCGCCCCCGAGTGGACGGACCACAACGTCTCCGACCCCGGCGTCACCCTGATCGAGACGTTCGCCTACATGGTGGACCAGTTGCTGTACCGGCTGAACCGGGTCCCGGACAAGAACTACACCGCGTTCCTGGACCTGCTGGGCATCCGACTCTTCCCGCCCGCCGCGGCCGGGGCCGAGGTCGACTTCTGGCTGTCGGCCCCGCAACCCGACACCGTCGTCCTGCCCGCGGGCACCGAGGTGACCACCGCGCGCGGCGAGCCCGAGGAGGCCGTGGTGCTCACGACCGTGGACGAGCTGCACATCTTGCCGAGTGAGTTGATCCGGCTGGTGACCGCGCCACGCTCCGGTGCCCAGACCGACATGACCGGCACGCTCGCGGAAGGCCGGGACGTGCGCTGCTTCCAGGCGGCACCGGAGCCCGGTGACGCGCTGCTGTTCGGCCTGCCGACGGCGGTGCCGCGCTGCGTGGTCGCGCTGCGTCTGGACAGCCGCGTGGAGGGCATCGGCGTGGACCCGCGCCAGCCCCCGCTGGTGTGGGAGGCGTGGAACGGCGGCGGCTGGCAGGTCTGCGAGACCGGCACGGACACCACCGGCGGCCTCAACCAGCCCGGTGAGGTCATCGTGTACGTACCGGCAGGGCACACGGCGTCGGTGATCGGCGGGACCCGGGCGGGCTGGCTACGCTGCCGGGTCACCGAGGTGGAGCCCGGCCGGCCGTTCTACTCGGAGTCCCCGACGGTGCGCGAGGCAGCGGTGTTCACCGTCGGCGGCACCGTGTTCACCGAGCACGCCGAGACCGTGACCGACGTGCCGCTCGGTACTTCGGAAGGCGTCGCCGGGCAGACGTTCCGGCTCGGCAGCCCGCCGGTCCTCCTCGACCGTGAGCCTCCGGTGGTGGAGGTGTCCTCGGCCGAGGGGTGGCAACGTTGGGACGTGGTCGAGCACTTCGGCCGTTCGGGGCCCACCGACCGCCACGTCAGGGTGGACCCCACCACGGGCGAGTTCACCTTCCCCCCGGTGCTGCGCGAACCGGACGGCACGCTGCGTCAGTGCGGAGCCGTACCCCCCAAGGGGGCTCAGGTCCGGGTGGCCCGCTACCGCACCGGCGGCGGTCCTGCGGGCAACGTCGCCCGCGGCGCGATCTCCGTGCTGCGCAGCTCTGTTCCGTACGTGGCCAGCGTCGTCAACCGGGAGGCAGCGCGCGGTGGGGTCGCAGGTGAGACCGTTGCCAACGCCAAGCTGCGGGCGCCGGACGTACTGCGGATGCAGGAGCGTGCGGTGACCGCCGAGGATTATGAGATCATCAGCCGTCAGGCCGCGCCCTCGGTACGCCGGGTCCGTTGTCTGCCCGCCGCGGAGGACGCGGGCGCGGTACGGGTCCTGGTGGTGCCGGACGCGGTGGCCGACGAGGGCGACGACCGGCTCCGCTTCGAGCAGTTGATCCCCTCCGACCAGGTCCTCGAAGCGATCACCGTGAGCCTCGACGAACGGCGCCTCATCGGCACCCGTCTCGTGGTGGAGCCGCCGGTCTACCAGGGCGTCACCGTGGTCGCCCGGCTCGTGACGGCATCCGGTGACACCGACCGGGTCCGCGAGGCGGCGCTCGACGCCCTGTTCCGCCATCTCAACCCGTTGCACGGCGGCCCGGACGGGACCGGGTGGCCTTTCGGGCGGCCCGTGCAGTACGGCGAGATCTTCGGCATCCTGCAACGTGCCACCGGCGATGCGCTGGTGGAGGAGATCCGCCTGTTTCCCGCCGACCCGATCACCGGCCGCCGGGGCGCCCCGGCAGACCGCATCGACGTGGCCGCGGGCGCGCTGGTCTTCTCCTACCATCACCAGGTCGTGGTCACGGCGCTTGGGCGGGAGGCGCCGGCATGAGCGTGGCCGGCACCGGCGTGGAGCCGGAGGTACCGCGATGAGCCGCGCTGCCGTACCCGGGCTGGCGAGCAGTCACCCCATCGGTGAGCAACTGCCCGCCCTGTACGCCGGCGACGGCTTCGCGCAGCGGTTCACCGCCGGTCTGGACACCGTCCTCGCCCCGGTGTTCGCGACTCTCGACAACCTGCCCGCCTACGTCGACCCGCGGGTGACACCGGCCGACTTCCTCGCCTGGTTGGCGTCATGGGTGGGCGCCGCCGACGACCCGCAGTGGCCCGTCGAGGTGCGCCGTGAGGCGGTCGTCCGCGCGGTGGAGCTGCACCGGTGGCGCGGCACCGGACGCGGTCTGGTCGAGGCCCTGAACCTCGCGCTCGGGGTACACGCCGACGTGACCGATGACGGTGGCGCGCGTTGGTCGCGCACCGCCGGAACCGAGCTGCCGCCGGAGCCCCCCGCCGAGATCCCGGTCCGGGTGTGGCCGGGCCGTGCGGCGCGGGTGGACGTGGCCGGGGTTCACGAGATCGTCCAGATCATGTGCCCGGTGCATACCGTCTGCCGGGTGGAGGTCCTGTCCGGCCCGCCCGCCGACGAGGGGAGATGACGTCATGCGGGAGTGTCCCGTCTGCGGAGCGTCCAACGGCTCCGGCGACGACTTCTGTGGCAACTGCGGCGCGTATCTGGGCTGGTCGGACACGACACCGGCCTCGAATCCGAGCGCCATGCCGACCACCGGCGCAGACGCCGGCGCCGACGAGAGGCCCGACACCCACCCCGGCCAGGAGGAGACCGCAACCCCGGCAGCCCGCACCGACACGCCCGCCGCCACGCGCCGCCCGACCACCGGCACCGGGGAGTCCTCCCATGGCGACGAAGCCCAGGGAACTCCCCCCGCGGGGGCGCCCGGATCATCGACCCCCACGCCCGCGGCACCCGCATCCGCCGGCTCCACTCCCGCCGCATCCCGAACCGCCGCACGGGTCCCGCAGGAACCGGCCACACCACCGACGCCCACCACCGCACCCGCTCCACCCACCCGGAACCCGCCCGGCCTCCGCCCTCCGGCCACCCCCACCCCTGAGGAACCGGCACGCAACCCCGTCGCGCCCGTACAGCCTGCGAAGCCGGTGGCCCCCCGCCCCGTCGTACGACAGGCGGCGGTGCCGGACGAGGGAGCGGGCCTGCCCTGCCCCTCCTGCGGTACGCCCAATGCGCCGAACCGCCGGTTCTGCCGGCACTGCGCGGCCGAGTTGACGCCCGCCGCCAAGGCGGACCCGCTGCCGTGGTGGCGGACCGTGCGGCCGTTCCGCCGCCGGGTGCGTGCGAGTTCGGGGCGGGGGGTGCGGCTGCTGGTGATCCTGACCGTGGTGGTGGCACTGGGTGTGGGCGGCTACCTGCTGCTGCCGGCCGGGCGTGCCCTGTTCGAGGACACACGGGACAAGCTGGGCAAGGCCACCCCCGTGACGCCGATGGACGTCACCGCAAGCGCCGAGGTCCCCGGGCACCCGGCGAAGAACACCACCGACGGACTGCGCGACAAGTACTGGGGGGCTCCCGCGTCGGGCGCTTCGGTGACGTACACCTTCGGCAAGCCGTTCCGGCTGGTCAACCTGATCATCACCAATGGCGCGTCCGCGAAGCCGGAGGAGTACGCCGGTCAGGCGCGTGCGCTTCAGATGCACATGGAGGTGACGACGCAGGACGGCGAGAAGCACGACGAGCAGCTCACCCTCAGCGACAAACCGGGCGACCAGACGATCACCACCGGCATCAGCGACGTGAAGACGGTACGCCTGGTTCTGCGTTCCGCCGTCGGCCTCACCGGGGACCGCCACCTGGCGCTGGCCGAGGTCGAGTTCTTCCAGCGAAGCTGACCTCATCAGTAACGTTCGGTCGACCCGGCTGTATACCGGCAAGGCCGCGCCGCCCTCGGACCGGTGACCACGTGATCGACAGGGCAAACGGCTCCTCAGGAAGCCGGGTCAGGTGTCACCCGCCACCCTGCGGCAGTCCGGTTGGTGACGCGGATGGCGGGGGTCCGGCCACCGATGCCGGTGGGGGCGGGCCCGTTTGACGCGCAGGGTGTGCTGGAAGCGTGTGGCTCCGCCGCCCCGGCACACGGTCTGCCACCCTCCTCATTTGGCATGTACAGTCATGCCGGATATCCCCCACAGGACGCGGCGCGGGACTCAACCGCGGTGGCCCGCCCTGTGGTGGGGGCACCGCATCTGAATCCCCTTGGATCGCTCATGGGAAGGATGCCTGCCATGTCTCACGGGTTATGGAACAGACGCCGTGTGCTCGCCACCATCGCCGGCGCAGCCGCGACCCCCGCTCTGCCCTCCATCCTCACCTGGTCCGTCACGCCGGCCCGGGCGGCCGGCACCAGTGACACGGACACCGGCCTGCCTGACACCGAACGCGGCCAGGCAGTCTGGGCGTACAAGACCGGCGGCCGCCGGGTCCGGGAAGCTGCGGCCATCGCGCTGACGCAGGGTCAGGCCGCGGTCTCCGCATTCCTCACCGACGACCTGCCCGTGCTCCGGGCGGAGGACAACCGCTTCGCCGTCGTCGCCGCTCTCCCGCACGCCGACCGGGCCGTGCAGGAAGCGGCGGACACGGCCCTGTCCGGCGGGGACGACGCGGTCACCGCCTATCTGGAGGGGGGCTTCCAGCCCTTCCTGATGGAGGATCTGCGGGTCGCGGTCACCGTCATCATGAACAACTCCGGCCCCACCGTCCGGCAGAAGGCCTCCGCGGCCCTGGACGCGGGTACCGAGACCGCCCTGCGGGACTTCCTGGACGACATCCAGCACACGGCCAGGAACGAGGACGAGCGGGTGGAGGTCGTCTACCTCCTCGCGACCGCCACGCCGTGGGTGCAGGAGTACGCGCAGCGCGCCCTGGACGACGGATCGCCCGAGGCGATTCACCAGTTCCTCGTCTCCGGCCAGTACATCGCCCGTGCCCGGGATGAAGAGGCCGCGAAGATCGCGCAGCTGGTCGAGATCGTGGAGCGGGAGGGCGAGAAGGCCACTCTCAACACGGAGCAGGCCGTCGCAGCCTCCGAGAAGGCGAAGGAGGCCGCCGCCAAGGCCAAGGCCGCCGCTTTGGAGGCCGCGGCGGAAGCAGCGGCGGCCGAGGGGGATGTGCGCAGGTCGGCGCGGGCCGCCAACAACGCCGCGAGCGCCGCCCGCGGCGCCGCGAGTGCCGCCCGTACAGCCATCGCCGCGTCCCGGCAGGCGCAGAACGCCTCCCAGCGGGCCGCGCGGGCGGCGCAGGCGGCCGCGGCCGCCGCCGCGGCGGCCGGGCGCGCCGCCTCGCGCGCCTACCGGTCCGCCATCGCCGCGTCCAAGGACGCCTCCCAGGCATCGGCCGCTCGTGCCGCGGCCGAGGGCGCCCGGGACGCCGCGCGCCGCGCACGTACCGCGGCGTCGGCCGCCGACAAGGCCGCCGTCGCCTCGTCGAAGGCTTCGTCGGCCGGGTCCGCCGCCGCGAGCGCGGCGCAGAACGCCGCCGCGGCGGCCAATGCCGCCGCTGCCGCCGCCACGTCCGCGGGCGCCGCCCAGGCGCAGGCGGCCGAGGCCCGCCGGGCCGCCGCCGAGGCCAGTGCCGCGGCTGCCAGGTCCACCCGGGCCGCGAACACCTCCCAGGCACTGTCGAACAGGGCGGCGGCTGCGGCGCGCGTGGCCCGCGACGCCGCCAACAGCGCGGCGGACCACGCCGACAACGCGGCGGACGCCGCCGAGGAAGCGGCCGAGCACGCCGGCGAGGCGATCGAGTACGCCAAGCGGTCCACCGAGTACGCGAAGGCGGCGGTACTGGCGGCCGACACGGCCTCCGCCGCGGTCAACGAGGCTGTGGAGGTGGAGCAGGCGGCACGGGATGCCGACATGGCCAAGCTGGCCGAGGACACCCAGATCGGCGTCGAGGAGGCCGGGGTGCTCGCGCAGGAGGAGGAGGCGGACACCCGGCTGCTGCAGCGGGAACTCGACCAGTCGGGCCAGACGTCCCAGGCGATCAAGGATCTGATCGCCGCCGCCGAGGCTGCATACCACTCCGGTGACACAGAGACAGCGGTCACCGAGGGCCGCCGGGCCGCCGTCAAGCTCCTGGACGCGACCGGCTCCTGGACCAGGCAGGCGGCCGAGTTCGCGCTGTCCGGCAGCGAGGAGGACGTCCTCAACTGGATCGACGTGGACCGTCCGCTCGCCCAACGGCAGGACGACCAGGAGAACACCCTCACGCTGGCGAAGTCAGCCGTCTCCGACGTGGTCGAGGCGGCTGTCTCGGCGCTGTCGAGCACCGACCCGGACGCGCCGGCCGCATTCTTGACGCACGGGGCCATCGAGGCCGCGGCCGAGGAGTACCGCGTTCAGATCGTGCGGATTCTGGGCGCCGAGACCGGGCGGGCCGTGCAGGCGAAGGCCCAGGCGGCACTCGATGCCGGGACGGCCGAGGCGATGCACCGCTTCCTGACCTACGAATGGGCGGAGGCGGTCAAGGAGGACGACCGGGTCGAGGTGGCCACTCTCCTCGACTCCGGTGGCCCCTACATGAAGGCCGCGTGTCAGATCGTGCTGGAGGGCTCGGCCCGGATGCGGCGCGCCTTCGTCCTGAAGGACAAGTTCAACATCGCCCGGATCGACGAGGACTACGTGGCCCACGTGGCGGCGATGCGCGCCGCGATCGCCCACGCCGCCGGGATCGCCGCCCAGGCGCAGGAGGACGCCGCGGTGGCCTCCAAGGCGGCGGCCGAGGCCCGGGAGGCCGCCGAGGAGGCGGCCGAGTGGGCGTCGAAGGCGCAGGGCTGGGCGGAAGCCGCCGCGGACTCGGCCGCCGAGGCGAAGCGGAACGCGGACGACGCCGACGCTTCGGCCGCCGCCGCCAAGCAGTCGGCGCAGGCCGCGAAGGCGGCGGCAGCGACCGCGCGGGGTGCGGCCCGTACGGCGAACTACTCGGCCAAGCGGGCTGCCTTGTCCGCCAGGCAGGCGGTGGCGTCCGCGCTGCAGGCGCAGTCCTCCGCCACCGCCGCCCGGGCCTCAGCCATCCAGGCCGGGAAGGACGCACGGGCCGCCGCCGCTGCTGCCACCGAGGCCCACCAGATCGCCGCGGGAAAGCTCAAAGAGGAACTCAAACGGCAGGCGGAAGAGGAGCTGCAGCGGCAACGGGAGGCCGAGCAGCACCACATCCATCCCGCCGACAACGAGGAGAACGACGACGACGGCGACACGAAGTGGCTCGGTCTGTGGCCCGAGGACATCTTCGACGCCAAGGACTGGGCGGAGGCTCTGGGCCACTGGAGCACGTGGGCCGGAGGTCTCGCCGTCGTTTCCGGGATCGTCTCCCTGTTCCCCCCGGCCGCCCCGGTCGCCGGTCCTCTCGCGGTGAGCCTCGGACTCTTCTCCTGGGGCATGCAGGGCGGCAGCGCCATCATCAGCGGATTCGCCTACGGCTGCGAAAGCAACGAATTCTGGAGGGCGCTCGGAGCCGCCTCGCTGCCGCCCGTGCTCTCCAAGATCGGAAAGGCTGCCCGGCACATCGGACTGGTCAAGGAGGTCGGCAAGAAGGTGGTGGACATCGGGAGTGACGCCTACACCACGGTGATCGGATGGGTCACCTGGTAACCGATTCCACAGAATCGAACGGAAGATGCCGAGTGTGACTCTGACGCCTGCACAGTGGTGGATTCCCGCCGGCGTCGCCGGACTTGCCCTGTCGCTGGCGTTGCAGTTCTTCGCGACCATGCTGCGGCAGCGGTTCCTCATCAGCGCGACTCCGCTGGTGGGCTTCGCCTTCATGGCGCTGGCCGCCGTGGTGCGCGGAGACCCGGTGGAGGCGGCGCTGAAGCTCTTCACCGCGGGGGCGCTGGGAGCGGCCGTGGCGAGGGCTGTTTTCACGCCGTATGTCAGGCGTCAGGTCGCACGAAGGCGGTCGGGACTGCCGTTGGAGCAGCTCTCCGGCCCGAAAGCGGCGTTCTTCCTCGTCGTTCTGGCAGCCGCCACGCTCGGCGTGGCGGCCACCCTGTCAGTACTCGAATAACACCGGTGGCGTACCGGAGAAACGAGTTCCCATGAGGTTGATCAGGCGTGCACTGATAACGGGCATGGTCGCGGCTCTCGCGGCGGTGGCCTACGCTGCTGCGGCACCTGCCGGACAGCAGAACATGTCTCCCGCGCCCGCGGCGGTGGATGAACCGGGGTACGCGGTGGAGAACTTCGCCTATCCGAACGCGGACCAGATCCTGGAGGAGCGCGGAATCCTGCTGAAGCGCGGTAACGGGCACATCGTGCTGTCCCCCACATGCGCCGACGGCCTGCTGCGCGTATGGGCCCGCAGCAAGCCGGAGTACTGCTTCAGGGTGACCGGCGACACGGGTTATCTCTCGCTCGATCTGCCCGCGGTCTACACCGTCAGGGGAGTCGACTACGACACCACCATCACCATGACCGTCGACGAGGAGACCAAGACCTACGACATCCCCCGCAACCAGTGGGAGGCGGTCGGGGAGGGCACCGATCCGGAACGGCGCGACCACACGCTGGTGGAGATCAGGACCAGCAAGTGACGGCGCCTTGCACGTGAGTCGACTGCCGGCCCGGTCAGTACCGGGTCCCCTGAACCCGATCGAGGAAGAGGTCATGAGGAAACCCCGTACCCCCCGTGCCGCCCGAGGCGTGTGGGCCGCTTTCACCGCTGTCGCCACGGCGGCGCCGCTCGCGCTGGCCGCGACGCCGGCCGCAGCCGTCGTCGGCAGCCCGCAGGCCGACAACACCTACGGTTTCACCAGCAGGCTCGTCATCGGAGACTTCCAGCGCGGGTGCTCCGCCGCCCTGGTCGAGCGGGAGTGGCTGCTCACCGCGGCGAGCTGCTTCGCCGACGACCCCGCCGCGGGCATCGCCGTCGCCGCGGGCAAGCCGAAGGACAAGACCGTGGCCACCATCGGCCGCACCGACGTGTCCGACACGTCCTCCGGCCAGGTCCGCGACGTCGTCGAGCTGGTGCCCTACGCCGGCCGCGACGTGGTCCTGGCCCGGTTGGCCCGGCCGGTGTCCGGCATACCTCCGGTGGCCGTCAGCGCCACCGCACCCGCCGCGGGCGAGGAGCTGCAGGTGGCCGGCTACGGTCGCACCGGCGCCGACTGGGCCCCGGACAAGCTGCACACGGGCGCCTTCACCGTGGACGCCGTCGGCACCCCCGATCTGACCCTCTCCGGCAAGGACGGCGCCGCGGTCTGCGCCGGCGACACCGGCGGCCCCGCCGTCCGGGTGACGAACGGCACCGCCGAACTCGTCGCGCTCAGCTCCCGCTCCTACCAGGTCGGCTGCTTCGGCACCGACACCGCGGACGGCACCCCGAACAGTGCCGTCAGCGCCCGCGTCGACGACCTGCGCGCGTGGGTCGACGATACGGTCGGGCGCCCGCGGTACACCGACTTCAACTGCGACGGCGCCGAGGACGTCGCGATCTCCGACCCCAACGTCACGGTGGACGGAGTCGCCAACGCCGGCGTCGTACGCATCGTCCACGGCGGTGGCAAGGGTGTCGCCGAGATCACCCAGAACCTCGACGCCGTCCCGGGCGGAGCCGAGGCGAACGACCAGTTCGGCCGCGCACTGGCCACGTACGACGAGAACGAGGACGGCTGCACGGACCTCGTCGTCGGCATCCCCTACGAGGATCTCGGCGGCGCCGCGGACGCCGGCATGGCCAGCCTCCTCTACGGCGCCCCCGGCGGCCTGACCACCGGAAAGGCATCGGTCAACTACGAGCAGGGCTCCGGCTCCGGCGACATCGCCGCGTCCCTGCGCGAAGCCGGCGACCGCATGGGCGCCGCGCTGGCCGCCGGGCACACGACCACCGGCGAGCCCTACCTGGTCATCGGGGCCCCCGGAGAGGACGCCGACGCCGGCACGGCCTATTACCTGCGGGGGACCGTCAACAAAGGGCTCGTCCAGGGGAAGGACGGGGTGTCCGGAGGGCCCGAGCCGGGCGACGACTTCGGTGCCACCCTCGCGGCCACACCACAGCACATCGCCGTCGGCGTCCCGGGCGAGGGCCTCGGCAGCGAAGCCGACGCGGGCGGGGTGCAGATTCTCGAACACGCCCTGTCCACGGCCGGCGCCCCCAGGCCGCTCGGAGTGGTGAACCAGGACCAGGACGACGTCACGGGCGCGGGCGAGGCCGGTGACCGGTTCTCCGACGGCCTGGCCGGAGTCCCCTACCGGCCGGCCGGCTCCGCCGCGGCCACCGACTCGATCTTCTTCGTGGGTGCGCCGGGTGAGGACGTCACCGTCGACGGCGTCGGCTACGCGGACTCCGGCGGCGTCTTCACCATCCAGGTGACCGCGGCCGGCGCCATCGGCCAGCACAGCACCATCTGGCAGGGCCACGCCGGCGTCGCCGGCGGACCGGAGAACGGCGACCGCTTCGGCGCGACCTTCGCCGCGGTGAACACCAGGCCGAAGGAGCTCAGTTCCGCCGACAACATCGCGCTGGCCGTTGGCGTTCCCGGCGAAGACCTCAGCGGGATCGCGAACACCGGCGCCGTCCAGACGTTCGCACCCCTGTGGTCCCCGGGAGACACCGACCGCTGGATCCAGACGGGCTCCGCCGGGCTCCCCGGCAGCCTGGGCGCCAACCAGCAGGTGGGCGCCCACATCCAGGCCACCGGCGGCAACCTGTACGTCGGCATGCCCTACGGCCCGTCCCCGTACGGCGCCATGCACGCGCTGCCGTGGGCGAACGTACGCGGCTGGCCCGACACCTCCGCCGTGACCAGCTACGAACCCGGCAAGGACGGCCTGCCGGCCGTGGGCACGCGGTTCGGCTGGGCCATGCGGTGACCCGCCCGGAGCCCCGTACCGGCTGAGCAGGGCCCCGCGGCACTACGGTCCGCGGGGCCCGCCCGGGCCCTCCGCAGTCCGTACGGCCCCGCGGCCGGCTCTCCCTCCCCCGTTCGACAGGCACCACCGCCGCGCCGACCACAAGGTCACCGGCCAACTGGCCATCGAGGCGGCCACTCAGAACCTCGACCAGCGCCGCAGCTCCCCTTCGGCGCTCCCCGCGACCCGGAACCGGGGTCATGGCCGGGCACCCGCGGCTTCGTCGGCGGCACCGACGACACCGCCAGCACCGGCCTGCAGCACCTGGGCGCGCGCGAGTACGACCCGGAGCTGGGCCGCTTCATCAGCGTCGACCCGCTCCTCGAACTCGACAAACCCCAAACCCTGAACGGCTACACCTACGCAGCCCAGAACCCACTGACCTGCAAGGACCCCACCGGCCTGGGACTCGACTGCGGCAGGGGGTCCCCGAGCGGCGTGAGCTGCGGCAGCGGCCAGACCCGCGCGGACGGCAGCCGCGGCAACGGCATGAACCAAACCGGCGGCGGGGTCATAGGCCGGCCGTCCGTGAGCCATCCCTGCACCGGCAACTGCTCGTCGCAGAACCCATCTCAGGCGATCGATTTCGTCCAGGAGGGCGGGGCCGTCTGGATGGAGGGCGTCAAGCTTCCCACGGCCCTCGAACTGGAGCGGATGTACCCGACGCTCAGTGTGGATGACCGGATGGATCAGTACCTCCAGTCCAGGTGCCGACCAGGGGAGACCGCCTCGGGAGACGTGGACTTCTGTGGCGCCGCAGGCGACCTTGGCTGGCTGGACCGGGAACCGACTCCCTTCGACCAGTTGGCGCTCTCCATCGTCGCACCTGACGTCGGTGCCTGGAGGGAGTGCCTGCAAAACCTCGATCTCACCGGCGCCTGCGGCTCCGCTGCCCTCGACTTGCCCTGGGCCAAGGCACTCAAGCCGGTCAAGCTCATCAAGGCGGCGAAGAAGTGCCACAGCTTCGTCCCGGGAACCCGGGTGCTGCTGGCCGACGGCAGCACCAAGCCCATCGAGGATCTCGAGATCGGCGACAAGGTCGTCGTCACCGACTCCGCGACCGGAAAGACCAAGATTCGCGAGATCGTGGCCACGATCACCACGGAGGACGACAAGGACTTCGTCGATCTCACGATCAAGGCAGACGGTCGCAACACCACCCTGGCGTCCACCACCACGCATCCGTTCTGGACGGGGGAGAAAAACGGCTGGGTAAACGCCGGCGGCCTCACGCCAGGCCAGACCCTCCGCACTCCGGACGGCGCCGGCGCCACGGTCGAGGAAGTTCGCTACTACACCAAGCGCCAACGCACCCACGACCTCACGATCAACGACATCCACACGTACTACACGCTCGCGGGGTCAACGCCGGTCCTCGTTCACAATTGCGGGGGAGCTGTTCAGCAGCACCCAAGTACATGCAACTGTGCAAACGGTGACGTACCGAAGGTGCGGAACGGGAAGCTCGCTGGAGAAACTCACCCGGTTTCGGGCGTGCCATTCGATGCGAACGGATTCCCGGACTTCTCTGCCTGGCGTCACCCACAGGTTCCGGACGTTAGGATTCAGCTGACCGGTAGCCGGTCGAAGGACTTCAGGCTGGCAAATCAAGCTGCAGGGTTGCGCGCTACGCCAGCGGGATACACATGGCATCATCATCAAGACAGCGGGCTCATGCAGTTGATCGACAGGAAAGTCCATGCTCAAACAGGGCATACGGGAGGTTTTTGATGGCGGAGCTGTTCGAAGACAGCGATTACTACACTGGTCCTCCTGTCGATGGCGACATGATCCGTCGAGCGGAGAAAGTCCTGGGGGTGCGACTACCGCGAAGTTACGTCGACGTCCTTGTCCTGCGGAACGGTGGAACTCCGCGACGCCGCTGCTTTCCCACGACGTTTCCGACTTCCTGGGCCATAGATCATTTTGAGATCAGCGGGATCCGGGGAATTGGGGGATCGTGGGGGATCGCCCTTTCTTCGGGCAAGGACAGCCATTATCTGATCTCGGAGTGGGGGTATCCGGAGATCGGTGTGGTGATTTGCGACACCCCGTCCGCTGGGCATGATACGGTCATGCTGGACTACTCTCACTGTGGCCCTGCGGGCGAACCTGCTGTCGCATACGTGGACGAAGACCGCGTTCCCCGTCGAGTGGCCAGCACCTTCGGTGAATTCATCAGCGGACTAATTCCCTGCGAATCGATCGAATAGGGGTATTAATCACTGCGGGAAGTGTGCATTCTGATCGACTTATTCAGGGGTTCCGGGTGGATCAGGCTGAGGGCGGGCTCCGGCTCGACGAGAAGTCGTGTCTGCTGCTGGGCCCGGACAAGTGGGTGGGCGTAGTCGAATACAGCGCTGGGTGTGTAAGTGCCATCGTCCGTGAGGTGCCGGCCGGTCCGCGTCTGCGTGGGCCCTCCGAGAGCTGGCCTGGTGACTGTAGCCGGTTGTCTATCCCGAGGACCGGGCCTCCCGGAGTAGTTCCCATCCGGCGTCGGCGGCTTCCCCGGCCACGGCGTGCGGGTCGCCCTCGCCGGCCAGCACCTTGTACTCGGTGTGTCCGAGGAGTTGCCACGCCGCCCGCATCTCCGGCCACGACGGCATCACCTGGCCGTCGTGGCATTGGCCGATGTACGGACGCAGGGTCGCGTCCCGGGCGGCGACGGTGCCCATCGCCTCCTCCTGGACGGGGACAAGCTGCTGCAGCTTGTTGAGGTCGTCACCCGCGTCCGGTTGGGACAGGTAGGAGGTCACCAGGTCGCGTGCCGCGGGGATGTTCGGGGCGTCCCGGTAGATGTAGAAGCCGTACACCGAGACCATCGACACGGCTTGCCTGTCACCCAGCGGAGGTACGGCCGCGACGCTCACGTCCATGCGCCGGTCCTTGATCGAGGCGAGGGCTCGTGACGAGCAGACCAGAAACGGGGCGCGGCCCTCCAAGAAGAGCGGCAATGCTTCCGCGCGGCCGAGGTCCGGGTTCAGCGCGCCGCTCCCGCCCGGGCCGATGCCGAGCTCGCTCAGCCGGACGAACGCGTTGACGAAGTTCTCGCGCCACGCCGAGATGTCCTCGAACCTGTCGGCGCCGCCCGCTTCGGGGGGAGTCCTGCGCAGGCCGAAGAACGTCCCGCCGCAGCTCGAGAAGAGCGGCCACATGTGGTACGGGTCGCCGGCGTTCCCCGCTGCGTCAGGGGGGCCGACCTGGAGCGCGACTCCGGCGCCGTCCTCGATCCCTTGGGCCCGGATGGCTGCGTCGCCCGCCCGGACGGCCTCGTCGAACGTCGCCGGCATCGGACCGCCGCCCGCAAGCGCGTTGTTGCGGATCATGGCCACGCTGTCGAAGACGTACGGTATCGCGTAGAGCTGTTCCCGGCTGGTGAGCGCTTCCACGGCGACGGGGGAGATCCGTGCCAGCCCCGCGCGGCTGAACGGCGGTTCGAGTACCGAGCCTTCCTGTACGACGCGCCCGATCCAGTCGTGCGGCCCGGCGACCACATCCGGAACGTGGTAGCCGTGTGGTGGGCGGCCGGTCGCGACGAGTCTTGTGAGCGCTTCTTCCAGCGCCTCGGTGCGGTCGAACGACTCCACCGTGACGGAGACCGCGTAGGTTCTGCGGAAAGAACTGGAACGCCCGAAGTACTTCGCCAGCGTGCGGGCCCGGGTCCGTTCCGCCCAGACCACCAGCGACCGCACCCGGTCGAGCTGCTCTTCGTGTAAGGACCAGTAGCCTTTGCCGTCCCGGAAGGTGATCTGTACGTCGTGCGGTGTGCCGTAATGCCTCGGCAAGGCCTCCTGGGGAGGCCGCCGGGGGCTCACCGACCGGTGGACGTCGTCGCTCGGCCACAGATGCTGGTCGCCCGCCCTGAGGATGGCGATGTCCTTGCGGGCCGTCCGCAGGTGTGTGCCACAGGTGACCGTGACGACCAACTTCTGGAAGGTGCCGTTGGATTCGTTGAGGACGAGGGCACCTGTCGAGCCGGGGCCTGCATCGACCTGCCAGCCGATCTTGAGGCTTTTCGCCCGCACCGCCCGTTGGTTGGAACGGATGGCGCGGGTGACAGCGACGACGCCCGTGATCGCGGTACAGACGGCGACGACGGTGGAGGCGACGACTTCGACGTCGCTCAGGAACGGCAACACCGCCGCGTAGTCATGTGACCGCATAGCCGCACCATACCCAGTCACCTGCGGCTTCGTGAGAAGTTCGCGGTCGGAAGCTGACTCCGGCCGGCCCGGACGGCCGCGGTGAACTTGACGGGCGGTGGGTTCACCGTCCACGTTCGCCGTATGGACAGGCGCCGGCTGCTCTCGTGTGCCCTTGCGGCGGCTGCTTCGACGGGTGTTCAGTCCGGGTGCGGGCGGCGGCGATCGGCCGGGGAACCTTCCGGACGGCAGCCGCGGCCGCATGCTCTGGTCTACCGGGGGCCGGCTGCGTGCGCGGGCTGTGCGGAGGCGGTGGCCGCGCTGTTACGGAGTGCGCCGTCGGCCCCGGTCGTGCGGTACTGCGGCCCCGGCGAAGACGTGCCGCTGACGGCGTCGGCGCTGGCGGCGGCGGATGTCTACGCCCAGCCGGGGGGCGGTGACGACGTGACGGCGGCCTGGCGGGAGATGCGTGCCTTCGCCGGTCCGCTTCGCCGCTGGGTGCGCGGCGGAGGACGCTATCTCGGCTTCTGCATGGGCGGTTACCTGGCCGGCTGCAGTCCCGGCTTCGGTCTCCTGCCCGGTGACACCGACGCGTACATCGCCTCGCCGGGGGCGTCGGTGCACACGGCGGCGGATACCGTCATCCCCGTCCGCTGGCGCGGCCGGCGGCGGCACATGTACTTCCAGGACGGGCCCTACTTCACGCTCACCGACGAGGCGGCCACCGTGATCGCCACGTACGACAACGCCCTGCCGGCGGCGGCTCTCGCCCCGTACGGCGAGGGGCACGTCGCCGTCGTCGGGCCCCACCCGGAGGCCGACGCCGGCTGGTACGCCGACCACGACCTGACCAATCCGGACGGGGTCCGCCCCGACCTGGGGCATGACCTGGTCGAAGCGGCCCTGTCCGGTATCCGTTCCTGAACCGGCCCGGCGGCGCCGGGCAACGCCCCCGCCGTCCCTCACCTGTGCAACCCCTGACCTCACGGCCCGGGACGCGATGACCACCGCCCGGACGCTTGCCGGGCTGAGCCGCCGGACGTCCTGCCCGGGGCGTCGGGTGACGGTGCATGAGGGGGGTGCGGCATACGGGCATCGGCCCGTATGCCGCTCGCGTCGTCCGGCGCCGTGGGTCAGGAGGCGTCGTGCGCGGTGCGCTCCGTGCCCTCCGTGTGTTCCTTGACCATGGAGGCGAACTGCGCCCTGTCGTTGCTGTGCGGGAAGGGCTCCTCGGGTTCGGGGACGTCGAGGAACGCGCACAGCGGACCCCAGCCCTGGTTCACCTCGAAGACGAGGAGGCGGTCGTCGTCGAGCTCCCGCACGATGGCGTCGTTGTGCTCGGTGAAGACCCTGATGGCGTGGTCCTTGTCGGCGAACCGGCCGTCGAAGACGCCGTCCCAGACGGTCTGCAGCGACATCAGCCGCAGTTGCTCGTACACCGGGGCGGCGTCCGGCGGGGGCGGGGCCACGGCCGCCGCGTAGATGCTGGAGTTGACGCTCTCGTACCAGCTTTCCGGGTCGCGGACGGTGAGGATCACCTTCGCCGCCGGGAAGGCGGCGGCGATCTCACGCCAGTAGCGCGCCCCGGGCCAGTCCACGCTCGACCGGTAGCCGGCGTAGACCTCGGACCAGTCCATGGCCCGGCCGTCGGCCGCCTTTTCCCAGAAGGGGATTTCGTCGGGCTTGTCGAGCATGGCCAGCATGTGGTGGCACGGGCCGAAGCCGAGCTTTTCGAGGGCGAGTTTGAGTGACATCGTGCCGGTGCGTCCGGCACCGGTGCCGAAGACGTCGAGCATGTCGGGTGTTTCCTTCCGGAGGAGAAGTGGGGGGTGAACGCTGCTCACGCACCGCGCAGCAGCGTCGCCCACACCGTGGCGCCGGGGCCGAAGGCGAGAGCGACTCCGTGCTCCCCGGGCGCGAGTGGTCTGGTGGACTGCAGCCGCGCCAGCACGCCGAGTACGGCCGGTGCGGCGGTGTTCCCGAACTCACGCATCGTGCCGCGGGAGACGGCCATCGAGGTCTCCGGGAGTTCGAGCGCCTCCTCGACCCGGTCGAGGATGCGGCGCCCGCCCGGATGAACCGCCCACCACGCCACGTCGTGCCAGCCGAGCCCGTGGCGTTCGAGCACCGCCCTGGCCGGCAGGGCGACGGACGCGGCGACGACGTCCGGCATGGACGGCTTCAGCGTGATGTGCAGGCCCAGGTCGCCGAGGTGCACCTGGAGATCGGCGGCGTGGGCGGGGGTCGGTGAGCTGCTCGCGGTCGATGACGTCCACCCCGGGCAGCCCGGGTGTGGCCGGGCTCAGCACGGCCGCTGCGGCGCCGTCGCCGAACAGGGTCAGGACGACGGCCGCTTCCTTGTCGTACGGGGGCGGCTGGACGTGCGGAGAGAAGAGGTCGACGGCGAGAAGGACCGCCGGCCGCCGGTGGAGGGCCACCCAGTCCGCGCAGACGGACAGGGCGGGCAGGGCGGCGTAGCAGCCCATGGGGCCGAGCGACAGGATCTGGACGTCGGCGCGCATGCCGAGTTCGGAGGCGAGTGCGTCGAGTCCGGGGGCGGAGTGGGTCGTGGTCGTGGTGGTGGCCAGCAGGCCGACGTCCTCGGGGCGCAGCCCGGCCTCGTCGAGGGCCCGGGAGATGGTCTTTCTGCCCAGCTTCCGGGCTTCGAGGAGGCCGCGGGCCATCCGCCGCCTGGTCGGCCACCGCCTGGGGTCCTCGATCTGCGGGGTGACGGCCATGCCCTTGGTGTCGATGGCGGAGTTGCCGATGACCTGGGCGACGGCGCCGCCGCCGTCGTCGGGCCCGGTGAAGGCGGCGATGTCCGCCATCTTGACCAGGGGCGGTGTGTGGAAGGCGACGTGCGTGAGACGCGCGTACGGCATCGGGGCCATCGTCGTCAGCTCGCACCGGCGAGGGCGTCGTCCCAGGACGTGACCGGTGACGTGCCGATCACCCTGCCCCGCTCGTCCAGGGCCTGGACCTGGACGTGGTCGAGCTCCCGCCGGAGGGAGCCGGGCAGCGGCACGGCGGTGTCGAGCCCGTTCCACGGCACCCGCGCCACCGCACCGAAGCGGGCGCGGCTGTCGCCGCCGAGGACGCGCCACGCCGCGACGCCGGTGGCGCCGTTCCAGAGGGCGTGCACGTCACCGGACGCGCGGTCCACGGTGACCCGGGGGGCGCGGGCCGGCCGGCCCCGCCACGCGAAACGGTAGGCCCGATAGCTGCTGATGCCCGCCTCGTACGTGCCGTCGAAGAGCAGCCTTCCGTCGGGTGAGAACTCCGAGACGCGGCTGGCGTGCCCCCAGCTCACCAGCGTGTTGCCGTTGGGCAGCCGGTGGGTGCCGCCCTCCGCCGCGACCGTCTGCACGTCCGGGTGGGTGATCTCGTCGAGGAGCGTGGCCGTACCCAGCTCCGGGTCCGCCTCGATCCGTATGACACGGGAGGTGCCCCCCGGCGGGCCGTGTGTCGCGTTGTCGAAGACGCGGTAGACGTTCCCGCCCTCGCCCTCCGCGTCGTGGTGCCCGATGAAGGGCGTGCCCTCACCGAGCTGGAAGTCGCTGTTCGAGCCGCCGAGGCGCCAGATGACCTCGCCCGTCACCCGGTCGACCTTGTAGACGGTGCTGGTGTTGCGGCCGGAGATGAGCAGGTTGCCGTCCACGTCCAGCGAGACCGCGTTGGCGTGGAAGTAGTCGAAGGCGCCGGTGCCCTGCCGGTACTGCATCTCCGACTCTTCGAGGGCGGCGTGGTCGAGGGCGTGCCATTCGCGGATGGCTGCCCCGGACTCGACGTCGATCTCCTGCACGATGCAGTCCCAGGCCGTGCCGTCCGCGGGCCCGCCGACGGGAGTGAGGTCGTGGGGCACCTCCCGGTAGGTGATGATCAGCGCCGTGTCCTCCGGGGTGAGGAGGAACTCGTGGAGGTCGAGCCTGCCCCCGGGCGTGGGCGTCCGTACGGTCGCGACGATGGTGTAGGACGCGTCGGCGATGTGGCAGACACCGTCGCCGATCCCGCCCACCCCCGCGGTGCCTTCCCACCAGGTCAGCACCGGGCTGTTCCGGTAGGTCTGGACGCGGAGGTCGGTGGCGAACGTGCCGTTGGGGATCTGGCGGAACCAGACCATCCGGCCCTTGTCGTCGACGATCTGCGGCCCGCGCGGCATCGTCGGCGCCGCGAATCCCTGGGGGGTGAGGAAGAGCAGCCCGGGCGCGGTGCCTGGGAGCCGAGTGCGGACGTCGAGCTTCGGCGGGTCCTGCTGCGAGGCCGCCCGGGCGGCGACCCGGCGGTGGCCGATGCCGCCGGCCGGTGCGAGGGCCGTGGCGTGGGCCTGCGCGGTGCCGGCGAAGAGGGTCCCGGCGCCGATCGCCATGAGACCGCCTAACGCGGTTCGTCGGGATAAGTGGGTCATGCTTGTTCCCTTCTGCGGTGTACACCTGCTGAGGGGCAGGATTCGTTGCGGTCAGGCTCTTATGCGGCTTCCCGCCGGCGAGCGGGGAGGAGGCGCGCGTGAGCGGCACGACGCCGTCCCGCCCGACTCCGGCCGCGGATGGCGGCGGCGGGTGGCCGCCCGGGGCGTACGCGGGCCTGCCCCCGGCGCCGGCCGGTCGCCGGACGGGCGCCTCACCCGCGGTACGCGCGGCGCCCGGAGCACCCGCCGCTTCGTGTGCGTCGGGTGCTCTGCGGGCGCGGCGGCCCGGCCCTCCGGGCAGTCGCGGGTCAGGAGCCGGAGACGGTACGGCTGCCGAGTCTCTTCCCGGAGTCGTCGAGGGCCGTGATGCGGAACACGTCGGCGTCCTCGGGGGCGAAGAACTCGGCCGCCGTTTCGAAGCCGGTCTTGGGCGTGACACCTACCTTGGTGAGCCTGTGCTTGCTGGGCCCGGCCTCGATGCGCCAGGCGTCCACCTCGGTGGCGCCGTTCCAGCTCACGTTCATCGTGCGGCTGCCGTCCTCGGCGAGGTCGCTGACGACGACGTCGGGCGGGGCGGCCGGGGTGCCGGTCCAGTCGTCGGCGCGCTCCGTGCGGTAGGTGAACCAGCCGGCGGGGAAGGTGCCGGTGAAGACGGGCCGGTCGCCGCTGAACTCGACCATGCGCCCGGTGACGCCGAAGGAGACGAGCTGATTGCCGTTGCCCATCTGCCGGTTGCTGCCGGTGATCGAGGTGAAGGACGGCGGGTCGTCCCTGAGGTCCTCCGCGACCGTGGCGGTCATGGCGGATTCGTCGAGGGTGTACGTCACCGCGCGCGACTCCTGAGGGCTGTGGGTGTTGCCGTTGTCGAAGAGCGTGAGCTGCCCGTCCGGCTGCCGCCGCGCGTCGTGCTGGTAGCTGGGCATGTCGGCCGCACCGCCGTCGAAGGTGAAGTCGCTCCGTTCACCGCCGAAACGCCAGACGATCTCGCCGGTGCTGATGTCGATCTTGTAGACGGTGCTGGTGTTGCGGAAGCTGGTGAGGATGTCGCCGTCCGTGTCGTAGTCCAGCGAGTTCGAGTGGTAGAGGTCGAGGTCCGCGGAACCGCTCATCGGCTCCGTGGTCTCGTCGGGCGGGACGTGGTCGAGGGCGCTCCACTCGAAGGTGACCTCGCCGGTCTTGACGATCTGCTCCTGGATCACCGTGTCGACGACGGTCGCGTCGGCGGGGCCGCCCCACGGGCTGAGGTCGTAGGGGGTCGGGACGTAGCCCTGGATCAGGACGCGGGAGCCGTCGGGGCTGAACTCGAGTTCGTGGTTGTCCGTCGGCTGGTTCCGCATGGTGATGGCGGCGATCTCGCGGTACGACTGGTCCAGCACGAGGTACGCGCTGCGGTCCACGTCGTAGAACGTCAGGGCAGGCCGGCCCCGGTACTCGTTGGTGGCCATGGTGAAGTAGCTGCCGGGCCGTTCCCAGATGAGCTGGCCGTCGTTGTCGTAGATGGCCGCCACCCCGGCGTTGAGGCCGAAGTTGATCGGGGTCGTCAGCAGCAGCCCCGGGGCCTCCTGCCCCGTTGTCGTCGTGGTCAGAGCGGGTGCCGGCTCGGGTCCGGTGACGGACTCGCCGGCCGCCGGTGCCGGGAGCGACACGACTGCCGGGGACGGTGGACGGTCGGCGGCGTGGGCCGCCGCCGCGAGAGGGACGAGCAGGCTCGCGCCGGCTAACGCCGTGACGCAGAGCCTGTAGGTGGCCCTGGCCCTCGAAATGCGCACAAGAATCTCCCCCTGGTGGTCAGAAGTGGGCTCGGATCTCCATCCAAGACGCCTCGCGACGGCCAGCGCCGTCCGGCCGTTTCCCTCCGTACGGGCGGCAGCCGGTCGGGTCGGGGCGGTGGCACTCGTGCAGCGGGGCGGGAAACACGTCGTGCAAACGCTCTCAAGGCTAGGAACGCGTCCAGAACATGACAACACGGTCGGTGCGGGTCACCGGAGGTTGGCCGATCTTGCTCCGGGGCGGCGAGCGCGACGCCTGGTGGAACGGGACGAAAAGGGAAGAGGGCTGACGTATCGGCAGCCGGTTACATCCCCTATGCCAAAGTTTCCGGCCATTTGTAGGAAGATTTTACGATTCCGGGGTGGTCAACCGGGTCTCACTCCGCGCTTCCGGACCCCGCTGTTCCTGCGTCTCGCTCCTTCAACGCCCCGACGCGGTACGCGGTTCCTCCCCGCGGCGACGCCGGCCCGTGCGTGGGCGTTCGAAATTTTCGAAGATGGAGCGGAAACTTTTTCTGCGCAGGTGTTGACGATCCACGGTCAAGGCCTCAATCATCCTTGTCTGAGGGGCTGACAAGAGTTCGAAATCCCGGATCCTGCGGCCCCGCACTGCACGGCAGATCCCCGCACCAACGCACCTGTGCCACCCCGTTCCGTCCCCGGTGAGGTTCGCACCGTGCGTCCTGGCTCTTCGCGCAGTCGGCGAGGCAGGGACGCCGCGTGGCGGCCCCCGGCTGAGCCGCTGTGGAGCCCCGCCATGCCCGTGCCGAGACCTGGCCGCCCGGCGTACGCCACCCGCCGAGCTGATCTGTCCGTGCCGGCCGGGACCGTCCGGGGCGACGCAGTCCCCTGCGCATCAGTCCTTCCTTGATCTCTAGCTTGGAGGCACAGTCATGGGCTCGTACGCCCTTCCCAGACCCCCCGTCGGCCGAAAACTCCGGGGCCTGCTGCTGGCGCTGGTCGCCGTCGTCCTCGGCGCGGTCGCGACGCTCGCCGCACCGCCGAAGGCGGACGCGGCCGAGAGTACGCTCGGTGCCGCGGCGGCGCAGAGTGGCCGGTACTTCGGCGTCGCCATCGCCTCGGGCAGGCTGAGCGACTCGCAGTACACGTCGATCGCGAGCCGCGAGTTCAACTCGGTGACGGCCGAGAACGAGATGAAGATCGACGCCACCGAGCCGCAGCGGGGGCAGTTCAACTTCAGCGCCGGTGACAGCGTCTACAACTGGGCGGTGCAGAACGGGAAGGAGGTGCGCGGCCACACCCTCGCCTGGCACAACCAGCAGCCCGGCTGGATGCAGAGCCTCGGCGGCAGCGACCTGCGCCAGGCGATGATCGGCCACATCAACGGCGTGATGGCCCACTACAAGGGCAAGATCACCCAGTGGGACGTCGTGAACGAAGCCTTCGAGGACGGCAACTCCGGAGCGCGGCGCGACTCCAACCTCCAGCGCACCGGCAACGACTGGATCGAGGTCGCCTTCGAGACCGCGCGCGCCGCCGACCCGGACGCCAAGCTCTGCTACAACGACTACAACATCGAGAACTGGAACTGGGCCAAGACGCAGGCCGTCTACTCCATGGTCCGGGACTTCAAGCAGCGCGGCGTACCGATCGACTGCGTCGGCTTCCAGTCGCACTTCAACAGCGGCAGCCCCTACAACAGCAACTTCCGCACCACCCTGCAGAGCTTCGCCGACCTCGGCGTCGACGTGGCCGTCACCGAGCTCGACATCCAGGGTGCCTCGCCGAACACCTACGCCGCGGTGACCAACGACTGCCTGGCCGTCGAACGCTGCCTCGGCATCACCGTCTGGGGCGTGCGCGACAGCGACTCCTGGCGGGCGCAGGACACGCCGCTGCTGTTCTACAACGACGGCAGCAAGAAGCCCGCCTACGACGCCGTCCTCAACGCTCTCAACGGCGGCTCCACCACGCCGCCTGACGATTCCGGACAGATCAAGGGCGTCGAGTCGGGCCGGTGCCTGGACGTGTCGGGTGAGGGCACCGCCGACGGCACCCCGCTCCAGATATGGGACTGCCACGGCGGCAGCAACCAGTTGTGGGCCGCCACCGACGACGGTGAGCTACGGGTCTACGGAAACAAGTGCCTGGACGCCGCCGGCAGCAGCAGCGGCGCCGCGATCCAGATCTACAGTTGCTGGGGCGGCGACAACCAGAAATGGCAGGTGACCGACGACGGAACCATCGTCGGCGTCCAGTCCGGCCTCTGCCTCGACGCGGCCGGAACCTCCAACGGCAGCCAGGTCCGGCTCTATTCCTGCACCAACAGCGGCAACCAGCGCTGGACCGTCACGTAAGAGGACTCGCGGCCCGGCAGCCGGGCAAGGTCCGCGACCGGCCGGCACCTGAGACCGGTCGCGGGCCACGTTCCGGCTGATCGCCGCAGCAGCGGCGAGGCGGTGGAGGCGCGGGGCGTCTCCACCGCCGACTGCACGAACGCCCTGTGGCATGCCGAGCCGTGGAGGGCTCGGCATGCGCACCGGCAGAACGATGCCGTGCGGAGGTGCGGTCGTAGGTGAGTGGCCGGCTCTGAAGCGTCATCCGGCTCATCGGCCGCGGCCGGTCGTCCGGCCGGAGAATCTCAGAGCGCTCTGAAATCCGGCGGGTAGTTTGCGACGCATGGCACACGACTACGTGATCGTCGGGGCTGGTCCGGCCGGGCTGCAACTTGCCGCACTGCTTGAGCGAGACGGCCACGACTACGTCGTTCTGGAGCGGGGGTCCGGGCCGGGCACGTTCTTCACCCGGTTCCCCCGGCACCGGCAGCTCATCTCGGTCAACAAGGTGCACACCGGGTACGACGACCCGGAGTTGCGTATGCGGATGGACTGGAACTCCCTCCTGTCCGACGACCCCGACCTGCTGTTCACCCGCTACAGCGAGCGCTACTTCCCCCAGGCGGACGACCTGCTGCGCTATCTCGCCGACTTCGCGGCGAAGACCGGCGTGCGGGTCGAGTACGACACCGAGGTCACCGGGATCTCCAGAGCCGGCGGCGGAGGTTTCACGGTCACCGACCACCGGGGACGGACGTGGACGGGCAAGCGACTCGTCGTCGCCACCGGAGTGTCGAAGTTCAACATCCCGGATATCCCCGGCATCGAGCTCGCCGAGTACTACGACTCGTTCGATCCGGACCCGCAGACCTTCACCGGACAGCGGGTGCTGGTCATCGGCAAGGGGAACTCCGGATTCGAGACGGCCGACGCGCTGGTGGAGAAGGCCGCGGTGATCCACGTCGCCGGTCCGCACTCGGTCAGGATGGCCTGGCAGACGCACTTCGTCGGACATCTGCGCGCGGTGAACAACAACTTCCTGGACACCTACCAGCTGAAGTCGCAGAACACCGTGCTGGACGGCAGCGTCGAGCGCATCGAGCGCCGTGACGACGGCGGGTTCCGTGTGCTGTTCCGCTATGCCCGTACGGTGGAGAAGCTGCGTGAGCTGCACTACGACCGGATCATCGCCTGCACCGGATTCCGCTTCGACGCGAGCGTCTTCGCCGACGGCTGCCGGCCGGCGCTGGTCATCGACGACCGGTTCCCCGAGCAGACGTCGGCGTACGAGTCGGTCAACGTGCCGGGCCTGTACTTCGCCGGCACCCTGACCCAGCAGCGGGACTTCAAGACCTCCACCAACGGGTTCATCCACGGCTTCCGCTACGGCGTGCGCGCCCTGCACCGGATCCTGCGCGCGCGCCACCACGACCGGGCGTGGCCCGCGGCCCCGGTCGAGCCGACGCAGGACGCCGTCGCCGACGCCGTCATCGCGCGGGTCAACCGGTCCTCCGCGCTGTGGCAGCAGTTCGGCGTGCTCGGCGACGTGGTCACCGTCGAGGCGGAGAGGGCCTGGTACCAGGAAGAGGTCCCGCTCGCCTATGTGCGGGAAGGCGGGCTCGGCGACGCCCGGCACCGGTTCGTCGTCGACCTGGAGTACGGCGCCGACCACGACCACGGCGACCCGTTCGACGTGACGATCCCGCGGGTCGCGGAGAACGACGCGGAGAACGCCGACCGCGCCAGCTACCTGCACCCGGTGGTCCGCTACTACCGCGACGGCGCGCCGGGCGGCACCCATCACCTGGCGGAGAACCTGGAGAACGACTGGGACCTGCCGGAGGTGCACCGGCAGCCGCTGGCGGCCTTCGTGCAGAAGTGCCTTGGCTGAGCACCCGGCACAGCCGTTCCCCGGCCGGGTACTCGACCTGCTCGGCGCGGCAGGCGACCGCGCGGTGTTCGAACACGGCGAGCGCGTCGTGTCCGGCGGCGCGCTGCTCGGCATGGTCCGGCGGGTCGCCAACGGGTTGCGGCACGACGGCATCGGGCCCGGCGACGGCGTCGGCGTGCTCCTCGGCGTCACGCCGGAGGCGTTCGCCGCGATCATCGCCTGCCATGTGGTCGGGGCACGTGTCGTCGGCGCGCGTCCCGGCCTGCCCGCCGGCCGGCTCGCGCACGTGCTGAAGGACGTCGCCGTCACCGTCTCGGACGGTGCCCCGGGCCCCGGCCGGACGACTCCGCTCGGCACGCTGCTGTCCGCGGCCGACGGTCCGGTCACGCCGGCCGGCCTGCCCCACGACGTCGCCAGGCTGCTCCACACCAGCGGCTCGACCGGCGTGCCCAAGGCGGTCGCCCAGACCTACGCCGCGCTCGGCTCCGCGTGGACGCTCCGGCCGTCCGCCTGGCCGCCGGCCATCGCGGCCCTGGCATCCGCGCTGGACCGGTTCCTGGTGTTCGGCTCGCTGACGAGCCAGGTGATGATGGAGTACGGGCTGCTCACACTCGCCGCCGGCGGCACCATGGTCGTCGCGGACGCGCCGGCGTTCCCCGACGCGCTCGTCCGTCACCGCGCGACGGCGAGCGTGATCACCGTGCCCCGCCTCGGCAAGCTCGTCGCGCGTCAGCGCACCGAGCCGGCGGACCTGTCGTGCCTGCGCGCGCTCATGGTGTCCGGCTCGCCGCTGTCGCCGGCGCGGCTGCGGGAGGCGCTCGACGTGCTCGGGCCCGTGGTCTTCCACGGGTACGGCCAGACCGAGACCGGCACCATCGCCATGGCCACCCCGCACGACCCGGCCGGCTCGGTCGGCCGGCCGCCGGCCGGCCTGGAGGTCCGCGGCCCGGACGGTGCGGTCCTGCCACCCGGCGTGGACGGCGAGCTGTTCGCGCGTACGCCGGCGCAGGGCGCCGCCTACTGGGCCGACCCCGTCGGCAGCGCCGAGGTCTTCGTGGACGGCTGGGTGCGCACCCGCGACATCGGCCACCTCGACGCCGCGGGCATGCTCTGGCTGACCGGCCGGGCCCGCGACGTGGTCATCGTCAACGCCGAGGTGTATGCCACCGGGCCCATCGAGCGTGTGCTGGCCGCCCATCCGTCGGTGGCGGAGGCCCACGTCGTCGCCGCACCGGACGCCGACACCGGCGAGACCGCGCACGCCTTCGTCGTTCCGGCCGCCGGCCACACCCCCGACCTGCCGGCCCTGCGCGCCCTGGTCGCCGCCGCACTCGGTGAGCCGTGCGCCCCCACCGGGCTGACGGTGCTCGACGAGGTCCCCCTCACCCCCGCCGGCAAGCCCGACAGGGCCGGCCTCCGCGCCCGCGTCGCCGGGTGACCGTCCGTGCCGTGCGGGCCGCTCAGCGGGTGGGCAGGGACGGTGGTGTGCGGCCGTAGCGGAGCATGAGGGCGGCGGCGAGCAGGCTGAGCCCGCCGAAGACGATGGCGCTGACGGCGAGAGTGGGCCGGCCCGGCGTGCTGACCTGGAGGAAGCCGAGCATGACCACCGGCCCGAGCACGCCGCCGAGTTTGGTCGACGCGGCGGCGAGGCTGGCACCGCGGGCGCGGAACTCGGTCGGGTAGATCTCGGTGCTGTACGGCACGAGAACGGCGTTCACCGCGGCCAGGGTGAGCACGAGCAGGCCGACGGAGCCGGTCAGCAGGGCATCGCCGCCGTCGTCGATGCTCCACGCGACAACGCCGGTCAGGGCGACGGCGGTGATCGTGACGAACAGGATCAGGCTGCCCCGGCTGCTCCAGATCGCGTAGAGGACGACCACCACCAGCAGCGCGGGCGCGGAGTAGAGGGCGGCGCGGGCGACCAGGGCGCTCGCCGACGTGCTGGAGATACCCGCCTCGCTCAGTTGCGCCGGGAGCAGCCCGAGGAAGCCGAAGTTCACCAGCCCCCAGCTCAGCCCGACCAGCCCGATCGCCAGGGTGACGGCCGTCCGGCTGCGAAGCAGTTCCCGCAGGCCGGGGGAGGCGAGGTCGGGCGAGTACGGCCGGACGGTCAGGCGGGCACCGAAGCGGCCGAGGATACGTTCGGCCGCCGCTCGCCGGCCCTGGCGGAGCAGGAACAGAGGTGACTCGGGGATCAGCGGCAGCACGGCGAGCAGCAGCAGGCCGGTCGGCAGGCCGATGAGCCACAGTGCCCGCCAGGTGTACCGCGGCTCCAGTTGGCTGGCCGCGACGCTCGCGGCGAGATAGCCGGCCAGCCCGCCCACCGCACCGATCGCCACCGCCATCCAGCCCCGGTGCCGGCGGTGCGCCACCTCGGCGAGCAGCGTGAACACCAGGGGCAGCATCCCGCCGGCGGACATGCCCATGGTGAAGCACATGACCAGGTTCCAGGCGAACGACGGCATGGCTCCGCACACCGAGGTCGCGATGAACAGCACGGTGGCCAGCACCAGGGCGGGGCGGCGGCCGTACCGGTCGCCGATCACACCCCAGACCACCGACCCGGCGGTCGTCCCGGTCAGCGCCACGACCGGCAGTATCGACACCGCGGAGGTCGACATGCCGTACTCGTCGGCCATGCCGGGCAGGACGAAGGCGATCGTGAGCGGTTTCATGGTGTCGATGACCAGGGCGACGATGAGCACACCGCAGGTGACCCAGTAGACGGGGCGGGTCCTGCCGTGCTCGATGTGGCCCACCACGGGCACCGAGGCCCGCGGCCGGGGACGGCCGGCGAACAGACCGATCATCGTGAGCAGGACCCCCGCGGTGACCGCGACCATGCCGGTCACCATGACCGGTGTCCAGCGCATGTCCATCGGCATGCCGTCGCCTTCGCCGAGCATGCGCAGCTCCGGCAGGTGCAGCAGTACGCCGGCGACGACGACCACCACCCCGGCGCCGACACACCACGGCCGCAGCCGGCCGAAGCGGTCCTCGCCCTCGGGGTCCGCGTCCCCCGGTACGGCGCGGACCTCCCCGGCCGTACCCGCGCGTGCGGGCTTCAGCCCGCCGTCCCCGCTCACTCGTGTGCTTCCGGTCCGGTGTGGTGCGGGCACCGCCCGGGCGGTGCCACCGCGTGCCGGTCGAAGTACGTGCCGGCGAGCCGGAGTCGCCGCGCGTGCAGCACCATCGCGGTGCCGAGTACCAACTGCGTGACGCTGCGGGTCACGTCCTCGACACGGTCGCGCCCGCGGACGAACAGCCGCAGCAGGGGGAGCGGGAGCGGATCGGTCCCGCGCCAGCGCGGGATGAGCAGGCAGGGTGCCCGGTGCGGGAGGGAGCGGGTGTGCGCGACGGTGGACTCCAGCCGGAACCGGCGCAGTACCTCGCGGGCGGCGGCCCGCAGGGCCAGCGGCGAGAGGCGCCAGGCGGGACACGGCCGGTTGGCCGGCATGCCGAAGGGGATGTGGTGGGCCGCCCTGCGGGACAGTGAGTTCCACCGGTCCGGGTCGAACTCGTCGGGCCGGTCGTAGCCCGTCGCGTGGTAGTCGGGGTAGCTGAAGCACACCACCGAGCCCGCGGGCAGGACGGTGCCGGCGTCCAGCGCGATCTCGCCGGTGGTGATCCGGTGCGCGATGCCGAAGAGGGGGTAGATCCGCATGGTCTCGTCGAGCACGTTGTCCAGGTAGCGGTCATCGGCCGGATCGGCGACCAGCCTGGCCTGTACGTCCTGGTGCTGTGCGAGGGCCAGCAGCAGGTGTGCGCTCGCTTCGGAAAGCTGCACGACAGCCGTGTTGAAGAACGTGCCCTGCAGATAGTGCACCTGCTCCTCCGGCGAGAGCGACGCGGGCAGCCGGTGCACGACGTCGGCGAGCCGGCCACGGAGATAGGCGGTGAGCCGGGCGCGGCGGCGCGGGTGGCGCAGGCCGGTGCACTTCAGCGCGGTGACCACGTCGGCGGCGTGGGCGACGATCAGTTCGCGCGCGTGCCGCGGGCACGGCTCGTCGAACACCAGCTCGTAGCTGAACTCCGCCCATGCCGGCATCAGCAGGTCCCGCAGGCGTACCAGGCTGATCCTGTCGTCCGGCAGAGCGTCCAGCGCGCGGCCGACGGCGCGGCCGGCGGTGTCGGCGAGATCGGCGGAGCGGCCGGCGAGGATGCGCCGGGTGGTCGCGGCGACGTCGTCGTAGCGCGCGCCCCGTTCAAGGTGCTCCTGATGGACCTCTGGGCCGGGCGCGAGCCAGTACCAGAACAGGTCGGACAGTCCGGCGCCCGCGCTGCGGCCGTCGGCGGCCGGGTCGGCGTAGACGCGTTCGAACACCTCGGGACCGTGCGTCGCGTTGGGCAGAGTGATCGCGCCGTCCCCGTTGACCTTCTCGAATATCGCGCCGCGCAGGGCGACCACCCGCTGCGGCAGCCAGCGCGGCGCGGTGACCGCGGCGGCGAGCGCGAGCACCGATACGGCCCTCACCGGCGCACCACCATGTCCGGCGCCAGGTCGGCGCTGCCGCGTGCCCCGCAGAGCGCGAGCGTGTGGTCGTACTCGTCGCGCAGGGTGGCGAGAACCTCCCGCACCCCGGCCGCCCCGTTCGCGGCCAGCCCCCACACGACGGGCCGGCCGACGCCGGCGGCGGCGGCGCCGAGAGCGACCGCCAGCGCGACGTCGCCGCCGCGCCGCACACCGCCGTCGAGCAGCACCGGGACGGCGCCGGCGACGGCGTCGACGACGGCCGGCAGCGCGTCCACCGTGGCCGGTGCGGCATCGAGCTGGCGGCCGCCGTGGTTGGACACGATGACCCCGGCGGCACCGTGTTCGACCGCGAGCCGCGCGTCCACCGGGTGCAGGATCCCCTTGAGCAGCACCGGAAGGGTGGCCGTCGCACACAGCCGGTCCAGGTCCGCCCAGGACAGGTCCGGCGACATGGCGATGTCCAGCGTCCCGCCCGCAGCCGCGCCCGGGAGGCCGCGCATGTTCTCGGCCGCGTAGCCCGCCGGCAGGTCGGTGAAGCCGTGACGCAGGTCGCGGGTGTGCCGGCCGAACACCGGGGAGTCGACGGTGACCACCAGTGCGGTACAGCCCGCGCCGGTCGCGCGGGCGAGAAGCGCGTCGGTCACCTGCACGTCCGGTTGGAGGTAGAGCTGGAACCACACGGCGGCATCCGCGCGGACCGCGCGGGCCGCGGCGACCACTTCTTCGACGGCCGTCGTCGAGGCCATCCCGGTGACCAGCACGGCCCGCTCCGCCGCCGCCGCGCGGGCGGTGGCCTCCTCGCCTTCGGGATGCGCGAGCCGGTGGAACGCGGTGGGCGCGACGAAGACCGGTGCGGCGCCGGGCGCACCGGGCAGATCCACGGTGATCTCCCGGATCGCGGCGCCGCGCAGCACTCTGGGCAGCAGCGCGAGCCGGTCGAACGCCCGCTCGTTGTCGGCGAGCGCCCGTTCCTGCCCGGCGCCGCCTGCCACATAGTCGTAGTGCACCGGGTCGAGGGCCTCGCGGGCCCGGTCGTGGAGTGCGCGCAGCGTCATGGCAGCACCGGCGCGGGTGAGTTCCGCTGCGCGGCGAGGAAGGCCCGCAGCGGCGCGCGGTGGTAACGCTCGCTGTCCCACTCGTTTTCGAGGTTCTCGGTCATGTGGTGGTCGCCGGTCTGCTCGCCGGCGCGGAACCAGCGCACCACCGGGTGCAGGTAGCGGCCGTCGAGCCCGGCGGTGTCCTGCTGGGACTTGCGGCCGGCGGTGACGTCGAACGGGTCCACCAGGTGGTGGTCCTCGCCGTACTCGAGCGTGATCACCGCGTACGCGCCGACGTCGCCGAACTCGCCGGCGGCGACGGCCTGTCCCACGTGGTCGACCGGTAGTTCCTCGGCGTAGCGCATGGCGCCGTCCGGCGCGACCAGCAGGACGTCACCGAGGACGCCGAACTGCTGCCACAGCGCGGAGGACCGGTTGACCCTGGTGACGATCGCGTCGACCGCACGCTCCGCGTCCGCGCCGAGGTCGGCGGTCGGCCACGGGGTGTCGTGGTAGCGCCGGCCGAGGTGGCGGTGCAGCGCGCGTACGCCGTAGCGGAAGCCGTGGATGAAGCCGTTCGTGGATATCTTGAAGTCCCGGGACTGGGTGAGCGTGCCGGCGAAGTACATGTCCGGTACGTTCACCGATTCAGCGACCGGGCTCAGCGCCGGCAACCGGTCGCCGTGGGTCAGTTCGGGCCGCGCGCTGTCGTCGAAGACGCCGGCGTCGAAACGGAATCCGGTGGCCACGATCACCCGGTCGTAACGTATCTCCTTGACGACCTCGTCGACTCGTTCGAACGCGACGGGCACGTGATATCCGTCCGCGTCCCTTCTTATCGATACGACGCGCCCGTCCAGCAGCGCATTCTGTGATTTGAGCTGGTAGCTGTCCAGAAAGTTGTTGTTCACCGCGCGCAGATGACCGACGAAGTGCGTCCGCCACGCCATCTGCAGCGACCCGGAGCCGACGACGTGGATGACCGACGCGGTCTCCATCAGACTGTCCGCCGTCTCGAAGGCGGAGTTTCCCCGCCCGATGACCAGCACGCGCCGGCCGGTGAACGTCTCCGGGTCGGTGTCGAATTCGCTGTACAGCTCGGCGTGTTCGATCCCCGGAATGTCCGGGACATACGGCCTGGCCAGACCGGTGGCGACGACCAGCCGCCTGCCGGTCCACATCCGTCCGCCACCGTCGGTCACGGTGAAGCCGTCCGCGTCCCTGGCGATCCGGGTCACCTCGGTGTCGTAGGCGATCCGTACGCCGGTCTTCGTGGCGAAGTCGGCAAGATAGCGGACGAAGTCGTCGGCGTGCGGGAAGTACTGTCTGCTGTATTTCGTGAACAGCAGTTCCGGCTCGTCGGAGAGTAGCGAGTTCCAGTCCATGCGCAGTCGCAGTTCCGGGTCGTCGTACCCGGTGTGCACCTTGTTGACGGAGATGAGCCGGCGGTGTCTCGGGAATCGGGTGAAGAACGTTCCCGGCCCGCTGCCCCGTTCCAGAACGACATAGTCTCGACCGGCCCGTTCCAGCATGGCGGCGAGTTGGAGTCCCGCCGGCCCGGCCCCGATGATCAGGTAGTCGTGCGCCATGAGCGGCAAGTTACCCGCCGGATTTCAGAGTGCTCTGAGATTCCGTCGGTAGCGTGCTGTCCGTGCTCACCACTACCGGGACCGTCTCGCTCGACGGCCGGCTCGATGCGGCCGACCTGCGCCGCGCGGCCGCCCCGCTCACCGTCGTCGTAGCCGACGAGGTCCGCACCCGCGTGCGGCGGGGGCGGGCGTTCCTCCGCTCCGTGCTCGCCGGGGAGGACCGCCAGGTGTACGGCGCCACGACCGGCTTCGGCGCGCTCGTCGGGTTCGCCGGCCGGGACGAGGAAGCCGACCAGTGCGACAACACGCTGGCCCATCTCGGCGCCGGCCAGGGGCCGGACCTGCCGAACGACGTCGTCCGCGCCGCGCTGCTGGTGCGGACGTGGTCGCTCGCGCAGGGTGTGTCCGGGGTGTCGCCGCACGTCGTCGACGGGCTCGCCGCGATGTTCGCCACCACGTTCACACCGGCCGTGCCCCGGTACGGATCCGTGGGCGCGAGCGGCGACCTGATCCCGCTCGCGTACGCCACCCAGGCGCTGCGTGGGCGCGGACCGGCGTACGCGGACGGCCGGCGGATGCCGGCGGCGGACGCGCTGGAGGCCACCGGGCTCGCCCCGCTGGCCCTCGACGGGCGCGACGCCCTCGCGTTGGTCAACGGCACCTCGGTCACCACCGCGGCACTCGCGCTCGCCCACCACGCCGTCCGCGCCGCTCACCGCGCACTGGCCCGGCTGACGTGTCTGCTGGTGGACCTGCTCGGCTGTGATGCCGGCTTCCTCGACGCGAACCTGCTGCGGGCCTACGGGCATCCCGGGGCCGTCTCGGTCGCCGCGGACATGCGCGCGATGCTCGAGGGGGCGGTGGCGTCCGGGACGCGGGGGTTGCAGGAGCCGTACTCGATCCGCTGCGCGCCGCAGTTGCTGGGCGCGGCCGAGGATGCGCTGCGCTACGTCGACGGGGTGGTCGCGGCCGACCTGTCGGGCGTCAGCGACAATCCGCTGTTCTTCCCCGACGCCGGCACGGTGGTGCACGGCGGCAACTTCTTCGGCCAGCCGGCCGCGTTCGCCGCGGACCTGCTCGCGTCGGTGACCGCGCAGCTCGGCAACCTGGCCGAGCGGCAGCTCGACCTGCTCGTCGACCCGGCCCGCAACGGCGGCCTGCCGCCGATGCTGGCCGTCGAGCCGGGCCGGCAGCACGGGCTGCAGGGCGTCCAGCTCGCCACCACCTCCTTCGTCGCGGAGATGCGCCGGGCCGCGACGCCGGCGTCGATGCAGAGTCTGCCGACCAATCTGCACAACCAGGACGTCATCCCGTTCGGCACCCACGCCGCGCTGCGCGCCTACGACATGGCCGAGCTGCTCCGACTGCTCTGCGGCTCACTCGCCGTCGGGCTGCGCCAAGCCGGCCACACCGGCGCGCGCCGCCCCACGGCCGACGCCTGCGGGGCGCTGCTGGACGCCCTGGCCGACGCCGTCCCACCCGTCGAGCCGGACCGCCCCCTGGACGCCGACGTCCGCACCGCCGCGGCCCTCCTCATCCCCTGAGGCGTCGCGTGCCCGCCCGCGGGGCCGCCGTCCGCGCCGCGTGCCGGCCCCGCCGGACCGGGTGACGGCGGGGGGCCCGTCATGCGGAGACGGCGGCGATTCGGATGGTGAAGCGGGCGCCCGCCCCCGGCCTCCCGGTCGCGGTGACCGTGCCGCCGTGGCTGGTGACCACCTCGCGCAGCAGCGCGAGACCGAGTCCGTAGTGACCGTCGTCGCCGGCCGTGGTCCGGTGGAAGCGGTCGAAGAGCCGTTCGGCATCCGTCTGCGCGAAGCCCGTGCCGGTGTCGGACACGGCCAGCTCTATGTCGCGGCCGACTCTTGCCAGGGTCAGTTCGATCCGGCCGCCGGCCGGCGTGTGGCGCACGGCGTTGGTCAGCAACTCGCCCACCGCGCGGCGCAACGCCGACTCGACGCCGTGCACGAGCAGCGGCTCCGGCGGCCGGTCGATCGACGTGGTGAGCCCGTGAGCGCGCACCGTGTCGGCATGGTCGGCGACGGCTTGCTCGGCGACGGCGGCGAGGTCGACCGGCTGCGCCGCCGCGGCTGGCCGGGCGCCGGCGATCCTGGCGGACAGCAGCAGGTCGTCGATGATCTCACCGAGCCTGCCCACCGAGCCGGTGAGCCGGTCCAGGCCCTCCCGGTGCGCCGCCGGGAGGCCGTCGGCCACCGCCCGCCGCGCCAGGAGCTGGGCCCGGGTGTATGCCTGCGTGACGGGGGTGCGCAGCTCGTGGCTCGCGTCGGTGACGAAACGCCGCTGCCTGGCCAGCGCGTCGGCGAGCGGCGCGACCGCGCGCCGGCCGAGCACCCACCCGGTCCCGGCGGCGGCGAGCAGGCCGACCAGCTCGGCGATGGCGAGCGCGACCAGCAGGTGGTCCCGGTCGGTGAGCTGGTACCGCATATCGAACACGCCCTGGACGACCCCGCCCCCGCGTGGCTCGGTGCGCACCAGGTAGACGGTTCCGTTCCGCTCGGATCTCCGCTCGATCGCCCGGCCGGAGGCGCGTACGCCGTCGAGGTCGGCCCGCAGCGGGAAGCCCGGCGGCGAACCGGCCGGCGCCGGCCGGCCGGGCGCGTACAGCCAGGTGCATCCCGGCGGCGCGTCCGGCGATCCGGTGCGCGTGCTGTACCGCAGTTCCCGCCGCACCTGCTCGTTCTGGGCGTGCACCGTCACCGCATAGGCGATGCCGCCGACCAGGGTGACCAGCGTCGTGATGGTCACCGCGGCCACCACGCTGATCCGCACCCGTGCCCTGCGCACCACGACGCGCTCCGCGGCGGCGCTCACAGCGACCCCAGCCGGTATCCGTGTCCGTGCACCGTCCGCACGACCTGTCTGCCGAGCTTGCCGCGCAGGTAGTACACGTAGGTGTCCACGATCGACGACGCGGAAGCCTCGCCGAACACCCGCCGGCGCAGCTCTGCCCGCGAGTGGACCGCCTGCGGCCTGGACGCCAGCACCCGCAGCAGCTCGAACTCACGGGCCGCGAGCGCCACTCGGTCACCGTCGCCCAGCTCGACCTCGCGCGCCCCGAGGTGCAGCCACCCCGACCCGATCCGTACCACGTCGGCCAGTTCGAGCGTCCGCCGGCAGAGCGAGCGTAATCGTGCGCTCAGCTCTTCCAGCTCGAACGGCTTGCCGAGGTAGTCGTCCGCGCCGGCGTCCAGGCCGTCGACCCGGTCCGACACCGCATCCATGGCGGTCAGCATCAGCGTCCACGCGCGGATCCCCTTGCCGCGCAGGCGGGCCAGCAGGTCCAGCCCGTCCAGGACGGGCAGCCGCCGGTCGAGTACCAGCACGTCGTAGTCGCGCGTCAGTCCGAGGTGCAGCCCGCGCTGCCCGTCGTGTGCGACGTCGACGGCGTACCCCTCGTCCCGTAACGCGGTGGACAAGAGCTCGGCGAGTTCACGGTCGTCGTCGACCAGCAGGAGCCGCCACGGCTCCCCGACATCGAAGCCCACAGTCTTCGCTCCCTCCTCACGTTCACCACCGGGAGTTACGAGCCGGCGACTGTGAGCGTTCAGCCGGCATCTGTTGGCTGAAGAACCGGCAGGTCGGCTCGTGTTCGCTCAGCCGGGCGCGGCCTGTGAGACCTCGCTGCCGCCGGCCGAAGGGAGCGCCGCAAGCCCGGCCGGCGCCCCGCAGGTGGGGGAGTGCGCTGCGGACGGCCGGGATTGGTCCTCTCCCCGGCATTGACGTGGGCGAACTTCGAGCCTACTTTCCGTCCGGAAAGCCGGTCGTTGTTCGAGATAGCGAACACTTCACCTCCGGTGAGGAGTCCCATGTCCCCACAGCCTCCTGACCCGTCTGGTCCATCCGTCCCCCAGCCGAGTCGCCGGCGCCTGCTCGGCTCCGCCGCAGGTCTTGCCGGGCTCGTCGCGCTCACCGGCGCGGGCGCGGCCGGCACCGCGGGCTGCGCCGCGCCCTCCTCCGTGGCCTCCGGCAAGACGCCGCTGCGCTACTGGCATCTGTTCGGCGGTGGTGACGGCGTCACCATGCAGGCGATGCTCGACGCGTTCGAGGCCGAGCACTCCGGCATCGCGCTGGACGCCGCCCAACTGGAGTGGGGGGCGCCCTACTACACCAAGCTCGGCATGGCCGGCGCCGGGGGCCGGGCCCCCGAGGTGGCGGTGCTGCACCTGGCGCGGCTGCCCGGCTTCGGCCCCGGAAAGCTGCTGGACGCCTTCGACCTCGACCTGCTCGCCGAGTACGGCGTACGCCCCCGGGACTTCCCGGCGGAGATCTGGGACCGCGGCACGATCGGCGGCAAGCAGTACGCCGTGCCGCTCGACACCCACCCCCTCGTGCTCTACTACCAGACCGAGATCTGCAAGGAAGCCGGGCTGCTCCAGCCGGACGGGCGGATCAAGACCCTGGAAGGCGTCGAGGAGTTCACCGACGCGCTGCGCGCGATCCGCCGGGTCACCGACCGGCCGCCGCTGGTCATGGAGACCACCGGCGCGGACGCGGCGGGGCCGGCCCGCGTCTTCGCCACCTTCTACGCGCAGACCGGCGGCACCCTGCTGGACGACACGGGCACCCGCCTCACCCTCGACGAGGACAAGGCGCTGCGCGTGCTGGAGTTCATGCGCATGCTCACCCACGACGGCCTCGCCGTCCGCGTCGCCGACTACCAGGGCAGCGTCGGGATCTTCAACGCGGGCGAGACGGGCCTGGCACTCAACGGCGACTGGGAGGTCAGCACCTATCTGGAGACCGAGCTGCCGTTCTCCATGGCCCCGGTGCCGACCCTCTTCGACCGCCCCGCGGCTCAGGCCGACTCCCACTCCTTCGTCCTGCCGCACCAGGAGGACCGCGGCGGCGAGGCCAACCGCGCCGCCCACCGGTTCGTCGCCTGGATGCTCAGGCACTCGGCCGACTGGGCCAGCGGCGGGCACATACCCGCGTACACCCCCACGCTGAGCACGCCCGCCTACCTCAAGCTCGAACCGCAGTCCGAGTACCGGCACGTGATCGACCACGTCGCCCTCGACCCGCCCGCCTGGTTCGCCGGCTCCGCCTCCCTCATGTGGCTGGAGCTGGGGCACATCTTCTCGGGGGTCTTCACAGGGGCCCGTACGCCCGAGAGCGCCCTTGCCGAGGCGACGTCCGGTTTGAAGAAGCTGCTGGACACGCCGAGTCCGCTCGGCGACGTCCAGGCCCCGGGAGGTGATCGGGCATGACCGCACCCGCGCGGACCGAGGCGGACACCACCGCCGCCCCCGGTGCGCCCGCACCCGCACCCGTGCCCGGCGGCACCGCCATCCGGCACGGCCGGTGGGAGCACGGGCTGATGTTCGTCGCCCCGTTCCTCGCCGTCTACGCCCTCTTCCTGGTCTGGCCCGTGGTGCTCGGCATCAAGATGAGCCTGACCAGCGACAACATCACCGGCAGCGGGGGCGAGTACGTCGGGTTCGACAACTACACCGAGGCGCTCTCCGACCCCGACATGTGGGAGGCGCTGTGGCAGACCGTGTGGTTCACCCTCCTGTCGACGGTGCCGCTGGTGCTGCTCGGCCTGGTGATGGCGCTGCTCGCGCACGGCCTGCGGTTCGTGGACTGGCTGTGGCGGCTGAGCTGGTTCGCGCCCTACCTGCTGCCTTCCGGCGTGGTCGGGCTCCTGTGGCTGTGGATCATCTATCCCGCCGACTTCGGCCTCGCCGACCAGGTGCTCGCCGAGTTCGGCCTGCACCCGGGCATCGGCTGGCTCACCGACCCGCAGTACGCGATGCTCTCCATCGTGCTCACCACCATCTGGTGGACCGTGGGCTTCAATTTCCTGCTCTACCTCGCGGCACTGCAGTCCATCCCGCAGCACCTTTACGAGGCCGCCGAGCTGGACGGTGCGAGCGCCTGGCAGCGCCTGTGGCACATCACCCTGCCGATGCTGCGGCGCACCACGGGCGTGGTGGTGATCCTCCAGTTGCTGGCCTCGCTCAAGATCTTCGACCAGGTCTACATCATGACCCAGGGTGGGCCGGACGGCGCCACGAGGACCACTCTGCTGTACGTCTTCGAAGAGGGCTTCACCGGCTACCGGATCGGCTACGCCTCCGCCGCCTCGTACATCTTCTTCGCGCTGATCGTCATCGTCTCCCTCGTCCACCTGCACCTCGCCCGCCGGACACGCCAGGAGAGCACCTCATGAGCGCAGCGGCCGACACCTCCCGCCCGGACCCGGTCTCCTCCACCGAGCCCGCCCCGGCCCGCGGCACCGGCCGGCCGCGCTGGACCCGGGGCCGCGTCGCCATGCTGCTGGCCGCACTCGTCCTCGCCGCCGTGTGGGTGCTGCCGCTCGCCTACGCCCTGGCCACCTCGCTCAAGCCGATGGGCGAGGAGGTCGAGACCCCGCTCACCTGGATCGGCTCCAGCATCACCCTCGACGCGTACGACAAGGTGTGGGCGGCCGGGGACATCCCCCGGTGGATGCTCAACACCCTCTACATCTCGGCCATGACCACCCTGCTGACCGTGCTGCTGTGCGCCATGGCGGCGTACGGGTTCGCGCGCACCGAGTTCCGCGGCCGGAAGGTGCTCTACGCGCTCGTGCTCGCCGGGATCATGGTGCCGCCGCAGGTGCTGATGGCGCCGCTCTTCGCGGAGATGGCCGCGCTCGGCCTGGTGGACACCTACTGGGGCGTGATCCTGCCGCAGGTGGCCGTGCCCGCGATGGTGTTCATCCTGGTGAAGTTCTTCGAAGGGGTGCCGCGCGAGCTGGAGGAGGCGGCCTTCTGCGACGGCGCCGGGCGCTGGCGGGTGTTCTTCACCATCGTGCTGCCGCTGTCCCGGCCCATCCTCGCCGCGGTCTCGATCTTCGTCTTCATCCACACGTGGAACAACTTCCTGTGGCCCTTCCTGGTCACCACCGACCCGAACGGCATGACGCTGCCGGTGGGCCTCGTCAACATCCAGTCCAGCTACGGCGTCCGCTACTCCCAGGTGATGGCCTCCCTGGTCATGGCCGGGCTGCCGCTGCTGGTGGTCTTCGCCCTCTTCCAGCGCCAGATCGTCCGCGGCGTCGCGCACACCGGCCTCGCGGGGAAGTGACACCGGCCGGCGGCGAACCCAGCCGGCACGCAACAGAGAGGAACCCATGAGCACCACCGCACGCTTCACCCTCGACCCCGCCTTCACCGTGGGCGAGGCCGACCCGCGGCTGTTCGGGTCCTTCGTCGAGCACCTCGGCCGGTGCGTGTACACGGGCGTCTACGAGCCGGACCACCCCGCCGCCGACCCGGCCGGCCTGCGCACCGACGTCCTGGACCTCATCCGCGAGCTGGGGGTGACCGCCGTCCGCTACCCCGGCGGCAACTTCGTCTCGGGCTACAAGTGGGAGGACGGCGTCGGCCCCCGGCAGGACCGGCCGCGCCGGCTCGACCTGGCCTGGCGGAGCACGGAGAGCAACCAGTTCGGGCTCCGTGAGTACGCCGACTTCCTGGACAAGACCGGATGCGAACCGGTGCTGGCTCTCAACCTCGGCACCCGGGGGGTCGCCGAGGCGCTTGAGCTCCAGGAATACGCCAACCACCCGGGGGACACCGCGTTGTCGGACCTCCGTGTCGCGCACGGGAGCAAGGAGCCGTACGGCATCCGGCTGTGGTGCCTGGGCAACGAGATGGACGGGCCGTGGCAGACGGGCCACAAGACCGCGGCGGAGTACGGACGGCTGGCCGCCGAGACCGCGCGGGCGATGCGGCAGATCGACCCGGGCCTGGAGCTGGTCGCGTGCGGCAGCTCGCACCAGTCGATGCCGACGTTCGCCGAGTGGGAGAGGACGGTCCTCACGGAGTGCTACGACCTCGTCGACTACATCTCCCTGCACGCCTACTACGAGGAGGTGGACGGTGACCGCGACTCCTTCCTGGCCTCGGCCGTGGACATGGAGTCCTTCATCGACAACGTCGTCGCCACCTGCGACCACGTAGGGGCCCGGCTGAAGTCGAAGAAGCGGATCAACCTCTCCTTCGACGAGTGGAACGTCTGGTACCAGCGGCGTTTCCACGCCGAGTTCGACCGGCAGTCGCCGGACTGGGCCGAGGCCCCGCGGCTGCTGGAGGACAACTACACCGTGACCGACGCCGTCGTCGTCGGCTCGCTGCTCATCGCGCTGCTGCGGCACGCGGACCGGGTGAAGCTGGCCTGCCTCGCGCAACTCGTCAACGTCATCGCACCGATCATGACGGAGCCGGGCGGCCCGGCCTGGCGGCAGACCACGTTCCATCCCTTCGCCCAGGCGGCGCGCCACGGCCGCGGCACCGTCCTCGACGTGCGCGCCGACTCGCCGGCGTACGACACCGCACGCTACGGCGACGTCCCGCTGCTGCACGCCACGGCGGTACGGGACGAGGCGAGCGGCGCCGTCACGGTCTTCGCGGTCAACCGCGCGCAGCACGCCGAACTCCCGGTGGAGATCGGCGTACGCGGGCTGGGCGTGACCGGCGTCGCCGAGCACAGTGTGCTGTCCGACGCCGACCCCGACGCCCGCAACACCGCGGCCGACCCCGACCGCGTCACCCCGCACGGAGCGGAGGGCACGGCCCTGTCGGACGGGGTCCTGCGGGCCATGCTCGAACCGATGTCCTGGAACGTGATCCGCCTGACCTGAACCGCACAAGTCCCGGTGTCCCGTGATCCGGCCCCTTATCGGCAACGACGCCGACCGGTCCTCGTACGGCAGCCAGCCGTGCGACGGCCGGCGACCACAGCGACAAGGAGGAACACGAGCATGCAACGTACTCTCACCCGGATCGCGGCGCCCGCGGGCACCGCGACCGGCCGCCGGGCACGACCTCGTACGAGAAGCGGGTGGAGCAGGCTCGGCGCGTCCGCGCTCGCGGCCGTCCTCAGCCTGATCATGGCCGTGGTCGCGATGCAACCCGCGGCCGCCCAGGAGAACCCGTACGAGCGCGGCCCGGACCCCACCGTGGAGAGCGTCAGGGCACAGCGCGGGACGTTCGCCACCGCGGAGATGAACGTCGAGTCCGGCCACGGCTTCAACGGCGGGAAGATCTACTACCCCACCGACACCAGCCTGGGCACGTGGGGCGCGGTCGCGGTCGTGCCCGGCTACACCGCAAGCTGGGACGCCGAGGGCGCCTGGATGGGGCACTGGATCGCGTCCTTCGGGTTCGTCGTCATCGGCATCGACACCAACAGCCCCACCGACTGGGACGACGCCCGGGGCCGGCAGTTGCTGGCCGCGCTGGACTACCTCACCCAGCAAAGCCCGGTCAGGGACCGCGTCGATCCCGAACGCCTGGGCGTGATGGGCCACTCCATGGGCGGCGGCGGCGCGATCCACGCGGCCACGCAGCGGCCGGACCTCCAGGCCGCGGTGCCGTTCGCGCCCGCCTCGTTCTCGCAGAACATGTCCAACCTCCGGGTCCCGACGATGATCATGGGCGCGCTGGATGACACCGTCATCACGCCGGGTGCCCTCGACGGGCTCTACGCCACCCTGCCGTCCGACACCCCCGGTGCCTACGTCCAGCTCAGCAGCGGCGGCCACGGATTCCCCGTCTGGGGTAACTCGAACGTCACCCGCCTGACGATCCCGTGGCTGAAGACCTTCATCGACAACGACACCCGCTACACCCAGTTCTTCTGCCCGCAGATGGCGGACACCAGCGGCGTCGCCCGGTACCAGCACAAGTGCCCCTACGAGCCGGCGGCACAGTAACTCCGCGGGCCGGGGGTGCCGGTACCTCACCGGCGCCCCCGGCTTTCCGGCCACCGGGGTCCCGTCCCCGGCCGGGCGGCTCGGCCGTCCGGCCTCGCCGCCCTCGCCGAGGGATGACTCAGGGAGTGCCTGCGGCGCCCACGCGATCGATGCGGTAGAGGCCGGAGTCGCCGTTGCCGCCCCCGAAGGAACTGCCCCACTCCAGGAGATACAACGAGCCGTCCGGACCGAAGGTCATGTCCATCGGCCTGATGAACCTGGTGCCGGACAGGAAGTCGTTGACCGCTCCGAGGTCACCGCTCCCGTCGAAGCGGAGTTCCTTGATGAAGCCGCGGTCCCACTCGTAGAAGAACGCCGAGCCGTCGAACGACTGCGGGAACTTGGTGGGAGAGGGGTTTCCGTCGTCGTAGCGGTAGACCGGTCCGGCCATCGGGGCGATACCGCCCGCTCCGAGCTCGGGGAACTGCGATGAGGTGTCGTAGCCGTACCACATCTCGGGCATCTGCACCGGAGGCAGCTCGGTCAGCCCGGTGTTGTTGGGGGACTCGTTGACGGGACGGTCGCAGTCGAACTTCGCCCCGACCTGGCCCGTGTCGGGGTTGTAGGGGGCGTAGGGCTGGTTGTCGCCGTGGCAGAAGGGCCAGCCGTAGTTGCCCGGCTCGGTGATGACGTTGTACTCGCCCAGGCCCGCCGGGCCGCGGTTGTCCGTCGTCCCGCGGCGGTCGGGTCCGTAGTCGGCCATGTGCACGTCGCCGGTGGCGGGGTCCACGGAAAAGCGGAAGGGGTTGCGGAAGCCCATGGCGTAGATCTCGGGGCGGGTGTCCGCCGTGCCCTCGGGGAAGAGATTGCCGTCGGGGATGCTGTACCCGCCGCCGTCGCCGGGCCGGACGCGCAGGATTTTGCCGCGCAGGTCGTTGGTGTTGCCCGCGGTGCGCGCCGAGTCCTGCATCTCGTGGCCCTCGCGCCAGTCCAGTGGGGCGTAGCCCTGCCAGGCCGATTCGAGATTGGGTGCCGTGTCGTCGCCCGTGCCGATGTACAGGCTGCCGTCCGGGCCGAACTCGAGGCCGCCGCCGGTGTGACCGGGCTCCGGGAACGTCCGGTCCCGGTAGGCGGGGATGTCGATCACCCGCTGCTCGCTCGACGGATCCAGCCTGTTTCCGTCAAGGGTGAAGGCCGACACTCTGTTGACGTCCTCCGCGCTGCCGGCGGGGGAGTAGTTGAGGTAGATCCTGCCGTTGGCGGCGAAGTCCGGGTCGAGGGCCAGCCCGATGAGCCCGTCCTCGCCGCCGGTGTAGACGTCGAGGGTCCCGGCGGTCGTGGTGGACTGCGTGTCCGGGTCGAAGACGCGCACCGCGCCGCCGCGCTGGATGTAGATCACGCGGCCGTCCGGTGCGACGTCCAGCTCCATGGGATCGGCGGTGCCGTCGTCGAGCGTCACCTTCTCGAAGGTGTCCTGGTCGGGAGAGTCCTGGCCGCACTCTCCCGGCACGTTGCCCGACGCCCACTGCACGCCGCCCATCACGTGGCTGCGGAACTCCTCCTCCGCGTAGGAGGCGGAGTCGTGGCCCATGGCGGTCGCCCAGACCCTGCCGCCGGATTCGAGGCTGCACCACGAGATGGGGTGGTCGTCGCCCATCGCGAACTGGCCGGGGTCGTAGGTCGATTCGTCGACGGTGGCGAGGACGTGGACGTTCGGCCGCGGGTTGGGGTCGAAGTTGTACCACTCCTCGGGCCGCGTCCAGGTCGCGGGGAGACCCTGGGTCGAGGGGTGGTCCGGGTCCTCGATGCGGACGGTGCCGTTCTGGATGCCGGCGGCGTGGCCGGGCATGTGGGCGCCGCCGTTGACGACCTCGTCCCACCAGGGGAACTCGCCCTCGATGCCCGCGTCGAGGCTGTTGTGGACGGCCACCACGCCTCCGCCGCCGGTGACGTAGTTCTGCATGGCCTGGCGCTGTTCGTCGGTGTTCCAGACCATGCCGGAGTTCTGGAGCATGACGACGGCGTCGAAGCCGGAGAGCTCCGCGTCGTCGAAGACGGCCGGGTCGTCGGTCTGGACCAGCTCGATGTCCTGCTCGGCCGCCTCCTCCCGGAACATCTGGATGCCGGCCGGTATGGAGTCGTGGACGTAGCCGACGGCTCTGGTGAAGAGCAGGACCCGGGACTCGGCGGCCTGGGCGTCGGACGCGGTCGCCGTCAGGGTGCCGGTCGCGAGCAGCGGCGCCACGGTGAGCGCCACGAGGGCGCGACGCCGTCTGCGGTGTCGTTCCTTCATGTGGGGGGTTCCTCTCGGATGGGAGGCGGCTCCGGCACTGCCGGCCGGAGAACGGACGGTGTCTTACGCATGCGGCGGTCGCGTCCGACGGGCAGCCGGAGACCACGGCTCTTCCGGAACGGTGCACACGCCGAGGTCGGCGCCGCCGGGCTCGCAGCAGTGACCGCTGCTTCCCGGGACAAGGGCAACGAGGACATGGCAGTGACCTCTCGTGGGGGGTCTGTCTCGCATGTCCGGCCGGCCGGGAAGGCTCTCGGATCAGCCTCGGCCCCGGGGCGATGAGGGCGAGGATGTTCGATATCTCGACCATTGGTCGGCCTGTTGAACGCTGTTACGTATGATGACGAGGGATCGCGGAAGCGTCAACAGCCCTCGCAACGCTGCGACTTGAGCGCCGCAGTATCCCGTTTCGCCCGCACCGGGACCCCCGCCCCTCGACCCGCGGCCGGCACGGGCGCCCGCATCTGCGTCATCGCGTCGGCGTGGAGGAGCTCGGGGATCCCGCGGACAGACGCACGCCACCCGGGGGAAAACTCACGCGACGACGGTCAGGCAGGGGCGCCGGAGCACGCGAGGACCGATACGGACGCCCGTGACCATCGCAGGATTGCGCGAGGAATCGGACAGGAGCGGGAGCGGTGCACTTTTTCTTGATCCTCTTCACAGGCCGGGGGCGCCCCACAGGGGGAACCAGCGGCTCAGGTCCTGCTCGATGCGCAGGTCGTCCTTGAGCACCGCCTGGACCTGCAGTTCCAGCGGGTTGTCGCGTTTCTGACCGGACAACGGCGCGAAGGGGTAGAAGGTGCCGCGCTTGTAGAGGTAGACCAACGCCATGGAGCGCCGCTCGGTGTCCCGGAAGGAGACCAGCGAGCAGAGGAGCTGCGGACCGAAGCCGCTGTCCTGCAGCGCCGTGTTCACCGCGTGCAGGTCGCCCACCAGCGCGGGCAGGTCGCCGGGGTCGCGGCGGGAGAGCAGCCATGAGTACCCGTAGTCGTCGCGGCTGAACTCCACCGGCACCCCCGCCCGTTCGGAATCGGCGTCCAGCAGGGCCCGTACCTCCTGCTGCACCTGCGCGAAGGCGCCGCCCTCGATGGAGGCGAAGCAGACCGAACCCGAACCGGTCGGGGTGAAGCCGATGGCCGCCTGGAGGGTGACCGCCGCGGAGGGGAGTCCGAAGAGCTGGTCGAGGTCGGGCTTGACCGGCTTGGACCGGCCGAACAGGGAATCCAGGAAGCCCACGCGGTCTCAGCTCCCTCTCACGGTGCCCCGCCGCCCGGTTCGCCCAGGTCGGCGGAGATCTCGGCGAGGGCCTCCAGGCGGCGCTCCAGGCTGGGGTGGGTGGAGAACAGGTTGGCCACCACGGTCCCGGGGCCGAGGGCGGGGGTGAAGAAGAAGGCGTTGAACGCCTGGGAGGTGCGCAGATCCTGGGTGGGGATACGGGCGATGTCCCCGCTGATCTTGGTGAGGGCCGAGGCCAGCGCGGAGGGCTTCGCGGTCAGCATGGCTCCGGCGCGGTCGGCGGCCAGCTCGCGGTAGCGCGAGAGCGCGCGGATGAGCAGGAAACTGAGCGCGTAGACGAGCGCGGAGACCGCCATGACCGCGGCGAGGATGAGGACGGTGTTCTGGTCGCGCTGGCGTCCGCCGAACAACTGGGAGTAGAAGGCGAAGCGCACCACGAGTCCCGCGATCACGCCGAGGAACGAGGCGACGGTGATCACCGCCACGTCGCGGTGCGCGATATGGGAGAGCTCGTGGGCGAGGACGCCTTCGAGTTCCTCGGTCGTCAGGCGGCGCTGCAGCCCGGTGGTGACACAGACGACGGCGTGGTCGGCGTTGCGGCCCGTGGCGAACGCGTTCGGCAGGTCCATCCGGGAGACGGCCACCCGCGGTTTGGGCATGTCCGCGGTCGCGCACAGCCGGTCCACGATGCCGTGCAGCTGTGGCTCCTCTTCGGCCGTGACGAGTCTGCCGTGCATCGCGTACAGGGCGATCCGGTCCGAGTACCAGTACTGCGCGACCAGCAGGCCGCCGGCGATGACGATCACCAGCACGACGGACTTGAGCAGGACGATCAGCGCGGCGACGAAGGCCACGTACACCAGCCCGAGCAGGAACATCGTGACCACCATGCGCGTGGTCAACTGCCGATCGGGTGCAAAGCGGCTGCGCATCAGTCCTCACCCCGGGTACGGGCCTTCGTCGGAGAGCAGCGGCCCGCCTGCGTGGGGACGGTCTCTTCATCCCGCGGCGGCGTGCCGGCGCCGGGAATCCGTGTGATCATGACGGTTCCTCCTCCTCGGGGCCGCTCTTCGTGGCGCCGGGACCTCCCCTCTCCGGCGGGCCGGGAGCGGCGGGCAACTGCGCTTTCATCCGGGCCAGCTCGATCTCCACGTCCTGGTCCGCGCTCATGTGCGCAAGCTCGTCCTGGATGGCGTCCCGGCCGGCGGGCAGCGTGGCGTCCTCCAGCGCCCCGGAATCGATCAGCTCGTCCAGCGCACCGGCCCGCGCCTGCATCTGCTCGGTCTTGTCCTCGGCCCGCTGGACGGCAAGCCCGACCTCGCCCATGTCCTCGCCGACGCCGCTCACGGCCTCGCTGATCCGGGTCCGGGCCTCGGCCGACGTGTAGCTCGCCTTGAGAGTTTCCTTGCGGGTACGGAAGGAGTCGACCTGCGCCTGAAGGCGCTGCGCCGCCACGCCCAGCTTCTCCTCCTGCGCCTGCAGCGACGTCTGCTGCTCCTGAAGCTCGATGATCTTCGACGCCGCGGTGGTCCGGCGGGTGAGGGCCTCGCGGGCCAGATCCTCCCGGCCGACCGCGAGTGCCTGCTGCGCCTGGTCCTCCAGCTTGCCCGTGGACTGCCGCAACTGGTCCTCCTGCAGCCCGACGCGCTTGCGGCTGGTCGCGACGTCGGTCAGGCCGCGCCGGACCTTCTGCAGCAGTTCCCGTTGCCGCTCGTAGGAGTAGTCCAGGACGTCGCGCGGGTCCTCGGCGCGGTCGAGGGCCTTGCCGGCCTTGATCCGGAACAGGGCGCCGATACGGTGAGTGATGCTGGTCATGACGACCGCCTTCCTCTCGCCTCTCGACTGTGGCTGGTATGCGAGAGACCGGCCGGGCGGCTGCGCGTACGCGCGCGGTGGCGCCTGCCGCGTAGGGGCACAACCCCGACCATGGCACTTCCATTGTCCCGCACCCGCCGGGTCCGGCACCTTCACCGGCTCCGGGCCGGTGGGGGCGCCGGGCCGATCACGGCGCCGGGCCGGCGCGGGGTTCGCCCAGAGCGGCGTCAGTGTCACGCAGAGTGCCGAGGAGGGCGTGGGTGAGGGCCGCGGCGGGAGCGGCGGTCCGGACGCCGCCCGCGACGCGCCGCCCGGAGCGGCTACGGCGGGCGGCGGCGTGATGACGCGGGGGCACCGCCGGCGGTCACGGCCGGCAGGGCGGCGGACATCTCCTGGTCACCGGCTCCGCCCGGCGTGAGCCGTCCGGCGGGCGGAGCCGCGTACGAGGCGCCGGGTCAGTCGGTGACGAACCAGTCGTCCTCGAGGTACTCCATGGTGCTGCTGCCGATCTCACTTTCGGTGAAGGTGACGGAGGCCCTGACCGCTGCGGCCGGAATCTCGACCTTGTCGGGAGCGAGCACGTCGACGCCCTGCGGGTCGACGGTCGCGGTTTTCAGGGCCTCCTTCTTCTCCGGCGGGATCATCTGGAACACGGCGACGAACGTCGACTCGCACGGGCCGAACCCCTCGTCCTCGGCCTGCTTGGCCGCAGGCCCGGCCACCTCGCAGATCGTGTCGACGTCCTCACCGCCCACGGCGTGGAGGAACAGCTCGTACCGCTCTATCGCGCGCTCCTTCGTCCTGGGCGCGGGCTGGTCGCCGGCGGGTGAGGCCGACGGCGTCTCGGTGCCGGCGGACGCGGACGGGGACGCGGACGGCTCGGCCGAAGGCTCTTCGGCCGGCGCGGACGCGGACGGCTTGGACTGCTTCGCGTCCGAGTCCTCCTCGGAGCTGTTTGAACCGCACGCGCACGCCACCACCGCCACACAGGCCGATACCGCCACGCTCACCATCGTCCGAGCCCTCATTCGGTCCCCTCACCTCGCCGGCAACACACAGGGATCACGCGGACACGCGCCGAACGGTTCCGGTCCCGGCGGAGCAATCGTCGTCGGCTCGACGGCGCCTCCGCTCCGCCGGTGGCCGGCTCTTCAGTGCTCGCAGAGGGAGAACTCCCGCTCGTAGAGCTGCTCGTTGTGCTCGTCGACGAAGAACTTGCGTTCCTGCATGAGCTGGTCGCGGTAGCCCCTGGCCTGCTCCAGCGTCATGGTCGAGGTCTCGGCCCACGGCTGCTGCGGCGGCACCTCGGACGCCGAGACGATCTTCCTCGACGGGTCGACCAGGAAGAACACGAGTATCTTGCGGTGTCCCGGGCGCGTGGGGTCGGCGAGGCGGAATGCGCCGACGCGGTGCTGCAGGATGTTCGGGAAGGCCAGGCAGCGGCCCGCCGGGGTGGAGGCGGAGCCCAGCTCCTGGTTCAGCGCGTCCTCGTCCTCCAGACCGTAGACCTCGCGCAGACCGTTGTCGTCGTTCTGCTCGTATCTGGGGTAGTCGAGTGCCGCCCGGAAACCCAGGGTGCTCTCGGTGATGTTCTCGCTGTCCCAGTAGTAGATGCCGGTGGAGACGATCCGCTCGTTCAGCATCCCCTCGACGTGCCAGGAGCCGCCGGCGTACTCGGGCTTTTCCGGGGTGAGATGAATGGTGGCGAGCTTGACGATGACCTGGAGCCGGCGCCCGCGCAGGTCGACGCGCTCGGACTCGTCGGGTATCCCGGGCGGGGTGAAGTCCGGGGCGTCCGGGATGACCGGGCTGCGGTTCTGCCACCAGTCGTCCTGGGCCTCCTCCCAGGCGCGGACGGCTTCTTCGTAGGCCGCCTTGTCGCCGTGATCCGATTCATCCGGGTACTCCGGCTCGGAGTCATACCACCCGAAGGGATCGGCCTCGATCCGCAGCGGTCGCGGATGGCGTAGATCGGTGAGCACGTTCTCCAGCAGCGGGCGCAGGCGCGCGAACAGCTCCGGCAGAACGGCGGCCAGTTCGCGATGGTCCTCGGGGTGGACGTTGTTCACGTACGAGCGGAAGACGGCCTCGCCGTCGTCGCTGACATCGACGTTCGTGGGCAGCCACTGGAACTTCTCCGAGAACTCGTACCGCGACCAGCGGTCCGCCGGGTTCTGCCAGGCCCGCTCCGGCGCGCCGCTCGCCTCGCGCACAAGGCAGAACAGTGAGGGGTGCACGAGATCCAGCACCTGGCCGTCGGAGCCGGGATGCCAGTCCTTTTCCTCTTCGGGTACCTCTTCCAGCACCCGGACCGCCTCCCGCAACCGGGACCTGAGCTCGTCATCGATCAGGGCGTCCGACTGCCACACCCCGTCGACGGCGGAAACCTCCACGCCGTTACTCTCGTTCCGCAACGCGGCGTAATGTGCGAGCTCCGCGATCACGTAACGAACCTGCGCCTCGGTAAGGCCCTGGGAAACCGCCTCCCGCGTCCATGTGGCGACGATGCCGGCGTCGTTCATCTTCTCGAACCACTGCGGCTTCGCGCGGATATGGGCGCTGCACCGCATCATCTGGAGTTCCCGCAGTGTCCGCGGTGTCGCGAACGGCTGGGAACGGGAGGAATAAAAGGGCAGCGGGAATGCGGACAGGTGACTCAATTCTCTTGTTCCTCCCGGTCGATGTGCGGTGGCCGGAAGGATACGGCAGCTCACTGACACGCCCGCCCCGCCTGCCGTCTCCGCAGGTCCGGCGGCCGGTTGGCCCCGGCGCGGCCGGTCAGTTCGGGACGGCGGCGACACGTCCGCGAGCGGACCTTTCCCTGCGCACCCGGTAGCGGTAGCGCAGCGGTGATTCCCCCACTTCCCGTTTGAACGCGGTGCTGAACGCGCTCGCCGAGGCGTATCCCAGCTCGGCCGCCAGCGCGGCGACGGGTACGTCACCGTCGCGAAGGGCCCGCTGCGCCAGCAGCATCCGCCGGCGGTGGAGATAGGTCAGCGGCGGTACGCCCGCCACGGTGCGGAAACGCTCGGCGAACGTCGTCCGCGACATCGCCGCCGCGTGCGCCAGCTCCCGCAGGCCCCAGGGCCTCCCGGGATCGGTGTGGACGAGTTCGAGCGCCGGCCGCAGCCTCTCGTCGGTCAGCAACCGCAGCCATCCCGGGGGAAGCTCGGCCTGGTCGATGTAGGCGCGCAGTACCTCAAGAAGGAGAAGCTGGCCGTGCTGGCGGATGGCGAAGGCGGACCCCACGCGGTCCCTTCGCACCTCGTCGAAGAGCCGGTGGAGACTGCCGCGCAGGTTGGTCGCGGCGGAGTCGGAGCCGCGGACGTGTGCCAGCGGCGGGAGCGCCTGGTGCAGCAGTGCCCGGCCGGCCGGGTTGAGCTCGACGTGGCCGCCGACGACGAAGTCGGTACCGCGGTCGGCGCCGATCAGACGGGCGGAGGCGAAGTCCGCCTCGGGCAGGATCTCCTGGGGCGGTCCGTCGCCGCTTCCGCCCTCCATCCGTAACCACGACCGGTTGTTCAGGACGGCGACGTCGCCCGGCTCAAGCCCGACCGGGCCCGGGACGCCGTCGGTGGTCAGCCGGGCCCGGCCACTGACCATCGCGGTGAACTTCAGCCCTTCGACGGCCGCGCGGGACACCCACGGCCCGCGTACGGCGAAACCGCCCGACACCACGCCGCGGACCTCGACGAGGTCGAAGACGTCGGACAGGTGGTCGGCAGTCATTCCCGTACTCTCGCGCAGGTAATGCGGATCGACAAGTATTCATCGTCCGGGGGACCGAGGACACAGTGGAGGTCATGACCCAGCACACGATGCACAGGCAGCACCCCCTCACCTCCGGCTTCACGGCCGCGTCGACCGCCGACGAGGTACTGGCGGGCATCGACCTCTCGGGCACGAACGTCGTCGTCACCGGCGGCCACGTCGGCCTCGGCCTGGAGACCACCCGCGCACTCAGCAAGGCCGGCGCCTCCGTCACGGTCGCGTCCCGCAACCCCGACCGCGCCGCGGCGAAGCTCGCCGGCATCGAGCGCGTGGAAACCGGCCGGCTGGACCTCCTCGACCCCGTGTCGATCGACGCCTTCGCCGCCCGGTACCTCGACTCCGGCCGCCCGCTCCACGTCCTGATCAACAACGCCGGCCTCATGGGCGGTCCCCTGGTCCGGGACGCACGCGGCTACGAGTCGCAGTTCGCGACCAACCACCTGGGCCACTTCCAGCTGACCCTGCGCCTGTCGCCCGCACTGCGCGCCGCCCGCGGCGCCCGGGTCGTCAACCTGACGTCCGGCGCCCACCGCGCCTCCGGCATCCGCTGGGACGACCCCCACTTCCTCGCCGGCTACGACGACCTCGGGCTGCAGGGATACGCCCAGTCCAAGACCGCCAACGTGCTCTTCGCCGTCGAACTGGACCGCCGCTGGGCCGCGGAGGGAATCCGCGGCTACGCCGTGCACCCGGGCATCGTCATCGGTACGGACCTGGGGCCCTGGCACGCCGAGGGCGAGGAGCCGGCGCCCTGGCCGGGCGACGACGCACTGCGCGCCATGGGACTGATCGACGAGTCCGGCCGCCCCGTCATCGACCCCGAGCACGAGAAGAAGACCCCGCAACAGGGCGCCAGCACCAGCGTGTTCGCGGCGACCAGCCCGGCGCTCGCCGACATCGGCGGTGTCTACCTCAAGGACAACGACATCTCACCCCTGGACGACGACGAGACGCCCATCGACTTCCCCACCGAGAAGCACCCCCTGGCCACGGTCGCGCCCCACGCCATCGACCCCTTCTCGGCACGCCGGCTCTGGGAACTGAGCGAGCGCCTGCTCACGAGCTAGACGTCGCCGCGCCGGGGCGGCGGCGGCCCCGGCTTCGCCTCCGAGGGCGGCGCCGTCACGCTCGCCGCCCTCGGCACCGCTACCCCGACCGCATCGAAGCGCAATGCCCTTACACGGCGGCAGGAACTCCGGTCGCCGAACCCGTCAGCTCACGCAGCTTCGCCCGTGTTTCGGCATCCGTCGCATACACCACCGTGCCGATCATTCCCCGCGTCAGCAGCACCTTGTACGTGTTGCGGACGAGCCGGTCCACATCCGCGTCAGGCGTGGACTTCTTAAAGACCGGGTCTTTGGACGCCGAACGGTCGACCACCCAGCGATCACCGCGCCAGACCAGGTCCGGGCCGATGATGACGCCGCTCCAGTCGTACTCGAAGCCCTGGGCCGTGTACACACAGCCCACTTGCCCGAAACCCGCCGGGTCGGTCGCCCAGAGGGCGGACGGCGGCGCGCCTCCGACGGCTCGGTCGCCGAAGACGTTCCAGGGCCGTCGCCACTCTCCGATGACCACGTCCGGGGGGAGTGGCTGCCCGGGTGGCACCTTCTTCGTCCACTTCCAGCAATAGCCCGCCGACATGCGCGCGCTGTACTGATGTGAGCGGCGCTCGGCGAGAAACGCTTCCATCTCCTGTGGGGTGTCCGCGACCAGTAACTGCATCTTGCCGTCCGGCTCCCAGATCACCGGACCACCGGGCTCGAGGCCCAGCAGCCCCACCACCCACCGAAGGTACGCATCGCTTCCCCCGCACCGGAACTGCCCGTCCAACGGCACCACCTCGCAGTGCAGGCCCTTCTTCGCCGCGGCCGACTTGATGTCCGACACCGTGCCCAGCTCGCCGGGGCGTACGACCTGGTGCTCGTCCAGGAGGAAGACGGGGACCCGGGCCGCGTCGATCAGCTCATCGATCTGGGCTTTGCCGGTGCGGCCCGACGCCGGGGTGTACCGGTTCGCCGAGGTCTCCCGGATACGGTGAGCCTCGTCGCAGATCAGAACGTCGAGGCCGTTGCGCTCGGCCGTCATGAAGCTGTTGAAGTACTTGAACAGGTCCTGGACCGCGCGCTTCTGGGCGCCCGCGACCTTCCTCATCGTCTTCGTGAATGACTGCGATCCGGTCGCGTGCAGGGCCGTGGCGCCCTGGCGGTACAGCTCTCCCAGGAGAGACAGGGCGATGACGCTCTTACCGGTGCCGGGCCCTCCGGTGACGACCACGACCTCCTTGTGGTCCGACCTCTTCGCGCGGCGGACGGCATTGAGGACTTGGCGGTAGGCGATCCGTTGCTCGTCCAGCAGGACGAACTTCTCGCGCTCGCGGACCTCTTCCGCGGCCACCGCCATCAGCCGCCTGGACGGGCCGACCTTGCCGTTGATCAGTTCGTCGGCGGCCGAAGCGCCGGACCCGGTTCCCAGCCTTGTCCTCAGATAGTCGACGAACTCCCCTCGCCGTGCACCGATGAAGAGCCGGCCGTACTGGTCCTGATCGGTCTCGAAGAGTCCGCTGACGCTGAGTTCGGTGGCATTGTGGAGATATGCGGCGCCGCTGACCCGGTCCGGGTGCTCCGCCAGCGCTCCGTTGAATGAGACGAGGTACTCGCAGTAGCCGCGTACCTGGTCGACCGGGTTCAACACCGCCCTGGTGTAGGCGTCCACGCGGCACAGCGACGGATCGTCGTCATCCGGCTCGGCGCTGCTCCACTGCTTCAGTTCCACGACGACGTACGACGGCAGGCCGGTCGTGGGGTGCACGCCGGCGAGCACGGCGTCCGCGCGTTTGCTGTTCAGCGGCAGCCCGTACTCCAGGATCATCTCCACCTGACCGAGCCCTGCGTCGTTGAGTGCGCTCGCGAGCAACGGGATGCTCCGCTCCCACGAGCGGACCTCGGACGAGCGCGGTTTGTGACCGTGCACGTGCACGAACTGCTCCGTCATGCGGAAGAAGAGCGAGCCCGACAGACACTCGGCGCCGACCGCGGCGGCGGAGTCGCGGAACAGCAAGAAATGCCCCCAGGCAGCACGAAGGAACTCGTGCGGGTGGGGGCATGTCCATGGTGACTCCGCCCAGGCGGAGCGGAAGCCCGGCGGGCCGCAGCTACGACGGGAGCAAGGTTACCTGCGCCGTTCGCGGTAGGGGCGTGGTAGTTGAGGTCCCTCCGCGGTGAGCTGCGGCTGGGCTCCGGGTACTTCCTGCATCCCGATGGTGCCCGGGATGAAGGTGCGCAGCGCGTTGTGGGTTTCCCGGTCGACCGCATACAGCACCGTGCCCACGACCCCCCGGGTGAGGAGGACGTGGTAGGCGTTCCGGATACACCGCTCGATGATCCCGTCGTCGACTTCGCGGCCGAAGCCCGGGTCGCGGGAGGCGCTGCGGTCCACGGTGAACCTGCCCTTACGGAAGAGCAGGTCGGGGCCGATGATGACGCCGTTCCAGTCGTACTCGAAGGTCTGGGCCGTGTAGACGCAGCCGATCTGTCCGATGCCGCGGGGATCGGTGGACCACAGATCCGACTTCGGCGCGTTCGGCACCTCGTGCTGCGGCTTCACGTTCCAGGGCCGCTGCCACTCGCCGATTCGTACGTCGTCGACGAGTTCGTCACCGTTCGGGTTGCTCCACGGCCAGCAGAAGCCGGCGGTGATGCGCGCCGTGGCTCCCGCAGCGCCGCGATCCCGAATGAACTGCTCCATGTGCTCGGGGGAATCGGCCACCGTGAGCGCCATCCGCCCGTCCGGGCGCCACGCCACGGGATCGGAGACGGTCCCCAGCCCCAGGAGCCGCTGGACCCAGCTCTGGTACCGCTTGCTGCCACCCGCACGGAACGTTCCTTCCAGGTCTTCTACGTGGACCTCGTACCCGTGGGCACCGGCGAGTTCGCTGAGGTATTCCGCGGTGCCGACCTCGTCCGGGCGGATCGACTGATGGTCGTCGAGCAGAAAGATCGGTACCTTGGCCGCCCTGAAGAGTTCCACGGCTTGTGGCCGGTCGTCGTCCCGGATTTCCTTCGGGGTCCAGCGATTGGTCGAGTTGCGCCGCATCCGGTGTGCTTCATCGCAGATCAGGACCTCGACGCTGTCGGGAGGGACATCACGGAAGCTGTTGAAGTACTGGTACAGCTTGAAGGCCGCCCTGCGTTTGTCCTTGATCTGCCCGAGGCGTGCCGACGCGATCATGATCTCACGCAGCGTCTCCGTGTACGCATGGGATCCGCTGGCGAGTACGGCTTCACGGCCCCGGAGGCCGAGTTCCCGTTGGAGTTCCAACGCGACGGCGCTTTTCCCGCTTCCAGGGCCGCCACGGAGGATGTAGACGTGCTTGCCGCCGGAGTCGGGGGCCGGGGAATGCGCGGCCTCGGCGTCGTAGAACAGCTCAAGGCCGACGGGCGTCGAAGGAGCCGCCCTCTCCAGTCGCCGGGTGATCCGGTCGAACGCGACGTACTGCTCGTCGAGGAGTGTCAGGCCGCCACCGGTGACCGACCGCTGCCGTGCGACATCCGTGACCTTGCGCAGGGGACGCCAGCGATCCCCTGCCAGGGCCTTTGCGGCGCCTTTTCCGGAGAAAGCGGTGAACTTCGAGGTCAGGATGCGCCCGAACCGGTCGATGTCGTCAAGGGTGTAGAGCCAGCCGTGGTCGGTCTCGGGCAGGGCGAACAAGGCTTCCACGTGCTTGTCCCGGGCGTTGTGGAGCAGCGCCACTCCCGTCAGCGCATCTTCGCTCTGCTGCAGATGCGGGAGATAGCGTTTCATGTATTCGCAGTAGCGCTGTATCTGCCGCACCGGATGCAGCTTGTTCTTCCCCTTGCCGAACCCGAGGTCCACGGCGACCGGGCACTCGGGGTCGACGGTGGCATGTCGCACCTGCTTCAACTCGACGGCCAGGTAGGAGTCTTCGCCGGTACCGGGATTCCGGCCGCAGAGCACCAGATCAACAGCGGAATTGGTGTGCGGTAAGTCGACCTCGATCTGCACCTCCACCTCCTCGAGCCCTTTCGAGAGCAGAGCGCTGACCACTACGGGGATGCTGTTGTTCCATGAAGCGATGTCGCCGGGGCCTGCCGGTCGGCCGTTGACTTTCTCGTGCGTGGCTTGGAGCGTCCGGGTCAGCGGAGTGAGTTCAGACCCGCTGTCGACTGTGATGAGCGGTTCCAGTTCGGCCGCGGACAGTTGCAGGAGCACGAAGGTTCCCCAGGCACGAGGTGACTCGTGCGGGTGGGGGCATGTCCTTCGTGACTCCGCTGAAGCGGAGCGGAAGCCCGTCGGGCCGCAATGACGATTCGTAGAGTAGCGGGCGCCGAGGTGAGGGCGGGCCCCTGGAGGCCCGCCCGCCGCCCGGCTCAGCCGAGGCTGTGCACCGCGGCCTGCGCCAGCAGCCAGAGCAGGTTCGAGCCGAGGCCCACCGTGACGCCCACGAGGACTTCACGGACCCAGTTCCGGCGTTCGGACGTGTCCTTGACGGCAGCCATCGGAGTGCGCTCCCTTCGGTGACGGTGGCGGCGCCGGATGGCTCCCGCCGGGAGCGCACCGTGTTGCCGTATCACCAGACCGGAGGGCCTGCGTCTCCGCGGGCCACCACGCGCACGTCCTCCGGGTGGACGCGCGGTGCAGGGCAACGGTAGCTCACGCGTGAGCACGCAGGGTAATGGTTTTCACACTCACAATCGGCCCCCGCGAACGCCTCCCCCATGGAGGTCCGGGTGCGGGTCGGTACGTCGGCGTGCAGATGCCACCGTCCGCGGCGACCTGATCCGCCCGGCACCGGCGGGTGGGCGGGCGGGCCCGGCACTTGGGCCGGGCCCGCCCGGGGTGGGTGGTCAGGTGGTGGTTGAGGTGGTGACGCCGTGGTTCCGCAGCCACGTGATCGGGTCCTTGGCCGATCCGTAGTCCGGTGTCGTGCGGACCTCGAAGTGCAGGTGCGGGCCCGTGACGTTGCCGGTGGCGCCGGATTCGGCGATGGCCTCGCCCATGGCGACCGCGGTGCCGGCCGAGACGTCGATCTGCGAGAGGTGGGCGTAGTGGGTGTAGTCCTGGTCGCCGTGTTTGACGACGATCTGGTAGCCGAAGGAGTCGTCCCAGCCGGCTTCGACGACGGTTCCCTTGGCCGCCGCCTTGACCGTCGTGCCGACGGGCACCGACCAGTCCTGGCCCGTGTGGCCGTTCTCCCAGCTCTCGCCCGACGCCTCGTAACCCGCCGTGGGCGTGCTGCCGTCGACGGGCATGACGGCGGTCGGCTCGTCCGCGGCGGTGCCGGTGCCGTAGGACGCGTTGGCGGCGTCGGTGGCCGAGCCGTCGGCGGGGCCGTCCAGGGAGAGTTCCATGCCGGGGGCGATCAGGTTCGGGTCGTCGCCGATGACGGATTTGTTGTTCTCGTACAGCGCCTGCCAGCCGCCGTCGACGTCCTGCTCCGCGGCGATGACGGAGAGGGTGTCGCCGGAGGCGACGGTGTAGGTGGTGTCCTCCTCGGCGAAGGCGGCGGAGGCGCCGATGACCGGCAGTGCGAGGGTGGCGCCCGCCGCCGATGCGCGGGTGGCGAGCGTGCGGGCGCTGCCGGGGCGGCGCCGCGCTCGGTGGCGGCCGTGAGGGGATGACATCTGACGGGCCTCTTTCTCCGGACGCCTGCGAGGTGAGCTGTCGGGTTCGGGCTGGAGATGCCCGGCCGCCGGCTTCGGCGGGCCTCACCCCGAGCCGTCGCAGGGACGGCGCGGTCCGGCGGTGGCCGGACCCGTGGGTCCCCCGCTCCTGCCCGGCGGTGATGGCTGCTCGGCGGGTACCGCGGCGGCCGGGGGCAGGATTCGGCGGTCCGGCGCGCGGCGGGTGTTCGGCTTTCGAACGGACAGTCACGCTAGGGGGATCGTATGTTCGATGACAAGGTCCTCGCCCGTACCGGCGGAATAATTGACTCCGCGTCGTGGCGAGTTGACCTGGCGCAGCCGCCGGAGGCGGGCAAGGGCTGATGTGCCCGCCGCACCCGGACAAAGAGCGGCGCGGGTGCACATGCGCCGACATGCCGGCGGCATCCCGGTACCGCTGCCGTCGCGCGGATCCCCGCCCGACGTGATCATGGAGGTATGCGGAGCCTGCTTCCTCGTGACGACCGTCCACGCCGGGGCGGGGACGGTCCCCCGTCCCGCTCCGGACGGACGCCGCCGGGGACCCGGCGACCCCGTGATCCGGCGAGGACGGAGGAACGAACATGGACACCGCTGGCGGGCCTGCCCCGGCCCCGTTGAACTGCCTGGTCACCGGGGCGTCCGGGTACATCGGCGGGCGCCTGGTGCCGGAGCTCCTCGCGGCCGGTCACCGCGTGCGGTGCCTGGCCCGTACGCCCGCCAAGCTCCGTGACCACCCCTGGGCCGGGGACGTCGACGTGGCAGGCGGTGACGTCACGGACGAGGACTCCGTGGGAGCCGCGATGCGCGGCATCGACGTGGCGTACTACCTCGTGCACGCCCTCGGCTCCGGCGCCGGATTCGAGGAGACCGACCGTCGAGCGGCCGGCGTCTTCACCCGTCAGGCCCACGCCGCGGGTGTGCGGCGGATCGTCTACCTGGGCGGGCTCACACCAATGGGTGTACCGGAGGCATCCCTTTCCCCGCATCTGCGCTCCCGCGCCGAGGTGGGAAGGATCTTCCTCGACGGTCCGGTGCCCGCCACCGTGCTGCGTGCCGCCGTCGTGATCGGTTCCGGCTCGGCTTCGTTCGAGATGCTGCGCTATCTGACCGAGCGGTTGCCGGTCATGGTCACCCCCAGATGGGTGGACACGCGCACCCAGCCCATCGGCGTGCGCGACGTGCTGCGCTACCTGGCCGGCTCCGCCACGATGCCGCGGGAGGTGAACCGGACCTTCGACATCGGCGGGCCGGACGTCCTGACGTACCGGCAGATGATGCGCGCCTACGCCGACGAGGCGAAGCTGCGCAAGCGGCTCATCCTGCCGGTGCCGGTCCTCACGCCGCGGCTGTCCAGCCACTGGATCGGGCTCGTCACCCCTGTCCCCGCCGCCCTCGCCCGGCCCCTCACGGAGTCGCTGCGGCACGAGGTCGTCTGCCGCGAGCACGACATCGCCCGATACGTGCCCGACCTGCCGGGACGGCCGTTGCCGTTCCGCGAGGCGCTCGCCCTGGCGCTGCGCCGGGTGGGCGAGGCGCGGGTCGCCACCCGCTGGTCGTCGGCCTCCGTGCCGGGCGCGCCCAGCGACCCGCTGCCCACCGACCCGCACTGGTCGGGCGGCAGCCTCTACGAGGACGAACGGCAGCTCCCGGCCGGCGTGCCCCGGAACGTGCTGTGGAAGGTGATCGAGGGCATCGGCGGCGAGAACGGCTGGTACTCCTTCCCGCTCGCCTGGGCGGTCAGGGGGCGGCTCGACCGGTTCGCCGGCGGCGTCGGTCTGCGCCGCGGCCGGCGCGACGCCGAACACCTGCGGGTGGGCGACTCGCTGGACTTCTGGCGGGTCGAGGAGATCGAGCCCGGACGCCTGCTGCGGCTCCGATCGGAGATGCGGATGCCGGGGCTCGCCTGGCTGGAGATGTACGCGGAGGAGGACACCGCCGGCCGCACCCGGTACCGGCAGCGCGCCCTGTTCCACCCGCGCGGCCTCCTCGGTCACGCCTACTGGTGGTCGGTGTTCCCCTTCCACCGCATCGTCTTCGGCGGCATGGCCCGCAACATCACCCGGGCCGCGGCCAGGGAGGCCACCGGGGCCGCGCGTGCGGGGGCCGAGAAGGCGGGCGCCGGTGCGTCACCCGGCCCCGGCGACCGGGCCCGTACGCGGTGACCGGGCGGGTACGCGGCGCCCGCCGGGCTGTTCTCCGCGCGGTCCCCGCGGCCGGGACGAGACCCCGGTGACCGGGTCACGGCCCCGGTGTGCCCCGGGGGTGAGGAGTCACGGGAAGGGAGTACGCCGTGTTCTTCGTCGACACGATCGAGGTGCCGGGTCTCGGCAACCGCAGCTATCTCGCCGGCGGCGAGCAGACCGCCGTCGCCGTCGACCCGCCGCGCGACATCGACCGCGTGATCGCCGCCGCCGCGCGGCGCGGGGTGCGGATCTCCCACGTCGCCGAGACGCACGTGCACAACGACTACGTCACCGGCGGGCTGGAGCTGGCCCGCCTCACCGGGGCCGCGTATCTCGTGCCCGCCGGCGCCCAGGTCGCCTTCGCGCGCGTGCCGGTGCGGGACGGGGACCGTACGGAGGCCGATCCGGCGTCCCGTCTCGCGCTGCGGGCGCTGGCCACCCCCGGGCACACCCCCCACCACACCTCGTACGTGCTGGAGGAGGACGGCGTCGCCGTCGCGGTGTTCAGCGGGGGGTCGCTGCTCATCGGGACCGTCGGGCGGCCCGACCTCGTCGAGCCGCGGCTCACCGAGTCGCTGGCGCGGGCGCAGCACGCCTCCGCGCGGCGGCTCGCCGACGAGCTGCCCGAGGAGACCGCCGTGCTGCCCACCCACGGGTTCGGCAGCTTCTGCTCCTCCACCCCGGCCGCCGGCGGCGACACCACCATCGGGCGGGAGAAGGCCGTCAACGACGCCCTCACCCGCGACGTCGACACCTTCGTGGCCGACCTGCTCGCCGGCCTCGACGACACCCCCGCCTACTACGTGCACATGAGCCCGGCCAACGCCGCCGGACCCGCCCCCGTCGACCTCACCCCGCCCGCGCCCGCCGGTGCCGAGGAGATCGCCGAGCGGCTCGCCGCGGGGGAGTGGGTCGTGGATCTGCGCAACCGCGTCGCCTTCTCCGAGGGGCACGTCTCCGGCTCGTTCAACTTCGAGGCCGCCGGGCAGCTCGCCACGTATCTCGCCTGGCTCATCCCCTGGGGCAGGCCCGTCACCCTGCTCGCCGAGTCCGCCGGCCAGCTCGCCGCCGCCCAGCGCGAGCTGGTACGGGTCGGCATCGACCGCCCCGCCGCCGCGGCCACGGGCCCGCCCACAAAGTGGGTACGCGAGGGCGACACCCCGGCCTCCTTCCCCCGCGGCACCTTTGCCGACCTCGCCGGGAAGGGCGCCGTCCCCCCGGACACCGCCGGCGCCGGCCCCGTCGTCCTCGACGTGCGGCGCGACGCGGAGCGCCGCACCGCCGGGTACGTCGAGGGGTCGGTCCACATCCCCGTCCACACCCTCTACCACCGCCTCGCCGAGGTCCCCGCGGGCCAGGTGTGGGTGCACTGCGCGAGCGGGATGCGCGCCGCCGTCGCCGCCTCCATGCTGGACGCCGCCGGCCGCGACGTCGTCGCCGTCGACGACTCCTTCGATGCCGCCGCCGACGCGGGCCTGACCGTACGGACCGCCGACCGATGAGCGCCCGGCGGGGCGGGCCGGGCCCGGTGCGCGGGAGATACCGCGGGCGTCCTGTGCGTCCGGGCCCGCGCCGCCGTCGAACCGAGGTCGCACGCCCGGCAGGGCGGACGGCGCCGCGCGGCCACTGCGCGCGCGGTCAGGTCACCAGGCCCTGGCGGTAGGCGTAGACGACGGCCTGGACGCGGTCCCGCAGATCGAGCTTGGTGAGGATGCGGGACACGAACGTCTTGACGGTCTCGTGGCTGAGCTGGAGGGCCGCGGCTATCTCGCCGTTGGACAGCCCTTCCGCGATGAGGCAGAGGACTTCGAGTTCGCGGGGCGTGAGCGGGACCTCGCGCGGGGTGCCGTCCGCGGGGCGGATGCGGGCGGCGTAGCGGCCGACGAGCTGCCGGGTCACGCCGGGGTCCAGCAGGGCCGCGCCGGTGGCCACGGTGCGGATCCCGTGCAGCAGTTGGGCCGGCGGCGCGTCCTTGAGGAGGAAGCCGGAGGCGCCGGCGCGCAGCGCCTCGTACACGTACTTGTCCAGGTTGAACGTCGTCAGGACGAGCACCTTCGCCGGGCGCGGCACCCGCGCCCCGGCCAGGCGGCGGGTGGCCTCGATGCCGTCGAGCACCGGCATGCGTACGTCCATCAGCACGACGTCCGGCTCCAGCCGGCCGGCGAGGTCGACCGCGCTGAGGCCGTCGCCGCACTCGCCGGCCACCTCCAGGTCCGGCTGGGCGTCGATGATCGTCACCAGGCCCGTGCGGACGAGGACCTGGTCGTCGCAGATCAGGACGCGGACCGGTGCGGTCACGAGGCGCTGCCCGCCGGGATCCGGGCCCGTACGACGAAGCCGCCGGTCTCCGCGCCCGCGCTGAACGTGCCGCCCAGCACGTCCACCCGCTCGCGCAGCCCCGCCAGTCCCCGGCCGCTGCCGCCGGGGGAGGCGGTCGGCGTGGCGGTGCCCGCGGTGCTCACCGCCACGCTGATCTCGCCCGCGCCGTGGTGGACGTCGACGGACGTGGCGCTGCCCCGCGCGTGCTTCAGCGCGTTCGTCAGTGCCTCCTGGACGACGCGGTACGCGACCAGGTCGGCGCTGCCGGTCGACTCCGGCGGCGTGCCCCGCTCCGTGAACTCCACCGGCTGTCCCGCCAGCCGCGTCTGCTCCACCAGCGTCAGCAGCCTGCCGACCGGCGGGATGCCGGCCTCCTCCCCGTCATAGCCGGGGTCGAGGACGTCGAGCAGGTGCCGCAGGTCGGTGAGGGCGCGGCGGCCGGTGTCGGTGACGGCGCTCAGGGTCGTGTCGAGACGGTCGGGCGCGGCCGTCAGATAGCGCGCCGCCTCGGCCTGCACGACCATCGCCGTCACGTGGTGGGTCACCACGTCGTGCAACTCCCGGGCGATACGCGTGCGTTCCGCGGTACGGGTGTCCTCGGCGACCCGGCGCCGGTGCGCGGCCTCGGCCGCCCGGGTCGAGCGCAGCCACGAGCCCATGCCCCACACCAGGGCCATCCCCAGGTAGTACATGATGAACTCGCTCGGGCCCTCGGTCCCGCCGGCCGCGACGAGCGCGACCGCCAGCGCCACGTACGCGGCGGAGAACAGCACCGCGAAAGCGCGGCGGTGGCGCTCCAGATGGGCGCCCGCGCTCATCAGGGCGATGGCCTGGGCGGTGCCCGCGAGGGAGTGGTAGCCGCGGAGCTGGTCGACGGCGAAGCCGGCCGTCACCAGGGTGAGACAGAGCAGCGGCCACCGGCGGCGGATCGCGAGGGGCAGGCACTGGAACGCGACCGCGGCGACGGCGAGGGCGTCGAAGTCGCGGCCGGGGAGGCCGCCGAGCTGGGTGCCGTGGGTGTGCGACGCCGGGAGGAGGGCGGCGAAGAGGATGAGGAGCCCGAGCGGGAGATCCCGGACCGTGACGTCGAACCGGCGCCACAGCTCCGCACGTTGCCGAAGTCTCGTCACCGGTGGAGTGTAGCCGCGGCGCGGCCGGCCGCCGCGGCTTCGTGGCCCGGACACGGCCGGCTCCGCCGCCCCGTACCGGCGCCTAACCCTCGGCCCCCTCCGCCGCCTGCGCCGTGACCCGCCGGATCGCCCGTACGGCCACCTCGGGCTCGTCCCGGTAGATGTAGTGCTCGCTGTTCTCGGCCGTGCTCAGCTCGCTCCGCTCCGACAGCGCCAGCCACTTGCGCTGCCCGCCGAGCCACGCCCGCTCCAGCCCCGGCCCGTACTCCGGCACGGCCGCGAGGTACTCCTTCCCGTGCCGGATCACCTCGACCGGGATGTCCCCCGCGGACCGCACCGGACCGTCCGGCACCGTCAGCTTCTCCGGGCCCCCGCCATCGAGGACCGCCAGCGCCCGCTCGCGCTGATCGAGCGCCGGGCCGGTGGCGGAGTCCGGGATCTCCCCGGTGAGATCGGCCCTCTGGGTCGGCGAGGTGGCGTCCATGAGAACCAGGCCCCTGACCCGGTCGCGGTGGTCGGGCGCGTACCGCGCGGAGATCAGCCCGCCCAGCGAATGCCCCGCCAGCACCACCGGCCGGTCGCCCGCGACCTGCTCGATCACCCCGGTCAGCACCGTCCCCGTGCTCTCGATCGTCTGCGGCCCGGCCGGCTTGTCGCTGGCGCCCTGGCCCAGCCGGTCGTACGCGCAGACACGGTCCTTCTCGCTCAGCTTCTTCTGGAGGCCGGCCAGCGCCGTCAGGTCGTCGCCGCCGCCGGAGAGCAGGACGATGACCGGACGCCCCTCCGCGGGGCCGCCGGAGCAGGAGACGTTCACCGACTGCCCGCCGACCTCGATCTTCGCGGTGCCGGTGAGCAGGTCCTCGTCGGCCGTACGCTTCCGGGCGGCGGCGGTCGCGCCGTCGGAGTCGTCGGCCGTGCCGGAGGAGTCCGAGCAGCCGGCGAGCCCTGCGCCGGCCGCCGTGCAGCACAGCCAGACCAGTGCCGTCGCGGTGGCGTTGCTGCGGATGCTGCGGAACACGATGTCCTCCAGGTCGCGGGAATCCGGGCCCGGTCGGCCGGTCGGCCGTACTCCGGTCGCCCAGAACGCTAGGGACCCGGCCGCCCCGGAATCGTCACCGCAGGGTGGACACCTGCGTGTAGCTCGCGCGGGGGACGGCGGCCGGCGTACGCCGCTTCCGCACGGTCACGCCGTCCCCCGTGCTTCAGCCGCGGGCCATGGCGATGACGCCGGAGAGGCGTTCACCGGCCTCGTAGATCATGTACGGCACGCCGCGGTCGGTGCCGAACGAGGGAGCCGCCGCGCGGCCGGTCTCGGGCGCGGCGGAGCCGGAGTCGTAGAAGACGCCGAGGTGGTTGCGGCGGGAGAAGTCGGCGCCGACCTCGGTGATGAGGATGTTCCCGCCGCTGCCCTTGTCGGTGTGGTAGACGACGTACGCGCTGCCGCCGCGCTCCAGCAGGTGGGCGCCGGAGACGTCGGAGGCGCCGACGGCGGCGTGGTCGATGAGCGGCTCGGGGTCGAACGTCCAGGTGCGGCCGTCGGCCGACCATCCCCAGCCGATGTCGCGGTGGTTGGTGGTGTCGTTGCGCATGAACAGCATGACGTAGCGGGCGCCGCGGCCCGGCAGGTCGTACGGGAAGACGCGGGCGTAGGAGGTCTCGGTGGTGCCGGCGGGGAGCATGCCGGTGGTCAGCACGGTCGTGTCGTAGGTGAAGTTGATGCCGTCCGTGGAGCGGGCGAGCCGGGTGGTGTTGTTCTCGCCGTGGAAGTAGAGCCACAGCTCACGGTTCCCGGCGTGCCACATGACGTGGGGCGAGGAGACGTGGCTGACGCTGTAGTGCGGGCTCCAGACGTTGGAGACGAGCGGATTGCGGGGGTATTCGGTGAACGGTCCCTCCAGCGAGTCGCCGTAGGCGAGGCAGATCCCTCCGGGATTCTCATGGGGGGCGTAGTACAGGTAGTAGCGGCCCAGCGGGCTGGGGAGGCGGTCGTAGACGCCGCGGATACAGGGAAAGATGATCTCGCCGCTGGGGTTGTACGAGAGCTGCCCGGGGACCAGGAGGGTGCGCACGTACCGGTAGTCGGGGAACCCGCCGGGCGCGGCGGCCGCGGGGGTGGCGCCGGTCCCGCCGAGGGCGAGCACGGTACCGCCGGCGGTGACGGCGGACGCGGCGGAGGCGGTGCGCAGGAAGCGGCGGCGGTCGAGTGTCATGAGGGCTCCTTGTCGGCTGCGGAGGGTGGCGCGGCTGCGCGACGCGCGCGCTGCTAATACGCATTAGCTCGGGAGCGTGAACCGGCAGGGCGAGAGCTGATGCGGATGAGCAGGACTGTGCCGCCGTCTGCGGAAGGCCGTCAAGGGAGCCCACAGGCTAATCACGGGTAATAACCGCGGCGCGGTACGGGGACGGCCGGACCGTCCGCGCCGGGCCGGGCATAGGGGGCCGGCCGGTAGCCCGTTTTCTCTTCGATGCGCTGCGCTTCGGCCGTGTGGCGGGCGGCCTTCTCGGGGTCGTTCGTCGCCCGGGCGATCGCCGCCAGTGCGCTCAGGGCCCGGTGTTCGGTCAGGGGCAGGTCCAGCTCGCGGGCCGTCGCGAGGGCGAGTTCGGCGTGGTCCGCCGCCGTCGCGGCCTCGCCGGTGCCCAGGTGGAGGGGGGCCACAGCGGCGTGGGCTTCGGCCTGCTGGTGGCGGAAGCCGTTGCGGCGGGTGAGGACCAGGGCCGCCGTGAGGCGGTCGGCGGCCGGCATGTGCCGGCCGCGTAACCGGTGCAGGACGGCGAGGGTCAGCAGGGATTCCACCTCCTCGCTGGGGTCGCCGACCTCGCGGGCGGTGCGCAGGGCCTGCTCCGCGTGCGGCTTGGCCAGGTCGGGCCGGCTGCTGCCGAGGTGGGCACGGGCCATCGCCCCGTGGGCGCCGGCGTCGTGCTGGCGCGTGCGGTGCTCCCGGGCGAGCCGTATCGCCTCGGCGGCGTCCGCCAGCGCCTCTTCGTACCGCCCCAGCCAGGTATGGATCAGCGACCGGTTGATCAACGGGCTGATGGTGCGCGGCAACTGCCCGTGGGCCAGACAGACCTCGATCGCCTCGGTGGTGCGCTCCAGCCCGCGGTCCAGCTCGCCGAGGTAGGCGTGGACCAGGCCCAGGATGTTGAGTGACCCGCCCAGTTGCACGGGCTTGTCCAGGCCGCGCAGCACCTCCATGCCGAGCTGCTGCCAGTGCAGCGCCGTGCGCATGTCGCCGCGCTGGCCCGCGTGCACCGCGAGGTTGCTGAGGATCGCCGCCTCGCCCGGCTTCAGGCCGGTGTCGCGGTAGTCGTCCAGCGCGTTCCGCAGGGCTTCGAGCGCGGCTGCGGAGTCGCCGCTGCTCTGCCGCAGCAGCCCCAGGCTGTGATACATCGCCCCCCGGGCCCGCACCTCGCCGTGCTCTTCCGCCGCCCGCAGTCCGGCGGTGGCCGTCGCCTCCCACTCGGGCTGGTGGCCGCAGTAGTAGAAGAACATCCGCAGTTGGTCGGCGAGTTGCCAGGAGACCGGGTACGGGCCGGCCGCTGCGGCGCGGATGGTGACGGCGACGAGGTTGGCCCGCTCCCTGTCCAGCCAGGCGAGCGCCTCCTCCCGGTCGCGGAACCGGCCGGAGGTGTGCCGGGGCCGGGGAAGCTGGGCCAGGCCGGTGAAGTCGAAGGCCGTGGCGGCGTCCGCCGAGGCCAGGTACCACGTGCACAGCCGTTGCCACGCCGCCTCGCCGTCCGGGTCGGCGGCGGCCCGCTCGGCGGCGTACAGCCGCAGCAGGTCGTGGAACTGGAATCGGTCGGCGCCCGTGTGCTGCACCAGCCCCGCGGTGGCCAGCCGGTCCAGCGGCTCCTCGGCCCCGGCCGGCGCGCAGCCGAGCAGGGCGGCGGCCGACGCCGCCGTGAAGTCCGGCCCCGGGTGCAGCCCGAGCAGGCCGAAGAGCCGCGCGGCGGCCGGCTCCAGCGCGGCGTAGGAGTGGTCGAAGGCGGTACGGACCGCGGCCTCGCTGTCGCCGGCGATGGAGAGCTTGGCCAGCCGCCCGTCGCCCGCCAGCTCGTCCGCGTACGACCCGAGGGAACGCCCCGGCCGCGCCGCCAGGTTGGCCGCGCCGATCCGCAGCGCCAGCGGCAGCCGGGCGCACAGCTCCGCCAGCCGCCCCGCCGCCGCGGGCTCCGCCGCGACCCGCCGCTCGCCGAGGATGCCGGCGAGCAGGTCGTTCGCCTCACCGGGGCGCAGGACGTCCAGCCCTACGGGGTGCGCCGCATGACTGGCCGTCAGGCCCCGCAGGTCGGAGCGGCTGGTGACCAGCACCGCCACGCCCCCGGTGCCGGGCAGCAGGGGACGCACCTGCTCGGCGTCCGCGGCGTCGTCGAGCACCAGCAGGACGCGGCGGTCGGCGACCCGGCCGCGGAACGCCCCGGCGCGGTCCTCCAGCGACTCGGGAATGGCGGCGGCGTCCTCGCCGGAGACGCGCAGCAGGCCCGCGAGGACGTCGGCGGGCTCCCGCGGCCGTTCGCGGGTGCCCTGCAGCCGTACGTACCACTGGCCGTCGGGGAACGCCCCGCGCAGCCGGTGGCCGAGGTGGACCGCCAGCGCCGTCTTGCCGACGCCGGGCGAGCCGGAGACGACGACGGGCGCGCCGTCGGGGGACTGAAGCAGCTCCGCGAGGCGCGCGACGAGATCGGTGCGGCCCGCGAAGCCCCGTACGGCGGGCGGGAGTTGGCACTGCGCCTGCCAGGCGGGCGGCGCGGACGACGGCCTGGACACGGTCGCCGCCCGGCGGGACTCCGGGATGCTCAGCTCCGGGTCGCCGCCCAGCACCGCCTGGTGCAACTGCTGCAGCCGGCGCCCCGGGTCGATGCCGAGTTCCGCGGCGAGCAGGCGGCGCACGTGCCGGTAGTGGTCGAGCGCGTCGGCCGGACGGCCGCAGCGGTAGAGGGCGGTCATGTACTGCGCGGCCAGCCGCTCGTCCAGCGGGTGGGCGGCGCTGCGCTCGGCGAGCGCGGACAGCAGCGCGGCGTGGTCGCCGAGGCGCAGCCGTACATCGGCGCAGTCCAGCTCCGCGGCCAGCAGCTCCTTCGCGAGGGCGTCGCGTGTGGCGTTGAACCACGGGGTGTCGACGCCGGGGAACGGCGCGCCGCGCCAGAGCGCCAGCGCCTCGCGGAAGAAGTCCCCGGCCTCGGCGTCGTCCCGCGCGGCCCGGCCCCGGGTGAGCAGCAGGCGGAAGCGGTGGACGTCCACCGCTTCCGCGGGCCCGAGGGCGAGCCGGTAGCCGTCCGGGCCGCGGGCGAGGGTTGCCTGCGAGCCGGACAGGGTACGGCGTAGGCGGGACAGGTAGCTGTACAGCGTCTCCCGGGCCCGCTGCGGCTCGGTGTACCCCCACACCCGGTGGATGAGCTGGGCCGCGGGCACCGCACGGTCCGTGTCGAGCAGCAGCGCGGCGAGCACGCTCCGCTGCCGCGCGGGCCCGAGATCAACCGGACGTCCGTCGGCTGCCACTGCCTCGATCCCGCCGAGCAGTCGAAACTCCATGCACGTCCCTCGTCTGCCGGGCCGCCCGCCCGGCGGCACTACCTGCGGATTCTAGGTGCCTGCAAGGTTCTTGCCAGGTGGGTCCCGCAAGGTGGATGGCGTCACCGGCCGCGGGGCCGTCACACGGGGGGACGGCCCCGCGCTCGACGGCGCCCGCCGCGGGGCCGGGCGCCCTCGATCGGGGGGCCGGTCTGTTCCGCATGCACGTCCGGGGCGCCGTCCCGGCAGGGACGCGTGCCGTCGGCGCGCCGGATCCGCTCCGGGAGAGCGGGCCGGGAACGTGCGGTGTGCGGGTCCCCGGGGCCCGCTGTACCCGCGGACGCCCGCGCGGCACCCTGCGCACGGCGAGGAGCCCGACCCCACGGACCCGCTCTGCTGCGGGCGCGGACGCCGGCCCGGCCCGTCGCACACCGGCTGCTGCGGAGAAGGGCGGGAAACCCCGGGCGGCGGGCGCCCCCTGTGGTCCGGGTGGCGGGGAGCGGATAGTCTCAACTCCCGCCGTACCCAGGTTTGTTCGGCCGCCGCAGGACGCGTGGCGAGACGAGGAGAGTGGGCAGTGACGCCTGACGAAGGACCCGCCGTACCCGGCATCCCGACCGACCGCCCGACCTCCGCCCGCGCCTACGACTGGATGCTGGGCGGCAAGGACAGCTACGAGGTCGACCGCGACATGCTCCGTGTCGGGCTGAAGCGGTTCCCCGAGGGCGTGGACATGACCCGGCAGAACCGGCAGTTCCTCTACCGCGCGGTGCGCTACCTCGCCCGGGAGGCCGGTATCCGGCAGTTCCTCGACATGGGCTGCGGGCTGCCCACGAACAACAACGTCCACCAGGTCGCGCAGGCGTACGGCGAGTCCTGCCGCGTCGTCTACGTCGACATCGACCCCATCGTCCTGGCCCACGGCCGCGTGCTGCTCGCCGACGACCGGTCCACGGCGGTGATCACCGCCGACATGCGCGACCAGGAAGCCGTTCTCGGTCACCCGGACCTCCAGCGGCTCATCGATTTCGACGAGCCGCTCGCCGTGCTCTTCCTCTCCGTGGTGCACCACCTTCTCGACGACGACGATCCCCGCAGAATCCTGCGCACCGTCATCGACCGTGCCGTCCCGGGCAGTTACCTCGCGCTCTCCCAGGTGGCCTCCGACGACGAGGAGACCGCCCGGGGGACGACCGAGTACATGAACAGCAACCGCGTCCCCTGGCAGACCCGCACCCCGCGGCAGATCGACGCCTTCACCGAGGGCCTGGAGCCGGTCTCCCCGGGCATGGTGAACGTCGCGGAATGGCGCCCGGACCCCACCCAGCCGCCGCTGCCGCCCGTCGCGTCCGAGCTGGAACAGTTCGTCGGCGCCACGAAGAAGAGCGACAAGCTGTACGAGTACGGCGGCGTGCTCCGCAAGCCCTGACGCGGCGGAGGATCCGCGCTCGACATGCGTTCAGAAACTGAACGCACGTGAGCAGACTTCGGTTGAGTCTTGACGAGAGGTGTTGACAGCGCTTTCGGGTGGCTCTAGTTTCTGCGACGCCCCTCTGAGAGCGCTCTCACCCTCCTCTGTCCCCCACTCATTGCGAGGTACGCAGCTCGTGGGACCACATCCGAAGCGCAGACGCATCCTCCTGACCCTCACCGCCGTGGCCACCGTCGCCGCCGGATCAGCGCTGCCCGCCGGCGCGGCCGGCGCCGCCGAGGTACCGGTCGGGAGCGGGAGTTACTCCGACACCCGGCCGCCCGGCACCTCCGGGCCCGTCGACAACGCCGGGCAGCCGGTGGAGCCGAAGGTGACCGAGCGGGTCGCGGACCGGCCCGTCCCCACCAACGACTGGTGGTCCTCGCTCGCGTTCCAGCGGGCGGCCGACAACCCGTACTCCCTGCCCATGTTCGGCCACCCGCTCAGCTACCGGGCCGTGGCCGGCGGGCTGGAGGTCGGGTACGCCACCGAGCACGTCGTCGTCGGGGGCGGCGCGCAGTACGAGTTCCAGCACGAGGCCGATCTGACCCTCGGCGTCGACGGCCTCCACTCGCCCGACGCGAAGGCGGACGGCTGGTCCGACTGGACCGTCAGCCCCTACTGGGCCGGTGACGGCCGCACCCTGCGCGCCACCATCGGGCACGGCAGCCCCTTCGTCTACGCCGAGGCCACCGGAGGCGCCGCGCAGATCACCGCCTCCGCCGCGCCCGAGGTCTTCGCCGACGACGGCAACGCCCTCGGCATCACGGTCGGCGGCAAGCACTACGCGCTCTTCGCCCCCACCGGCAGCGACTGGACCGCCTCCGGCAGCACCCTCAGCTCCGACCTCGGGGGCAAGGACTACTACTCCGTCGCCGTCCTCCCGGGCCCGGATGCCTTCGAGACATACAGCCGCTATGCCTTCAGCTTCGTCACCGGCTCCCGCGTCGACTGGGACTACGCCCCGGACCAGGGCCGCATGAACGCGACGTACACGCTCCGGACCGAGGCCCGCGAGGGCACCGAGACCGGCACCCTCCAGGCGCTCTACCCGCACCAGTGGAAGCACACCTCCGACGAGCTCACCGGGTACGAGTACGTCTCGCCGCGCGGCACCATGAAGGTCCGTGAGGGCGCCTCCTTCACCACCTCGCAGGACGTCACCGGCGTTCTGCCCGTGCTTCCGGAGTCGGGCGGCGTGGACCAGGGGCAGCTCACCGCCTTCGTCAACGAGGTCGCCGACACCGCGGCCGTCGGCCCGGCCGACACGTACTGGACCGGCAAGGCCCTCGGCCGCCTCGCCCAGGTCGTGCCGATCGCCGATCAGGCCGGCGCGACAGATGCGCGGGACAAGATCCTCGGGGTGATGAAGTCGCGGCTGGAGGAGTGGTTCACGGCGGGCGGCGAGACGGAGTTCTCGTACGACGCGGTGTGGAAGACGCTCACCGGCTACCCGGCCTCGTACGGCAGCGACACCGAGCTGAACGACCATCACTTCCACTACGGCTACTACGTCATGGCCGCCGCCGTCGTCGCCCAGTACGACCCCGGCTGGGCCGCGGACTCCGCCTGGGGCGGCATGGTCCGCGAACTGATCGCCGACGCCGCCAACCCCGCACGCGACGGCGACCGCTACCCGTTCCTGCGCGGCTTCGACGTCTACGCCGGCCATAGCTGGGCCGCCGGGCACGCCGGGTTCGCGGCGGGCAACAACCAGGAGGCGTCGTCCGAGTCGGTCAACCTCAGCGCGGGTCTGATCATGTTCGGCGCCGCCACGGGCGACACCGAACTGCGCGACCTCGGCGTGTACCTGCTGACGACGGAGTCGGAGGCCGTGCGCAGCTACTGGTTCGACGCCGACGAGGACGCCTTCCCGGCGGACTTCCAGCACAACACCCTGGGCATGGTGTGGAGCGCCGGCGGCGCCCACGCCACGTGGTGGACGGGCAACCCGGAGGAGATCCACGGCATCAACGTCCTCCCGGTCACCGGCGGCTCCCTGCACCTGGCCCGGGACAAGGCGGCGATCGACCGCAACCTCGCCGAGCTGGAACGCGAGAACGGCGGCCCGGCGGTGGAGTGGCGCGAACTGCTCTGGGAGTTCCAGGCCCTCAGCGACCCGGCCGCGGCCCGCCAGGCGTACGCGGCGGGCGGCGGCGGCACGTACGGGCCGGAAGCCGGCGAGTCGTGGGCGCACGTCTACCACTGGATCCACACCCTCGCCGCGACGGGCGCCCCGGACACCACGGTGACGGCGGACAGCCCGACGGCCGCGGTCTTCGCGACCGGCGGCACGAAGACCTACACGGCCCACAACTACGGTGCAGCGGAACAGACGGTGACCTTCTCCGACGGCAGGACCCTGACGGTCCCCGCCCGCAGCTCCGCCACCGAAACGGGCTGACTCACCGGCCCTCCACCCGTGCCCCGCGCCGCCCTCGACCCCGACCCCGCGGGGCGGCGCGGGGCGCACTGCGGGGCCGGGGGCGGCGCCGGGTCACCGTGACCCGGCGCCGCCCCTCAGGCGAGGAGTTGTTCCGCCGGGGCCGGGAGTTCCCGGCCCACCAGGGCGTGGAGGCGGGAGTAGGCGCCGGGGTGGCCCAGGAGGATCGCTGCCCGGAGGGTGTGCGCCTCCGGATCCAGGACGAGTTTGGCGTAGCGGGGGGTCGGGTCGGGGTGGGTGTAGGTGAGTTCTACGGCGCCCTCCGCCGTGGCGTGGGGGTTGCCCATGCTGGCCACGTCGACGCCCGGGAGCTTCAGCACCGTTGAGGGCTCCGCCGGGGACAGCGGGGGCTGGGGCTCGGGGGCGTTCAGGAGGTGGCCCGCGACCGTGGCCGCCATGTGGTAGCCCGGGGCCACCGTGCCCGTGCGGGTGCCGTGGATCGCCGCGCAGTCCCCGATCGCCCAGATGTCCGGGTCCGGCGTGCGGCAGTCGTCGTCCACCAGGTAGCCTCCCCTCTCCCCGCGCGGCAGCCCCGCCGCCTCCGCCAGGTCGTCGCGGGGGCGCGTGCCCGCGGTGAAGATCACCAGGTCCGCCCTGATGCGGGTCTCGTCGGTCAGCGTCACCCCCGTCACCCGGCCGCCCGGGCCGGCGTCCACGGAGAGGAGTCCCTTTCCCGCGTGGAGGCGGATTCCCCGCCGGCTCAGCCCGGTTGCCAGGAGTTCCGCCGCCGTCAGGTCCAGTTGCGCCGGCATCAGGTGCCTGGCCGCCTCCACCACGTGCGTGCGGACCCCCAGATGGCGGTGGAGGGCCTCCGCCGTCTCCAGGCCCAGCAGGCCGCCGCCGACGACCACCGCGGTCCGGTCGCGCCCGGTCTCCGCCACCCCGCGGATCGCGTTGACGTCGTCCAGCGTCCGGTACACGTGGCATCCCGGCAGCCCGGTCCCCGGCAGCGGGGGGCGCGCGGGGACGGCACCCGTGGCCAGGACGAGGGCGTCGTACGGCACCCCTTCGCCCTCCGTCGTCACCACCTCGTGTGCCGCTCTGTCGATGCGCGCCGCTCCCGTGGACGTGCGTATCTCCAGGCGCGGATCCTCCAGCGCCGTCAGCGCGAGCTTCTCCGCCGGTACGCCGCGCAGCCTGTCCGTCAGCGCGATGCGGTTGTACGCCTCCTCCCGCTCCTCGCCCAGGACGACGATCCGCCAGCGGTTCCGGCGGTCGCGGGTGCGCATCTCCTCCACCAGGCGATGTGCCGTCATCCCGTAGCCGATGATCAGCAGGCGCTTCATCGCGTGCTTCCCGCGAACTCCTCGCACATCTCCCGGACCTCCTCCACGCACGAGCCGCATCCCGTCGTCGCCCGCGTCGCCCCCGCCAGCGCCCGGGGCGTACGGGCGCCCTCCTTCCACGCCGCCGCCAGCGCCGCCTTCGTCACGTTGTTGCACCGGCACACCACCGCCTCCGGCGGCAGCTCCGGCAGAGGGCCCGTGCGCGGGGCGGGGCGGCCCAGGAGGAGGGCGAGGCGGCTTTCGGGGAGCGGGGTGTCGGTGTCGTAGAGCTGGGTCAGGGTGGCCAGGGCCTGGGGGAGACCGGTCAGGATCGCCGTCCGGACGCGGCCCGCGGTGTCGAGCGAAAGCCGCGCGTACCGGCCACGCGCCGGGTCGCGGTACGTGACGATCTCGTCCCCCGCGCCGCCCCTCCGGTCGCCCCGCGCGCCCAGCACACCCAGCGTCAGCCCCGGCAGCCGCAGCCGGAACACCGGACGGCGCCCGCCGCCCGTCCTCCGGGGCGCCCCCTTGCCCGTCAGCGACCTCGCCACCGCCTCCGCCTGCTCCCAGCCGTCGTACAGCGAGCCCGCCTGTTCCGTGCAGTCGCCCACCGCGCGGACGGCCGGGTCGCTCGTGCGGCCCTCGGCGTCGACCAGCACCCCGGTCCGTACCGCCAGACCCGCGGCCTCCGCCAGCCGAGCGCGGGGGCGGACGCCGGTGCAGCACAGGAGGGTGTCCCAGGGCAGCGGCCACTCGTCGTCGAGGACGACCTTGCCGGGCTGCACCCCGGCCGCGACCCGGCCCATCTCCAACTCGACGCCCAGCCCGGCCAGATGCCGCGTCAGCACCCCGCCGGCCTCGGCGTCGAGGCGGTCGTCCAGCGGGTACGGGCCGGGGTGCACCAGCGTGACCCGCCGGCCGGCGCGGCGCAGCGCCGCCGCGGTCTCCACGCCCAGCGGGCCGCCGCCGAGTACCACGATCTCGTCGCCCCGCACCCGGGCGCAGTCGGTGCGCGACCTCAGGCCGGTGACCCCGTCGATGAGCCACCCGGAGGCGTGGCGCAGGCCGGGGACGGGCGGGAGGTGCGGGCGGGCGCCGGTGGCCAGCACGAGGGTGTCGTACGGGAGCCGGTCGTGCTCGGTGGTACGCACCTGCCGCCGGCGGAGGTCGACGCCGGCCGCGGAGACGCCGTGGCGGACGGTGACGCCGGGCAGGCCGGTCAGGTCGGGCAGGCGCAGGTCGGCGGGGCTGAGGCTGCCGTCGAGGAGGGCGGGGAGGAGCACGCGGTGGTAGGCGGGGCCGGGTTCGGCGTCGAGGAGGGTGAGGGGGCCCTCGTGGCCGTGGTGGCGCAGGCGTTCGGCGACCCGGTGGCCCACCGGCCCGCCGCCGACGATCACGATGCGGGTCCGCGACGCCGTCGTCCGCCCGCGCTCCGTTCCCGCCGGCCCGCCGCGCTCCGCGGACCCCGCCCCGCCGCGGGTCCCGCCGCGCCCCGTACCCCTCATTCCGCCGTGCTCCGTACCGCCGGCTCCAGCTCCCGTTCCGGGACCTCCACCGGCTCCACGCTCACCGCGCTCACCTTGAACTCCGGCATCCGGCTGCGCGGGTCGAGCGCCGTGCCCGTCAGCAGGTTCGCCCGCCCGTGCCCCGGAAAGTGGAACGGCAGGAACACCGTGTCCGTCCGCAGCGTCGCCACCAGCCGCACCCGCGCCAGCACCGCCCCGCGCGCCGAGCGCACCCGCGCCAGCTCGCCGTCGGCAAGACCCGCCCGCGCCGCCGTGTCCGGGTGCAGCTCCACCGTCACCTCCGGCGCGGCCCGTACCAGCTCCGGCACCCGGCGCGTCTGCGCGCCGGACTGGTAGTGCGCGAGCTGCCGGCCCGTCGTGGCCCACAGCGGGAAGCGGTCGTCGCGCGCGTCGGCCGGCTCGCGGTGCTCGACGGCCTGGAAGCGCGCCCTGCCGTCCGGATGGGCGAAGCGGTCGAGGAACAGCCGCGGGGTGCCGGGATGGGGCGCGTCGCCGTCGGGGACTTCGGGGCAGGGCCAGTGGAGCGCTTCGCCGGCGTCCAGGCGGTCGTAGCTGACGCCGCTGTAGTCGGCCGCGCCGCCGCGGGAGGCGCGGCGCAGTTCGTCGAAGACGCGGCGCGGCTCGGCCGGGAAGCGGTCGGGTGGCTGGCCGAGGCGGACGGCGAGTGCACGGAGCACGTCCAGGTCGCCGCGTACGCCCTCGGGCGGTGTGAGGGCGCGGTGGCGGCGCAGGACGCGGCCCTCCAGGTTGGTGAGCGTGCCCTCCTCCTCGGCCCACTGGGTGACCGGCAGGACGACGTCCGCCATCGCCGCCGTCTCCGACGGTACGAAGTCCGCGACGACGAGCAGGTCCAGCTCCGCCAGCCGGCGCTCGATGCGCTCGGCGTCCGGCGCGGAGACCACGGGGTTCGAGCCGAACACCAGCAGCGCCCGCGGCCCGTCGTCCGTGCCCAGGGCGTTCAGCAGCTCCGCCGCGCTCACCCCGGCCGCCGGCAGGCTCTGCGGATCCACGCCCCACACACCCGCGACGTGTGCCCTCGCACCGGGGTCCGCGATGTGCCGGTAGCCGGGCAACTGGTCCGCCTTCTGCCCGTGTTCACGGCCCCCCTGCCCATTGCCCTGGCCGGTCAGGCAGCCGTACCCGGACCCCGCCCGCCCCGGCAGCCCCAGCGCCAGCGCGACGTTGACGAACGCCGCCACCGTGTCCGTCCCCTTGCTGTGCTGCTCGGCGCCGCGCCCGGTGAGGACGTACGCGCGCCGGGCCTCGCTCAGCAGCCGCACCGCCTCGTGCTGCGCGGCAGCCGGCACGCCGGTGACCAGTTCCACGCGCTCCGGCCACCAGCCGGCGGCATGCCGCCACGCCTCCGGGAAGCCGGCGGTACGGGTCCGCACGTACTCCTCGTCATGAAGCCCCTCGGTGACGGCGACGTGCAGCAGGCCGAGCGCGAGCGCGAGGTCGGTGCCGGGAGCGGGGGCGAGATGGAGCGCGGCCCGCTCCGCGGTGGCGGTGCGGCGCGGGTCGATGACGACGAGGGCGCCCGCCTTGTTGAGGTGGCGCATCAGCGGGGGCATGGTCTCGGCGGGGTTGGCGCCGGCGAGGAGGACGGTGTCGGCCTCGCCGAGGTCGGTGACGGGGAACGGCAGCCCGCGGTCCAGGCCGAAGGCCGCGATGCCGGCCGCCGCGGCGGAGGACATGCAGAACCGGCCGTTGTAGTCGATCATCCGGGTGCCGAGGGCCACGCGGGCGAACTTGCCGAGCAGGTACGCCTTCTCGTTCGTCAGCCCGCCGCCGCCGAAGACGGCGACGGCGTCCGGGCCGTGCGCGGCGCGTATCTCCGCCAGCCGGGAGGCGACCGTGTCCAGGGCGGCGTCCCAGCCGGCGGGGGCGAGACGGCCGTCGCGGTCGCGGACGAGCGGGGCACGCAGCCGGTCGGGGGCCCGGAGGACGGCGGGGGCGGTCCAGCCCTTCTGGCACAGGCCGCCCTGGTTGACGGGGAACGCGGCGTCGGGCTCCACCCGCAGGGGTTCACCGGGGGTGGCGCCCGGCCGGAGGCGGGTGCCGCACTGGAGCGCGCAGTACGGGCAGTGCGTGGCCACCGCGGGCTCCTGGGCCACGGCGGCCCCTTCGGCCGCCGCGGGACCGGAAGGCGAGTGCGGGGTCGGCGAGTTCGGTGCGCGCGAGGAGCCACTGCCCATCCGGATACCCCACTTCAGGCGTCACCGCTTCGGAGCCGTACGGGCATCATCGCCCGCGGGCGGCGTCGGGGGGATTGGCAGATTGCTGTCAGTTGCCTTCTCCCGACTGTGAGATCGGACATTTCAGGCGTGTCAGGTCGGGAGGTAGCCGGAGAGCGCGGTGCCGTCGTTGTAGACCATGAAGACGGCCCCGCCGGAGACCAGGACGGTCACCGGCAGCGTCACGTCTTCGGGCCCGCTCTCCTTGAACTCCACCGCGAAACTCCGACTGGTCACGACCCCGTCCGGGTCCCCTGCGGGCGTCGCGTAGACGGTGACGTTCTGGTACGCCAGCAGCCTGCCGCCCGCCTGCAGCACGGCCTCGGGTTGTGAATCGGTGATCCCCCTTCTGTCCCACAGCCGCTCGCCCGAGGCGAGGTCGTAGCGCGTGAGCCTGCCGTCGTGGTGCAGCAGGATGGCCCCGTCGTCATCGAGGACGGGCGGTGTGTGCACGGGCACATCCGGGGCGATCGTCCGGAGCTTCTTCAGCGTGTCGGCCGTCCGTACCGTCACGCCCGTCTCACCGGTGAGATCGGGCGGCTCCCAGCAGACCGCCCAGGTGTCGCGGACGGCGAAGTCGCGGCAGCGGGCACGCCCCGTGCGCCCGCCCGAACGGAGACCGACGGCGCTGACGTCAGCGGCGTACCCGGCCGACGGGTCGCTCGGGGCCAGCGCGTGGGTGAGGTAGGCGCGGCCGTCGACGGCGGATATGGAGAAGACCCTCTCGTCCTCGAACGACCACAGTTCCTTCCGGTCGCCGGCGGTCCCCAACGCGGTGACCGCCGACATGCCCTTCGGCGCCGGTTGCGACATGACGAGCACGCCGTCGAGGACCGCGAGCCCCTGCACCTGCCCGCCCGATCCGGGTTCGTCCCACAGGGACTCGCCCGACTGAAGCTCCACGGCGGTGACGCCGTCGTGGTGGGGCAGGTAGGCCACGCCGCCTTCGACCGCCGGCGGCGGGTACATCGCGGTGTCCTCGTTCTCGCGCGAGCCCGGCGCGGTCCACATCTCGGTGCCGTCGGACGCGTCGAGACCGACGGCGCCGCCCTCGGAGGTGGTGCAGACCAGGACGCGGCCACCCAGTGCGCAGCCGTTGACGCGGGGCAGGGACGCGTTCCAGGGGCTCCAGCCCGTCGGGCGGCGCTCCGGCCGCAGTGCGTCGTCGCCGAAGTCTCCCGTGCGGACGGCCGCGCCGCCGTCCGTGACGACGGGCGGCCCGTCCTTCTGGGCGCCGTCGGCGGCGGAGCCCTCACCGCCGTTCCCGCCCCCGCTGCCGGCACCGGCCCCGCCGCCGCCCGCGCCGCCCTCGTCCCCCGCCAGCAGGGTCGCCAGCAGCACCACCGTGACCACCGCGGCCACGGCGGCGACCGCCGCGAGGGCCCACTGGGCGCTCGCCCTTCGCGGCTTGGGAGCAGGGGCGGCCCTCCTGGTCACCGCGGCCCGCCGGTGCGGCGGCGGCACGGGTGTCGCCGCGGCGATGCCGGCCGCCGTCCGCTCGTACCCGGTGATCAGCTTGGCGAGCCGGGGCGGCCACGGGTAGGCGCTGTCCGGCGCCGCCACCGGGGAGTCCGCGCCGAGCAACGCGGCCAGGGTGCCGACGTCGGTGCGCTCGTCCGGGTCCCGGCGCAGGCATGCGGCGATGATCTCGCGCAACGGGTCCGGCACCCCGGTGAGGTCCGCGTCCGCGCGGGCGATGCGGAAGATGACGGCGGCGGCCTCCTCGTCCTCGAACGGGCCGTGCCCGGTCGCCGCGAAGCAGAGCACGGAGCCGAGGCTGAACACGTCGCTCGCGGGTCCGATCACCTGCGCGCCGGTGACCTGCTCGGGAGACATGAAGCCGGGGGTGCCGACGACCATCCCGGTGGCGGTCAGCGCGGTGGCGTCGAAGGCCCGGGCGATCCCGAAGTCGATGACCCGGGGACCGCCGGCGGCGAGCAGCACGTTGCCGGGCTTGAGATCCCGGTGGAGCACCCGCGCGGCGTGGATGCTCCCCAGCGCCCCAACCAGTTCGGCACCCAGCATCCGCACCGCGTCGTACGGCAGCGGCCCGCAGCTCCGCACCGCGTCCGCCAGCGTGGGCCCCGGCACGTACTCCGTGGCCAGCCATGGGCGCGCCGCCCGCACCTCGGCGTCGAGCACGGAAGCCGTGCGGGGGTCCGTGACGGCCCGTGCGGCCTCGACCTCGCGCCGGAACCGGACCCGGAACTCCTCGTCGGCGCCGGCGTCCTGACGGATCGTCTTGACCGCGGCCAGCTCCGGCTCCTGAGCTCCCGCGGCGTGGCGGCGCGCCAGGTACACCTCTCCCATGCCGCCGGCGCCGAGTCGCGCCAGCAACTGGAAGGGGCCGATGTACCCGCCCCGGCCGGGCGGCAGCGGTTCGAGCACGTCAGCTCCCCGCGCGCCGGGGTGTGTCCGGCAGCGGCACCGAGACGATCGTCCCCCGGTCGTAAACGATGTGGACCACCCCGCCCAGCGGCAGCACCCAGGGGTGGCGGGGGATGTCCGACACCGCGAGGCCGTCGCTGACGCTCCACTCCCCCTTGGGCCGGCCGCCAGGGGCGCCGTCGATCCCGACGCGGAGCGGTTCCGCACCGGGGTCGTCGAGCGGCAGCACGTACAGCTCGGAGGCGTCGGCGAAGACGATGCGGTCGTCGGCGATCAGCGGGGGCGGCACGAGGGGATGCAGCCCGAGTGACTCCTTGCCGAACGCAAACCGCCGCTGGATCCGGGCGCTTTCGCGGTCCATGACGAGGATGTCCGCGCCGAAGTAGTCGGACGCGATCAGCGACGATTCACCGACCGAGCCGATCAGGGTGTTCGTGTCGATCCCGGGCACCCGGACCGACGCCTCCGGCCGCAGGCTGCGTGCGTCGTGCCGGACGAGCACCCACGTCAAGGCCTCCTCGCCCTCCCGCATCGTCGTCGCGCAGTACGCGCCATCCCCCTGCACCCGCACCTGGTCGCATCCGTTGTCGTACGGCGGGGACTCCGCCAGGGTGTCACCGGATTCCGGGTCGTAGGCGATCAGTCCCAGGTCGGTACGGGCGTACAGGCGGCCGTGCGCGTACGTCGTCGCCGCGAACGTCTTGACGCGGCGCCCCACCATCGGAAGGTCCTCGTTGGTGAGGTTGCGGCGCCACAGCTCCCGGCCGCTGTCGAGATCGTAGGCGACGACTTTCTCGCTCGCGGTGGCGAACACCTTCCCGTCCGCCACCACGGGACGGCCGAAATTGTCCCCCTTGTAGCCGCTGACCGCGTCCTTGTGCCGCTTCTGCCAGCGGAGGCGCCCTGTTGCGGCGTCCCGCACCTGGAGTCGCCCGAAGGTGCCGAAGACGGCGACGCCGTCGCGGACCGTGGGAAACCCGCCGGCTCCCGGCACGGCGAGGTCGCCCGCGGCCCCGACGTACGCCGCCTCCTTGCTGCCGGGCTCGGCGCCGGTGCGCCACAGGGGGCGCCCGTCCGCCGCGCTCACCCCCTCGTACGAACCGTCGACCAGATGGCAGACGATGACGACCGTGTCGGCAGCACAGCCCATCGGCGGCTGGGAGAGCTTGCCCCGCCACTGCCTCCACCCCTCGGGGCGCTGGCTGCGGACCTGCGGGATCACGCCGGAGCCGTCCAGGCCGCCCAGTTCGTCGACGCCGTCGACCAGGGCCCTTGTGCCGTCACCCGCGCTGTCGCGGTCTTCGTCGCCCGGGCCGGGGCCGGCGGAGCCGCCGCCGGAGCCGTCCGCCGAGAACGGGTCCAGCACGACGACCCCGCCGGCGAACAGCGCGGTCACCGCCAGCCCCGCGGCGCCGACCAGGACCGCGCGCCGCCAACGCGGAGGCCGGGCGCGCCGGGGCGCCCTCCGGAGGCGCGGACGGCAGCGTCGGCAGGCGGTGCAGCGAGCCGCCGGGGACCCGGCGCAGCCGTTCGGCGGCCTCCTCGTACTCGGCGATCCGGGCCCGTACGGGCGGAGGCCACGCCATCGTCCCGGGGGCGGCGGCGAGGCCGGAAACGAGGCTGGTCGCGAGGTTTTCCGGCGTGGGGCGCTGCCCGGGGTCCTTGGACAGGCAGCGCGCCAGTAACTCCCGTAACCCCGCCGGCACCCGCGCCAGATCGGGCTCCTCCGCGGCGATGCGGTAGAGCACGGCCGCCGGCTGGCCCTCCCCGAACGGGCCGTGCCCGGTCGCTGCGAAGCACAGCACGGCGCCGAGCGAGAACACGTCCGAGGCCGCGACGACCGATCTGCTGCCCGCGACGTGCTCCGGGGACATGAATCCCGGAGTGCCGACGAGCGAGCCGGTCGACGTCAGCGTGGTCACGCCCCCGGCGCGGGCGATACCGAAGTCGATCACCCGCACGCCGGCGGCGGAGAGCAGTACGTTGGCCGGCTTGAGGTCGCGGTGCAGCACCTGCGCCGCATGGATCGCCCGCAGCGCCGCGGCGAGCCCGGCCCCCAGGGCCCTGACGGTCCGCTCGGGCAGCGGGCCGGTGCGCCGCACCACCTCGCCGAGGCTGGGGCCGGGCACGTACTCGGTGGCCAGCCAAGGAGGTTCGCCGTCCGCGGCACCATCGAGCAGCTCGGCGACGTGTGCGCCGCCGACCCTCCCCGCCAGCTCGATCTCACGGTGAAACCGGTGCCGGAAGGCCGCGCCGTCCGCCAGTTCGGGGCGCACCGTCTTGACGGCCGCCAGCCGGTCCCGGCCGCCGGCGGACTCCCGGCCCACGTAGACCTCGCCCATGCCGCCGGCGCCGAGACACGCCAGCAGTTCGTACGGGCCGATCTGGCGTGGCGCGTTCGCGTCCAGCGGCTGCAGCAAGCCCCACTCCTCCGCACGGATTGGACCGACGTGTCAAGTCTGGCACGCGGGCCACCCGTTGCCACCACGCGTGCGCGGGTGCTCACGCCTCGTGCGCGCCCGGCCGCCCAGCCCTCAGGCGGTGCCCAACCGGCGCCCTCGGCCGTCCCACCGTCGTCAAGCGGGTCGCGGTCACCGCCCTGTCCGACGATGTACGGGTCGGTGACATGTCCGACGCCCCTGTCGCCGCCGGTGTAGGTCCGCGGCTCGCCGCCACCGGCGCGCCGCGCGTCCGCGATCAGCTCATGTCGCGCGTCCCCGAGGCCGTGGCCGCCGCCCGCGCGCATCTCGAGCGCACCAGGGACGCAGGGGGGCCGACCTGATCGGCGAGCCGCTCGCCACACACATGCGGCGCGTTGCGGGACGGAAGTCGGCATTCTCTCCACAGATTCTCGATGACGCTCCTCACCTGCGGCACCCTCCCCGGCGCCCGCGCCCTTACGTAGCGAAGCTCTCGCGCAAGTCGCGGAGAACGGTGCCGGAAAAGGGGTCGGTGGCCGGGTCGTCGGGGGTGAGGAGGGTGACCACGAAGAATCCGGTGAGCATCAGGCCGATGGACTCGACCGACTCGGCGACCGACTCCGGAACACCGGAAACCCCGGTTACCGCTCCCGCCGTCAGCGGCCGGCTGTATCGAGAGTAGAACAGGGCGAACGGTCCCTCGCCGGTGTCGTCAAGCGCGTACCCCTCGTCTTCCCAGTGCTGCTCCATCGTGGAGTCGCGGGCGAAGCCGAGGATGTTCGACTCGGACGTGTCCGCCTCCTCCGGCAGTTGCCAGTGGCTCAGCGTTGCGTCGTCCAGAGGCTCCCCGTTGAGGGAGAGCTGCGGCCAGCGGCGCGTCCGGCGCACGAGGAACCTCCGCGCGGCCTCGGGAAACCCGAGGTCCGCGAGGAAGTCGGTGGGATATCCGGTCAGGTCCACAGTTGCTCCTGTTGCGATGCCGGCCTAGGGGGTCCAGCCAGAGGTGGGTCCGTGATAGGAGATCGCGCTCTTGGGGATATGGAGATCACCTGGGCTGTGCCATACGTGCTTGCCCCGATCGCCCCTGATCGCCTTGAAGAGGGCCTTGTCCATTTCGAACTCGATCATGTACTCCGACTTCTCCCTGGTGACGCCGAGGAACGACTTGAATCCCCCGGGCTTCTTCAGGATCTCCGCCGGACTCATCGGGGTCACGTAGACATGGGTCGACGACGGCCAGACGCGAACCGGCCGAGACCGTCACGTCGGCGCCGGGCAGGACCGTGCGCTCTCCCAGCCGGACCACGACCCCCTCCGTGCGCACATGCGCGGCAGCGCCGGTGGGAAGATCCCGGGGCAGGGGGCGTGGCCGGCCTCGTGCGCCCGCCCCCACGGGGCTTTTCCAACGGCGCCGGCGCACCCCCGCCGGGGAAGTGGCCGGCGCCGCGTCACTCCGAGCGCAGCGCCGTTGCGGTGCGGGTGGCCGCGGCCCAGGTGGCGGGGAGCACGGCGCCTGCCGTGGATATGACCACGCCTGCCAGGGCCAGGAGGATCAGGTGTGCGGGCGTGTAGATGTCCACCAGGGCGTCCGGGATGTTCGTGCCGACAGAGCGGCCCATCTCCGGGACCACGTAGTGCTGCAGGGCCATGCCCAGGGGGACGCCCGCCGCGCCCGCGGCGAGTCCGATGCCCGCGACGGAGGTGAGGACCATCGCCACCGTCTGCCCGGGGCTCATGCCCAGGGCCTTGAACACGCCCAGCTCGTGGACCCGTTCGCGGGTGTCGAGGACCACGGTGTTGAGCACGCCCAGGCAGGCCACCGCCACCAGCATCGCCGTGAGCATGGCGATCAGCGCCTGCATGGCGACGATCACCGGGGACTCCTCGTCGTTCTCGGCGAAGGTCCCCTCCGCGCCCAGCGGTTGCAGGTCCGCGTTGAGCGCCTTGAGGTAGGCGCTCCGGTCGGTGCCCGGGGTCAGGTCCACCGTCCATGCGGCGGGTTCGAGGTCGGGGACGAGGTCGGCGACGGAGGCGTACGCGGTGCGGATGGCCATGCCCTCGTCGCTCAGGTCGAAGACCTCGCCCACGATGCGGAGTTCGGCCGTGCGGGTGCCGTCCCGGAGGGTCACGGTGTCGCCGATCCCGGCGCCCGTGGCCTGAAGGAGGCGGGCCGGGGCGACCGCCTCGCCGCGCGCGGCGAACCAGCGGCCGGCGGCCATGCGGTGGCCGTCGGCGGGGGCCTCGCCGTGGTACGTGACCAGCGGTACGGTGCCCTTGCGCCCGGCGACCGTGACGTCCGCCTCGGCGGTGGCGAAGGAGTGCTCCGTCCCCGCGCGGGCTCCGATCGCCGCCGCGATCTGTCTGGCGGAAGCGACGGTGACGGTGGGGGAGGGAGCCGTCGCCGAGGGTTCCGGTTCCGACCCCGGCGGCGCCCCTCCCGGCCGGCCCGGGACGGCCGGTGCTCCCGGGGCACCCGGGCCCCTCATGGTGTGCACCCTCACGTCTCCCGTCGCGTCCGGCGTCCCCTCCTTCTGTACCGCGATCAGGGACGTCCCCAGCCCCACCGCGAACGTCACCGCCAGCGCCCCGAACGTCACCGCCGCGGCCATCGTCGCCGACCGCGCCGGCCGGGCGAACGGGCCCGCCAGGCCCAGACCCACCGCCCGCGGCAGCGGCAGCCGGCCCAGCACGTGCCGTACGCGGTGCCCCCGCGCGGCGTGCGGTGTGCGGCCGACGCTGAGCGCGGCCGTCGTACGCAGCCGGGCCGCGCGCAGCGCCGGACCCAGGGCCGTCGCCGCGACGAGGGCGAGGACCGCGGCCGGCACGGTGAGCGAGACCCACAGCGGGATGAGGATGCGCCCCGTGCCGTACGCGGTCGCCACCTCGTGCATCAGCGGTACGGACAGCGCGTTGCCCACGAGCGCGCCCAGCGCCGCCCCCACCGCCGCCGGGATCGCCGCCTGCGCGACGTACGCCCGCGCCACCTGCGGCGGCGTGAAGCCCAGCGACTTCAGCACCCCGATCCGCCGCGTCGCCGCGCCCACCGCGCCGCTGACGACGATGCTCACGATCAGCACCGACATCGCCAGCCCCAGCAGCGCGAAGGCGGTCACGAACGGGATGAAGGCGGCGGTGTTCTCGTCGGCGAGCTGTTTGACGTCCAGGTACGACTGCGAGCCGGTCAGCGCCCCCGCGGGCGCGGCGGCGGCCACCGCCGCGCGTCCCGCCGCGACGTCGGCGCGCGAGCCGGCGTCGTCGAGGCGGTAGAGCATCTGGCGGTCGGGGCGGGGCCCGTCGGGCGCGGTCAGCTCCCCGAGCTGCTCCGGCACGACCCATCCGTCCGCGCTCTCGCCGATCGATTCGGCGATCCCGACGACCTTCAGCGTCGGGCCGCCCGGCAGGCCGTCGACCTGCACCCGCGCGCCGGTCGCCAGGTCCGGGGCCCGCGCCCCGGATTCGAGCACGATCTCGCCGGGCGCCCGCGCCCAGCGGCCCTCGGTGACGTCCAGGTCGTCGACGGGACCGCCGGCCGACGTCCGCCCCGCGACCGTCAGCGGCGGCGAGACGGCCCCCTCGGGCGCGGTGGTGACGCGCAGCCGCAGCGAGGTGATCGTGTACGGTCCCGCGGACGCGGCGACGCCCTCGGCGCCGGCGGTGGCCTCCACCTGCGCGGCCGTCGCCTCCGCGGCGTCGAACTGCGCGGTGAGGTGGGCGCCGTGCTGCCGGTCGAAGGCGTCGTCGAACGGAGCCCGGGAGCCGACGAGCAGCCCGGTCGCCAGCACGGCGGCGGCGACGGTGAGCAGCGTGGTCAGCACCATCACCGTGGTCTGCACGCGCCGCCGCCCCACCCCGGCGCGCACCACCCGGCCCAGGGCGCTCACCGGACCGCTCCGGCGGCCCCGCCGATCCCGGCAGCCCCGTCGGCCCCGTCGGCCCCGTCGGCCGCGCTGTCCCGCGCGATCCGCCCGTCGACCAGCTCCACCGTCCGCGTCGCGCACGACTCCGCCAGCTTCAGGTCATGTGTGACCAGCACGATCGTCTGCCCGTCCGCGTGCAAGTCCCGCAGCAGCTCGCGGACTTCCGCCCCCGAGGCGGTGTCCAGCGCGCCGGTGGGCTCGTCGGCGAGCAGCAGCGGCGGGCGGTTCATCAGCGCTCGTGCCACCGCCACGCGCTGCCGCTCGCCGCCCGACAGCCGGCCGGGGTAGGCGCGGGCGTGCCGCCCGATGCCGAGGTACGCGAGGAGTTCCGCCGCCCGCGCGGCGGCGCGGGCGCGGGGCATCCCGGCCAACTGGGCCGGCAGCAGCACGTTGTCCGCCACGGTCAGGTCGTCGAGCAGATGGAAGAACTGGAAGACCATCCCGACCGACGCCCTGCGGTACTTCGCCGACGCGCTCTCGCTCAGCTCGTCCACGCGCAGGCCGTCGACGCTGACGGTGCCCGCGTTCGGACGGTCCAGGCCCGCGATGAGGTTGAGCAGCGTCGACTTGCCGCTGCCGGACGGGCCGAGAACGGCGAGCGCCTGCCCGGCGGGTACCGCGAGGGTCAGGTCGTCCAGCGCGGGCGGGCCTTCGTCGTACGTCCTGCTGACCCCGCGCAGTGCGATCAGGACGTCGGCACCGCCGTCGCTCTCGGCGCGCGCGGTGTGCGGTGGTGATGTCATGGCCCGGGGCCTCCCCAGCTCGGCGGTCGGCGCGCGTCGTACGACGCGCTGCGTGCCGCCAGACGCTAGGCGTGGCGGAGCGGCGGGCACGTCGGCCGCGGTGGGGAAGGTCCGTACCGCATCCGGCCGATGGCCGGCGGCGTCATCCGCGCGAGGTAGGCGCCCGGTGGACGGGGGGTGGGTCTCGCGGTGGATCCGGTGGCGGGGGGCGGGTTGGCACACTGAGGCGGTGACGTGGGCGGGTGCGGTCATCGGACGGTGCGGGCGCGGCGTGGGGCGCGCCGCGGGGCGGGCGCGCGGCTGGTTCGTGCCGGCGCCCGGGGGCGGAGGCGTGCCGCCGCGGCTGTCGCGGTGGGCCTGGACCGCCGACGTGGCCCTCGCCCTGGTGCTCTGCGTGGGCACCGTCGTCGCCGACCTCGACCGCTCCTTCTACGAGCAGCGTCAGGACGCCCCGCAGGAGGTCGCCCCGCAGGAGGTCGCCCCGCGGGAGAGAGGGCCGGGAAGGATCAGCCCTCCGCCGCCGCCCTTCCCGCCGGGGACGGCGGAGCCCGGCTCGCCGGCGTTCCCGGAGCCCGGTCGGCGGGAGGCACCGGAGCGCGGCGGCGCCGGGACGCAGCAGCCGCCCCGTGCGGAATACCCCGTGCCGCCCGTCGTCGAGCACGTGCTGCCGCCCGCCCGGGCCTGGGAGCTGGTGCTCGGGGCGCTGACAGCGGTGCCGCTGGTCCTGCGCCGCCGCTACCCGCTCGCCGCGTTCTGGGCGGTGCTCGGCGCCGCCGCCGCGTTCCACCTGGGCGAAGTGGCCCGGGGCGCGACGGCGTTCGCCTTCGCCTGCGGGGTGGTGGCGGCGTACAGCGCGGTGATGTACAGCCCGTACCGCAGGCGCGCGCTGGTGAGCCTGGTCGCCGGGGTGCCGCTGTGTGCGGCGGCGGGGGTGGTGCCGGAGGTGGGGCGCGGGTTCGTACCGCTGCTGGTGCTGCTGCCGATAGGGCTGGCCGCCAACGCGATCCACTCCTGGCAGCAGCGCGTCCACGCCCTCGAGGAGCAGCAGGAGGCGGCGACGCGGCGCGCGGTGGACCAGGAGCGGTCGCGGATCGCGCGCGAACTGCACGACGTCGTCACGCACAACGTCAGCATGATGACGATCCAGGCGGGCGCGGCGCGCAAGGTGCTGGACACGTCGCCGGAGCAGGCGCGGGAGGCGATGGGCGCGGTGGAGGCCGCCGGACGGGCGGCGATGGCGGAGCTGCGGCACGTGATGGGGCTGCTGACGATGGCGGCGGCGGGCCCGGAGGGGGAGGGACCGGACCCGGCCGGGGGTCCGACGGCGCATCCGGCCGGGGCGCCGCCCCCGGGGACGTATCGCGCGGACGGCGCCGGGGCGCACACCCCGGCCCGTACTCCCGCCGACCCCGCCCTCGCCGTCGACCTCGCCCCCCAGCCGGGCCTCGGTCAACTCGCCGCCCTCGCCGGGCGCGTACGCGACACCGGCGTCCCCGTCCGGCTCTCCGTGACCGGCGCGCCCGCGGCCCCGCTGCCGGCCGGAGTCGACCTCGCCGCGTACCGCGTCGTGCAGGAGGCGCTGACCAACGCCGTCACCCACGCGGCGGGCGCCTCCGTCGCGGTCTCCGTGGCACACGCTCCCGGCGAACTGCGCGTCGAGGTGACCGACACCGGCGGGGTGCCCACCGCCCGCGCCGCGGCCGGCAGCGGACGCGGGCTCATCGGACTGCGCGAACGCCTCGCGGTCTACGGCGGCACACTCGACGCCGCCCCGCGCCCCCGCGGCGGCTTCCGCGTCCGCGCTTCGATCCCCCTGCCGGACCGGCCGCCCGGCACACACCCATGAGGTACGGGCGGGTGACGCGCATGCCCCTGACGGAGCCGGGGCGGCCATGCAGACATAATGACCGGCATGCGGATCTCGGCACGAGCAGACTACGCGGTGCGCGCGGCACTGGAGCTGGCGGCGGCGACGGAGGAAGCCCCCGTCAAGGCGGAGGCCATCGCGGACGCGCAGGGTATTCCGCACAAGTTTTTGGAGAGCATCCTGGGCGACATGCGCCGCGGCCGGCTGGTCGTCAGCCAGCGCGGCGGGCGCGGCGGCTACCGCCTCGCCGCGCCCGCCGACGAGATCACCATCGCCGACGTCATACGGGTCGTGGAGGGTCCCCTGGTCTCCGTGCGCGGTGCCCGGCCGCCGGAGCTGTCGTACGTGGGACCCGCGGAATCGCTGCTGCCGCTGTGGATCGCGCTGCGCGTGAACGTACGCAACATCCTGGGCGAGGTCACGCTCGCGGACGTGGCGTCGGCGCGCCTGCCGGGGTACGTGCACGAGCTGGCCGAGGACCCCGACGCGTGGACGAACCCCTGAGGGGTAGGCACGCACACGGCGCTCCGTGCGACAGTGGCGGTCGCGCACCTCCCCCCACGGACACCCGACTCCGAGGAGAGACGTGCCCGAGAACCGGTACTTAGGCAGGCGAGCGCTGCTCGCGGGCGTGGCCGCGGGCGGCATCGCCGCCGCGATCCCCCGGCAGGCGGCGGCGCGTGCCCGCCGCGTGGTGGCCCGGCCCCTGGCCGAGCCGGACGGCTCACTGCCGATGACCCTCCTGACGTACGTCCACCCCGGTGGCCGGGCCGTGGGCCGCGCGCTCGGGCCGGACGGCGAGGAGGTGCAGGCGGCGTGGCACGGCGGGCGGGTACGGCGGCCCCGCGCGCTGCACGCCTCCGGTACGTACACCCTCCAGGGCGTCAACGCGCGCGGCGCGCTGGCCGGTTACCACTACCTGCCGGACGAGGACCGCACGCAGGCCGTCGTCTGGTCCCGCGGGGGTGCGCCCCGGCGGGTGCTGGCGGGCGACGACTACCGCGCCTGGGGCTCGCATATCGACGACCGCGGCCGGGTCCTCGTGCAGACCCAGACGGAGTTCCAGGCCGACCCCGAACTTCCCCCGCGCGGCGGCCTGTACGTGGTGCGCCCCGCCACCTCCGCCGACCCCGTGCGCATCACGCCCCCCGACCCCGAAGCGGTCAACGCCGCCCCCGACGCGCTCGGCAGCGCCGGACACGTCGTCGCCGGCCAGGTCCGCTTCATGGCCTGGTCGCGGGATCCCTTCCTCTGGCACGACGGCTCCGTCACCGAACTCACCCGTCTCACGGGCGCGTACCGCCCGGTCTTCGGCGCGGGCGTCAACGCCCGCGGTGTGGTGGCCGGTTCCGCGGAGGGTGACACGGGGGAGTGGCGGGCGTTCGTCTGGGACGGCGACCGCCTGACGGACTTCACGCGCTTCGACGGCGGCGCCAGCAGCGTCCCCCTCGACGGCCGCTTCCTCAACACCCGGGGGGAGGTCGTCGGCCACAGCAACGCCACCGACGGCCCCTTCCACTGGTCCCCGCGCCACGGCCTCACGGCACTCCCCGCCCTCCCGGAGGCCCTCTACGGCACCACGGCCACGGCCCTCAACGACCGGGGCGACGCGGCCGGCCACTGCTTCACGGAGGTGGGCCAGCGGGCGGTCTACTGGCGCCACGGCCGCGTCATCGACCTGGGCCTGCCGCCCGGCGCGGTGGAAAGCGAGGCGAGCTGGCTGACGGAGACCGGCGACGCCCTGGGCACCGCCTCGTTCCCCCACCCCTCGGGCGGCACGGTGACCCGCTGCTACCGCTGGACGGTCCGCTGACCGCCGCGGCCGAGGGGGACACCGCGACCGGCCCGGCACGGTCGTCAGCCGCCGAAGTCCGCCGCGTGGTCCCTGGCCCACTCCGCGAACGTGCGGGCCTTGCGGCCGGTCACCTCGGCCACCGTGGGTGTCACCGGCTCCGGGTGCGTCACCAACGCGGCGTGCGCCTGCAGGATCCCGTCCGCGAACGACGGGGGCAGGCCCGCCGCCACGTACGCCTCCCGCGCGACGGAGGGCGGGGACTCCTCGAAGCGCAGGGGCCGGCCCAGGGCCTCGCCGATGGTGCGGACCTGGTCGGCCTGGGTGAGGGTTTCCGGGCCCGTCAGGTGGTACGTCGCGCCGGCATGGCCGTCATGCGTCAGGGCGTGGACGCCGACCGCCGCCACGTCGGCCTCGTGGATGAGGGAGCGGCCCGCCTGCGCGTACGGGGCGTGGACCACGTCGCCCGCGCGGATCTGGGCCGCCCAGTACAGGGTGTTGGCGGCGAAGCCGCCCGCGCGGAGCAGGGTCCACTCCAGGGGTGAGGCCCGCAGCAGGCGCTCGATGGCGGTGTGGAAGCCGAGGATGCCCTGCGGTTCCTCGTCCGGGTCGTCGGACGCGCCCCAGGCGGAGACGTACGCGACCCGGCGGACGCCGCCGGTGATCGCCGCCTCCAGGACGGCGGGGGCGGTGTCGGCGGTGGGCAGCGGCCAGACGAGGAAGACGTCCGAGACGCCGGCGAAGGCCGCGCCCAGCGTCACCGGGTCGGCGAGGTCCCCGCGTACGACCTCCACCCCCGCCGGGAAGTCCGCGCGGGCGGGGTCGCGCACCAGAGCGCGTACGGGCGCGCCCGTCGCGTGCGCCTGCGCGACCGCCTGACCTCCTACTCTGCCCGTCGCTCCGGTCACCAGGATCATCGCCGTTCCCCTTTCGTCGGTGGCTCTCCCCACTCTCCGACTTCAACCGCGGTTGAGGTCAAACGCCACGGGTTCGTGCCCCCTGCATGCACGTCGTGCGCAACCCCGACAAGCCCTTCAACCTCGTCGGCCTCGCGGAGACGGACCGCGCGATCGGCTCCGAGATCAGCGGGGCGGCCCCCGGGAGCGGGTAGGCCGGCGACCGTCCCTGGACGCGGCCGTACACCGGGATGGTGCACGTAGCACCACCCTCCATCGGGGTCGTGCGCCCAGTGCCCGCGCCCCTCGCCGTCCGTAGCTTCGTGGTCAGGCACACGGGGTGCCGCACCAAGAGGGGTGACGACGATGTTCGGAAAGAAGGAGCGCCGCGGGACCGCCGGTCCCGTCGACGTCGGCGCGCCGCACGAGGCGCTGCGCCTGGTCAAGGTGACCAAGGTCTACGGCACCGCAGGCGCGGAGGAGGCGGCCGTCACCGCGCTCGACGGGGTGACGCTGAGCCTGCCGGCCGGGTCCTTCACCGCCGTGATGGGGCCCTCGGGTTCCGGGAAGTCGACGCTGCTGCAGTGCGCCGCGGGGCTGGACCGGCCCGACAGCGGCGTGGTGATGGTCGACGGCGCGGAGATGACCGGGGGCAGTGAGACCGAGCTGACGAAGTTCCGCCGCGAGCGGATCGGGTTCGTCTTCCAGCAGTACAACCTGCTGCCCACGCTGAACGTCGGGCAGAACACCGTGCTGCCGCTCAAGCTCGCCGGCCGCCGCGTCGACCGCGCCCGGGTCCGCGAGGTGCTCGCCCGCGTCGGTCTCGCCGACCGGATGCGGCACCGGCCCGACCAGCTCTCCGGCGGCCAGCGGCAGCGCGTCGCCATCGCCCGCGCGCTCGTCGCCGCGCCGAGCGTGGTCTTCGCCGACGAGCCGACCGGCGCCCTCGACACCCGCAGCGCCCGCGACGTGCTGGGGCTGCTCCAGGAGACCGTGCGCGTCGACGGCCGCACCGTGGTGATGGTGACGCACGACCCGGTGGCCGCCGCGTACGCGGACTCCGTGCTGTTCCTGGCCGACGGCCGGCTCGTGGGCCGCATGGACGCCCCGACCGCCGACGCCGTCGCGGAGCGGATGACCCACCTCGGCGACATGTACGCGGGCGAAGCCCCGGGCCGCGGCCCGCACCACGACCCGCGCCACTCCGCGCCGATGGGGGTCTGACCGGTGTTCTCGCTCGCCCTGCGCTCCATCCGGCAGCGGCCCGGCCGCTTCGCCGCCACGCTCCTGTCCGTCTTCCTCGGCGCGACGATCATCATGATGTTCCACTCGCTCCTCGACACCGCCGGCGCCGAGGGGGTCGACGACGTCAGCGCGGAGTCCCTGTCCACGGCCGCCATGGTCGTCGGCGGCTACGGCTCGCTGCTGGTGTTCTTCGCCGTCGCCTCGACCCTCACGGTCGCCGTACGGCAGCGCACCCCCGAGATCGACCTGCTCCGCTCCACCGGCGCGACACCCGCGCAGATCAAGAGGATGATCGTCGGCGAGGCGGCGGTCGTCGGCCTCGTCGGCTCGCTGCTGGCGGTCGTGCCCGGCATGATCGGCGGCCGGATCCTGCTCGGCATGTTCCAGGACAGCGGCCAGGTCGCGGACGACGTCGACCCCCTCTTCGGCACCGTCGCGCTGACGTCCGGCCTCGGCATCACGCTGCTGGCGTCGGTCGGCGCCGCGTTCCTCGCGGTGCGCCGGGCCGACCGGGCGCGCGAGCAGCGCGCCCCGCGCCGCCGGCTGCGCACCCGGGGCGGCTTCGCCGCGCTGGGCCTGGGCGCGGCCCTGTGCCTGACCGGCTTCGCCATGGGCGACGCGGGCCCGGAGGCCATGGCGCCGCCGGCGTACGGGGCGATCCTGCTGTCGGTCGGCTTCGCGGCCTTCTCCCCGGCGCTGCTGCACGGGCTGCTGCGGCTCACCGGCGGGCTGCTGACGGCGTTCGGCGGGGGCAGCGGCTACCTGACGGTGCACGGGCTGCGGCAGCGGGCCGAGCAGTTGGCCGGGGTGCTGATGCCGATGGTCCTCTTCGTGGGCATCTCGGTCGCGACGCTCACCATGCAGTCCGTCGAGAACGACCACATCGAGGCCGCCGGTCTGACGCAGTCGGTGGACGACAAGAACGTGGAGACGCTGAACTTCGTGGTCGTCGGGATCATCGCGGTCTTCGCCTGCGTGATGCTGATCAACACGCTGTACGCGGCGACCTCGTACCGCAGCCGCGAGTTCGGACAGCAGCGGCTGGCGGGCGCGACGCCCGGCCAGGTGCTGGCGGGGGTCGGCCTGGAGGGGCTGCTGCTGACGGTGACCGGGGTGTTCTTCGGGACGCTCGCGGCGATGGCCGGGATCGTGCCCTTCACGGTGACCCGTACGGACGACGTACTGCCGGGGGCGGGGTACGGAATCTGGCCGGCGATCGCGGCGGTGGCCGCGGCGGCGACGATGGTCACCGCGCTGGGCACCGCGCGGCGGGCGCTGCGGACGCCCGCGGTCGAGACGGTCGCGCTGGCGGCATGAGGGGGCCGGGGGAAGGGCCCGCCGACGAGGTCGGCGGGCCCTTCGGCGCGCGTACCGGAGCAGGTGGACGGGAGCAGCACACGTCACGGGGACGTGCGGCGGTCCGGTACGGGCGGACGGCGCCCGGGCGGCGCCCCTCCGCCCTCTAGGCCAGATGCCGCTCGGCGTACACCCGCATCGCGTCGCGGATGAACACCGCCGTTCCCTCCCCGTGCGCGTCGTAGTGCGCGCCGAACCGCGGGTCGTCCACGTACATCTGCCCCAGCCCCGTGAACGCCTCCGCGGACGGCTCCTGCCCCTGCCACCCCGCGCTGATCCACGCGTAGTGCCGCCGCGTGATCTCCTGCGCCCGCTCGCCGTCCGGCGCTTCGCCCCCGGTGTGCGCGGCGGCGAAGTCGGCGGCGATGTCGCGCTGGCGGCGCTGGAAACCGGCCCGCTCCGTCTCGCTCAGCGAGCGCCACCACCGGTCGCCCCGCTCGTACGCCGCCTTCCCCCAGCGCCGCGTGACCTCCTCCTCGTACCGGGTGTGGTCGAACCCGTCGAGCACCTCGTCCGCCATGAGCGGCTCACCTTCTTTCAGCTTGCGCAGTGTGGTCCTCACCGACGCGATCTGCCGTCCGATGCGCTGCTGCTCCTGCTCCAGCAGCTCCAGGTGCGTGCCGAGCGCGGCCACGGCGTCCGCGGGGCCGTTGCCGCCGTCGAGCACGCCGGCGATGGCCGGGAGGCCGAGGCCGAGTTCGCGCAGCAGCAGGATGCGCTGGAGCCGGAGGAGGGCCTGCTCGTCGTAGTAGCGGTAGCCGTTGGCCGCGACCCGGCTGGGGCGGAGGAGCCCGAGGTCGCCGTAGTGGCGCAGGGTGCGGCTCGTGGTGCCCGCGGTGCGCGCGATCTCCTGGATGGACCACTCCATGACGGTGTCCGCCCTCCTCGGTCCGGTCGGCCGGTCGGTGTGGCTTTCACCGTAGAAGTTGACGTCACGTCAAGGTCAAGGTGCGTCGTCGAAGCTGTGCGGCACCAGCTCGAAGCCGACGGCGAGGTCGGTGCCGCGGAGCCTGCCGGCCTCGGCGAGCATCTGCCCGATGAGCTTGCGGGAGTACTCGCGCGGGTCCTCCTCGCCCAGTCCCTCGATGTACGCGCGGTGCTCGGCCAGCGAGGCCACCGCCCGGTCCCTGGCGGCGGCGGTGACGTCCTCGGCGTGCGTGGGGTACGGGGAGCCGGCGACGGCGGTCCAGCGGACGCCGCCCCACGGCAGGAGGCCCTGCTCCAGCAGGTCGGGGAAGATCCAGCGGTTGCCCGCGTCGCCGACGGCGTCCAGCACGGCGCGCCCGACCGCGCGGTGGTCGGGGGTGTTGCGGGGGGCGCCGGGGCCCGCTCCCCAGGTGTCGTGGTGGTTGAGGGTGACGATCAGCTCGGGGCGGTGCCGGCGGATGGCGGCGGCCAGGTCGTGGCGCAGCGGCAGCCCTTCCTCGATCACGCCGTCGCCGTGGTCGAGGAACTCCAGCGTGTTCACGCCCACGACCGCCGAGCCGGCCCGCTGCTCCTCCTCCCGTACCCGGGCGCACTCCCCGGGCTCCAGCCCGTCGATCCCGGCCTCGCCGCGGGTGGCGAGCACATACGCCACCTGCTTGCCCGCGTCGGTCCACTTCGACACCGCGGCGGCGGTGCCGTACTCCAGGTCGTCGGGGTGGGCGACGACCCCGAGAGCCCGCTGCCAGTCGTCGGGAAAGGGGGCGAGGGACGCCGTCTCGGCGTGAGCGCTGTCGGTCATGCCGACATGGTCACATGACGCGGCGTCACCCCCGCTCAGGCCCGTTCGGCTGGGAGGAGGAAAGGAGGCGGGGCCGGGTCGGACCCGGCACCGCTTCCGTGGGGTGACGGATCGGTCCAGACCGCGGTCCAGGACCCGGTACAGCTCTCCGTCGTCGTCGCCGTCGAGGGACCAGACCCTCGCGCCGCCGAGGTCGCGGTCGTCGATGTACTCGGCCTTCCGGGCGATGACCTGCGGGTCGTCGTACGTCCAGAACGTGCTGCCGCCGAAGAGCCAGGCGTCGCCGGGTGCGTGCGGTCCGGCGCACCGGGCGGCACGCCACTGCTCAGCCCGGTAATCGGCACGTTCTAGGGTGAAGCCGGACAGCGGCCGGAACGGAGGGAGGTACGGGCATGAGCGTGGACACCGACCTCGGTGCCCTCCTCGACGGCAACGACGTCGCCGGGCTGCAGCAGTGGCTCGCCGAACATCCCCCGCACGTCGTCGCCGACGAACTCGCCCGCGCCGACGAGGTCACGGCCGTCTTCTGCTTCCGGCTGCTGGAGAAGGACCGCGCTGTCGAGGTCTTCGAGGAACTCGGCGCCGGCGACCAGCAGAAGATCCTCGAAGGGCTGCGCGACCAGACCTTCCGGCACGTCGTCGAGGAGATGGCCCCCGACGACCGCGCCCGCCTCCTCGGCGAGGCGCCGGCCAACTTCACCCAGCGCGTCCTGGCGGGCCTCAGCCCGCACGAGCGCGCCCTGACCGCCCCGCTGCTCGGCTACGAACAGGACGCCGTCGGCCGGTACATGTCGCCGGAGCTGGTGCGGCTGAAGGAGCAGTCCACCGTCGCCGAGGCGCTGGAGCGGGTGCGCGACCAGGGCCCGGACTCCGAGACCGTCTACACGCTGCCCGTCGTCGACGACCGCCGGCACCTGGTCGGCGTCGTCTCCCTGCGGAAGGTGGTGCTGGCCCCGCCGGGGCGCCCGCTCATCGAACTGGTGGACACCGAGTTCCCGCGGGTCTACGCGACGGACAACGCCGAGACCGCCGCCCGTCTGATGCAGGAGGCCAACCTCCTCGGCCTGCCCGTCGTGGACAGCGAGGAGCGTGTCGTCGGCATCCTCACCGTGGACGACGCCATCGAGCTGATCGAGGAGGCGGACACCGAGGACGTGGCCCGCCAGGCGGGCGCCGAGCCGGTGGAGGGCCACTATCTGGCGGTCGGGGTCTTCCGGCTCGCCCGCGCGCGCATCATCTGGCTCTTCCTGCTGATCCTCGCCGCCACGCTCACCGCCGGCGTGCTGCAGGCCTTCGAGGGGGAACTGGAGGAGGTGACGGCGCTGGCGGTGTTCATCCCGCTGCTCGTCGGCACCGGCGGCAACGTCGGCGCCCAGGCGGCGACGGGCGCGGTGCGCGCCATCGCGGTCGGCGAGCTGCGCACCGGCGACGTGGCCCGGGTGGCGTGGCGGGAGTGCCGGGTGGGGTTCCTGCTGGGCGTGGGGCTCGGGATCGTGGGCATCGTGCTGGCGACGCTCATGACGAACGGCCGGATCGCGCTGACCGTGTCGCTGTCGCTGGTGCTGATCTGCTCGTGGGCGGCGTCCGTCGGCTCCGTGATGCCGCTGCTGGCCAAGCAGTTGGGGATCGACCCGGCGGTGATCTCCGCCCCGCTGGTGACCACGCTGGTCGACGCCACCGGGCTGGTGATCTACTTCCTCATCGCCCGCGCGGTGCTCGGTCTGTGAGCGGGGCCGCGGGCGGCCCGTAGCCGGGACTGCGGGTACGCGGGCGTACGCCCCGGAGCCCCGCGCACACCCGTCGGCGGACGCGCTCCGTGAAGCTTTCCCCCGGGGTTGCGGGGCCCGGTCGCAGGTTGCCAAGCTTTCGCGCGTGTTCGGGCCGGAACGGCGCAGGCCGCAGACGGCGCGGGCCGGGACGGTGACCGCAGCGACCGGGGGTGTGGAGAAACGGTGCCTCTAGGTGACCAGCCCGCCTATCTGCGGGTCGCCGCGGACCTCCGCCGGAAGATCGTCAGCGGCGAACTGCCTCCGCACGCACGGCTGCCCTCGCAGGCCCGGATCCGCCAGTTGTACCGGGTCTCCGACACCGTCGCACTGGAGGCGCGCAAGGTGCTGATGGCCGAGGGCCTGGTCGAGGGCCGGTCCGGGTCCGGTACGTACGTACGGTCACGTCCCGAGCCCGACCGGCTGGTCCGTACCGGCTACCGCGGGCTCGGCGACCTCACCCCGTTCCGGCAGGAGCAGGCCGACGAGTCGGTGACCGGCTCCTGGGAGTCGCGCAGCGCGCAGGAGCGCGCCGGCGGGTCCGTCGCGGCCCGGCTGCACCTGGGCGCCGGCGACCCCGTGATGCGCACCCGGTACGTCTTCCGCTCGGCGGGCGTGCCGGTGCTGCTGTCCACGTCCTGGGAGCCGCTGGCCCTGACGGGCCGTACGCCCGTGATGCTGCCCGAGGAGGGGCCGCTCGCCGGCCGCGGCGTGGTGGAGCGGATGGCGGCGATCGACGTCGTCGTGGACAACGTGGTGGAGGAGGTGGGCACCCGCCCCGGGCTGGCCGACGAGGCGCACGCGCTGGGCGCCGTGCCGGGGCAGCCGGTGCTGTGCATCCAGCGGACGTTCTACGCCTCGGGGCGGGCGGTCGAGACGGCGGACGTCATCGTGCCGGCCGACCGCTACCGCGTCAGCTACCACCTGCCCGTCAAGTAGCACCCCGCTTCCCGGCTCCCGGGCCGGCTTCTCCCTCTCCCGCCGTGATTCGAACTTTCGGCCGAGAATGGCACTTCTCGTGTAAAGCCGTATGCGGGGAGTGAATGCCGGGCGTAAGCTCTGGCATATTCGGTAGCCAGCAGGACGGCCGGGACCGCAGTCGTCCCGCGGGCGTCCTGGGTAGAGATTCCTGGGGTGGGCTTTATGGGTGCGGGTGACAGTGGCGCCGCACGCCCGTGGGTCATCGTCCGCGAGGACGGTAACGGCAACCATTACCGCGTCGGCCGGTACGCCACGCGTGACGAGGCCGAGCGCGCGGTCTCCCGTTTCGGGCCCGCGGAGCAGCGGCAGACATACCGGGTGGAGCGCGCCGGCGGCGGGGACGCCACCACCGTGTAGCTTCCTGCGCGTATGCAGGTGATATTTTTTCCCAAAACGGGTATATGCCTACCACTCCCCTCAAGTCGGTCAAATCCGACAGAACCCTGCTGGGATGTGGTAGGCGTGAGCAACCCCTCGTTCTTTCGCCACGCCGCCGTGACGCCGTACTCCCCGCTCCCCGATCCGCCCGCCCTCACCGGCTTCCACGATTCCGCGCCCGTCGCCGGGACGGCGCCCGCGGCGGGCCTCCCCGGCCCCGACACCCCCGCGCTCCCCGGCGGCTCCGCCGTCCTCGCCGGCGCGGCCGGCCCCGCCGAGTGGAGCTTTCCCGCCGAACCCGGCTGCGTGCGCGCCGCCCGCTGCGCCGTCCGCGACACCCTGCGCACCTGGCACCTCGACCCCCTGGCCGACCTGGCCGTCCTGCTCGTCAGCGAGCTGGTCACCAACTCCCTGCGCTACGCCTCGGGACCCGTCGGCCTGCGCCTGCGGCCCCTCGGCGGGCCCGACGCGCCCGGCGGCGTCCGCGTCGAGGTCTCCGACACCCTGCCGGTGCCGCCGCTGCTGCGTACGGCCGCGCCGGACGAGGAAGGCGGTCGCGGCCTGCTGCTCGTGGCCAGCGTCGCGCTGCGCTGGGGAACCCGGTGCGGGGGAAGGGGCAAGACGGTGTGGTTCGAGCTGGGGTCCGCTGGTTAGAACGTACGAGGGAGGCTTCATCGGCGTACGGAAGGGGGCGCACGGGGGAGTAGCGCCGGGTGCCGGGCGGGCACCACTTCGCAGACGCAGCGGACAGCGGGACCGGAAGCGGTGGGGCGTTCCGAACCCGTGACCCGACGACCATGTTCCGGATACGGATCTTCCCGCATACTCTGCGGTGCATACCCGGAGCAGGATCAGCAAAGGGGGCGGTCGCGTGGGAGCACCGTTCTGGCAGAGCAGTCCGCCGGGCTCCATCTACGACCACATCAAGGTGGCCTCCTTCGCACTGGACGCGGAGGGGCACATCGAGCAGTGGAGCGCCCGTGCCGAGGAGCTCCTCGGCATCTCCGCCGCCGAGGTGCTGGGCCGCGACGCCGTCGAGGCGCTGGTTCCCGAGGAGTTGCGGGCGGACGTCGGCGAGAAGGTGGCGGAGATCCTCGACGGACGGGAGTGGACCGGCCTGCTGCCCTACCGCAGACCGGCCGGGTCCGGCGCCGCCGGCGGGCGCCACGCCGTCGACGGCATCGCCGAACTGTACGTCATGCCGACCACCGGCCTCGGCGGCACCCGCGGCGCCCTGTGCCTCACCGTCGACGCGTACGCCCTGCGCCGTATCGAGACCGACCTCGCCGCCTCCCAGGCGGTTTTCGGCCAAGCCCCGATGGGGTTCCTGCTCTTCGGCACCGACCTTCGGCTCGTCCGCGTCAACGAGCGCGTCGCCGCCGCCTTCGGCGGAACCGTCGCCTCTCACACCGGCCGCACGCCCCGCGACTACCTCCCGCGCCCCGAGGCCGAGCGCGTCACCGCCGCCCTCCAGCAGGTCCTCGACACCGGTGAGCCCGTCACCGACATGCAGATCCTCGGGCCCGGCCCGGACGAGCCGCAGACCGGCTCCGCCGCCGCCGCGCGCGAGGGCCAGCCGGGGGGCCTCAGATGGTCCATATCGCTCTACCGCGTGCACAGCCGCACGGGCCGGCCCATGGGCATCGCCGCCGTCGTCTCCGACGTCACCCGGCGCCGCCGCGCCGAGAGCGAGGCCGCCAGCACCCGCCGCAACCTCGCGCTGCTCAACGAGGCCGGCGCCCGCATCGGCAACTCGCTCGACCTGGAGACCACCGCCCGTGAACTGCTCGGCGTCACCGTCCCGCAGTTCTGCGACATGGCCTGCGTCGACGTCTACCAGAGCCTCATCGACGGCGACGAGGGCCGCCCCGGCCTCGCCGACGGCAGCGCCGAGCTGCGCCGCGTCGCCTTCGCCAGCGCCGTCTCCGACGCCCCCGTCACGGCCGTCGGCTCCACCCACCGGTTCGACTTCCACTCCCCGCACGCCGCCGCGCTGCGCACGGCCCAGGTGCGCCGGGTGCCGGGCGGCGACAGCGGCCTGGTGCAGACGACGCTCGCGGTGCCGCTGGTCGCCGGGGACACCGTCGTCGGGCTCGTGCAGTTCTCCCGGGCCCGCGGCAGCGAGGACTTCGGCGAACGCGACGCCGCCCTCGCCGCCCAGCTCGCCGCCCGCGCCGCCGTGTGCATCGACAACGGCCGCCTCTACCGCCGCGAACACGCCCGCGCCCTCATCCTCCAGCGCAGCCTGCTCCCGCCCGGCGACCCCGAGGCCGCGGGCCTCGACATCGCCTGCCGCTATCTGCCCGGCAACACCGCCACCGAGGTCGGCGGCGACTGGTTCGACGTCATCGAGCTGCCCGGCCACCGCACCGCGCTCGTCGTCGGCGACGTCATGGGCCGCGGCCTGCGCGCCGCCGTCGCCATGGGCGAACTGCGCACCGCCGTACGCACCCTCGCCATGCTCGACCTGGAGCCGGCCGAGGTGCTCGCCGCGCTGGACGAGATCGCCGGCGGCCTCGGCGGCGTCTCCGACGAGGTCTACCTCGCCACCTGCATCTATGTCGTCTACGACGCGGTCACCCGGCGCTGCACCTTCGCCAACGCCGGCCATCTGCCGCCCGTCGTGGTCGAGTCCGGCGAGCCGCCGCTGCTGCTGGAGGTGCCCGCGGGGATGCCGCTCGGCGTCGGTGGCGAGCCGTTCGAGGAGGTCGAGGTCGAGCTGCCGGACGGCGCCCTCCTCGCGCTCTACACCGACGGCCTCGTGGAGTCCCGCGACCACGGCCTGGACGAGGGCCTGGAGGAGGTCCGCAAGGCGCTCTCCGACCCGGCGCAGCCGCTGGAAGACGTCTGCGACCACGTACTCGACACGCTCTACACCCGGCACGGAGAGGACGACATCGCCCTGTTGATGGCCCGTATCCGCGGACTGCCCGCCGACACCGTCGGCGACTGGCGGCTGCCCGCGGATCCCCGCTCGGTCGCGCTCGCCCGCGAACACGCCCGTACGCAGCTCGCCGCCTGGCACCTGGAACCGCTGATCGACACCACCGAGCTGCTGGTCAGCGAACTGGTGACCAACGCGCTCCGGCACGGCGAGGGCGGTCGCAGCGGCGGCGGCGAACCCGAGATACGGCTCCGCCTGCTGCTGGACCGCACGCTGGTGTGCGAGGTGTGGGACAGCAACCTGGTCCAGCCCCGCCGCCGCCGCGCCCGGGACACCGACGAGGGCGGGCGCGGGCTGCAGTTGGTCAGCATGCTCAGCCGGAACTGGGGCAGCAGACGCACCCACCGCGGCAAGACGGTCTGGTACGAACTGGCCCTGCCGGGCACCGAGCCTCGCGCCGACCTCGACGAGGAAGCCCTCCTGTCGGCGTTCTGAGTCCTCTCACCCGGCCGATCGCTCCCGGAATCCACCGCTGGAAGTGCTCAGGCCGCTGCACGGCCGTCTGCGGGGGGTGGTTCCGCCGTTCCGGTGCGGGCCACGAGCCGGTCGCGGCGCGCGTCGAGGCCGGCCAGCCTCTCCCGCATCGCGTCGAGGTTCTGCGTCAGCTTCTCCACGACCTCCGTCTGCGCGGCGATCAGCGGCTCGGCCGCCGTCGCCTTCCTCTCGGAGGCGCTCTGCCGCTCCAGCGCCTGACGGGCCAGGTGGTCGAACGTCTCGGCCTGTGCCGCGCCGCCGCCTTCGGCGCGCAGCTCGTCGGCCCTGCGGCCGGCGGCGAGGGCCTTGGCGCCCCACTCGTCGGCGGCGACGGAGTCCTTCTTGTGGTCCGCCTCCCTCCGCCGCAGGTCGCCGAGGGCGGTGGCGACCGCCTGCTCGGCCTCGCGGATGGCGGCGGTGTAGTCGCGGAGGAGCCGGTCGAGCATCTTCCGCGGGTCCCCGGCCCGGTCGATGACGGCGTCGATGTCGGCGCGGGCGAGCCGGAGGGTGCGGCGAAGGACGGTCTGCCTGCCGGTCATGCGTTCTCCTTCCATCTGGTGGGCGCACGCGCGGGGCGCGCGCCTGGGCATACCTCGTACTCCGAATGTCTGGAAGCTCCTAGAAGCGGCCTCCACCGCCCATCCGCCCCCGCGTGCCGCCGCCGCCGAAGCTGCCGGGACCGCGGCCGGCGCCGCCCTGGGAGCCGGCGGGCATGCCGCCGAGGATGATGCCGCCGAGCATCCCCGTGCCCATGCCGCCCCGTCCGCCGCCGCCGTCACCGTCCCCGCGCGGGCCGGCGAAGGGGCCGCCGCCGTACGAGCCGTCGAAGCCCTGCACGTCCTGCTCCGCCAGCCGGCGCGCCTCGCGGCCGAGTTCGTCGGCGCGCTGCGCGTGCCGCAGGGCGCCGGCCGCGTCGGTGCCGGCGTGCTCCATGGCCTGCAGGAGGTGCCGCTCGCCCTCGCCCAGCCGGGTACGGGCCGCGGGGCCGATGCCGCCGCGGTGGGTGGTGACGAAGTCCCGGGCGGCGGCCACCGAGCTGTACGCCCCGACCATCGCCCGGTCCAGCAGCCGGCCCGCCCGCCGCCCGGCCTCCTCCCGCTCCCGGGCCCCGGCGAGCGATTCCTCCAGCGCGGCGTCCGCCTCCTCCACCCGTCGCAGTGCGGCCAGCGGGTCGTCGCGGCCCCCCGCCGCCTCCTGTTCCACCTCCGTCAGCACCGCCTGCGCCCGCGCGATCCGGTCCGGCAGACCGGCGTCCGGCTCGTCCGCGGCCGTGCCCGGCGCCACGCCCCGGGCGTCGGCGAGGTCCGCGCGCAGGTCGCGCAGCGCGTCGGGGAGCCGCGCCGCGGCCTCGCGCAGCTCCTGCTCGCGGCGTTCGACGCCTTCGACGAGGGTGCGGGACTGGTCGACGGCGCTCTCCGCGGCCCGTACGTGGACGGCGGCGGTGACCGGGTCGTCGGCGCCGAGCGCGGCGCGGCCGTGGGTGAGGTGCGCGGTGGCGAACTCCAGGCGGTCGCGGGCGGCGGCGGGGTTGCCCGCGACGGCGGCGACGGCGGCGGGGCCGTAGGTGCCGGCCAGCGCGGCGAGCGTGTCCTCGGCCCGGCCGATCCGGTCGGGGAGCAGCCGCGCGGCGGCCTCGGCGGCGGCGAGGACCTGCGGGGCCCGGGGCACCATCCCGCGCAGCCGGTCGAAGGCGTCGGACTCGGCGTCGAGCCGGGCGTTGGCGTCGGTGCAGCGCGTGACGATCCCTTCCAGCATGGCGCGCCGGGCGCCGTCGTCCTCGGGGGACGCGTCGTCGAGGGCCTGGCGGAGGCGGAACGCGGCGGTCAGCTCGGCCTGGGCGTGCTCGACGGCCTCGGTGAAGGGCCGGGCCGTCTCCTCGCCGAACCGGGCGGTGGCGAAGCCGAGTTCCTCCCGGCTTGTGTGCAGGGCGTCGTCGGTCTCGACGAGGAGTTCCTTGGCGCGCGCGTCGAGGTCGGGGGTGCTGATGCCGTCGTGGGGCCAGTGGGGCGTCGTCCGGCTCCCGGCGCTGCGCCGCCGGGAGAAGTACAGGGCGGCGGCGACGGCGACGGCGAGGGCGGCGACGACGGGCACCACGACATCCGTGGCGCTGACGTCGCCTTCGGCGGACTCGCCGGCCGGATCGCCCCCGGGGTCGGTGGGCCCGGGGGTGAGGTCGGGCGGGGGCACCTGCCGGTCGTCGAGCACGGCCGCGTACCCGTTGGCGCTGCCGATGGCGGCACCGGCCCAGTCGTTCTGCCGCAGGGCGGGCTCGACGGCGCGGGCGTCGACGGCGTCGACGTCGCGCCGGGAGATCCCGGAGCCGGGGGAGGCGGACACGCCGTGCTCGCGGTCGCCGATGGCGATGGCGAGCAGGACGTCGTTCCGGCCGAGCCCGTTCTTTTCGGCGGTGGCGTCGGCCCAGTCCCGGGGGGAGAAGTCGGAGAAGTCACGGACGTAGGCGACGAAGAGCCGGGTGCCCTGCTCGCGGTCGAGCCGTTCGAGCGCGGCGTCGACGTCGCCGCGCCGGTCGCGGAGGGCGTCCACGCGGTCGGTGATCTGCCCGTCGCGGTCGAGGGGGAGGGGGTCGGTTGCGGGGAGAGAGAGGGCGGGCGCGGCGGACGCGGGAGGCACGGCGGAGGCCGGGAGGGCGAGGGGCGGCAGCGCGAGAATTCCGGCAGCGAGGAGCCGGGCACCCAGCCGCCGAATCCGCATGCGCATGCCTCCGCACCACCACGCGCCGTTGCCCCGGCGCCGCCCTGTACGGGAGGTTATGCGCCTTTCGCCCGGATCGCACGCAGGGGCTCCGGCGCGGGCGGCCCCTCGCTGACCCGCCTTCCCGAAACGCAGGGCTCCGCTCGCCGCGTACCCCGGATCGCGCCCGGGAGGCGTAGGAGGCACCCGCCCCTTCGGCTACTTCGCCCTGCCGCGCGGCCACAGCACGCCCTGCGGGGTGCGGACGGCGACCCACTGCCCGTCCGTCGGCAGGCCGATGACGTCGACGGGCCGGGGAATGCCGTCCGGTACGTCAAAAGGAGGGACCCCCTCCTTGATGCGGGGGATGTAGTGGTCGAGGAGAGGGATCGACAGCTCGAACTCGGGCGGGTCTCCCTCCGACCGTACGTGCGCGCGGACTTTGGGCGCAGGGGTGAGCTGCGCGAGGTATCCCGTCTGGACCGGGCCGTCGTCCTCTTCCACGCTCACGGTCATCAGCATGCGGGTGACGGGGAGCACGGGCAGCAGCAGGAAGCGGCGCATGCGTGAGAACGCCCACCGTTCCCTGGTCCTGCGGAGGAGGAGGGTGATCCCCCCACTGAGGAGGACGACGGCGCAGAGCGCCAGCGGCATGGCGGGGAGGCCACGGAGACCCGCCATGTCGAGCAGGGCGAAGAGCGCCACCGCGGCGGCATCGAGCAGCAGCCACCGCAGTGCCGACCGGTGCGACCGGGCAAAAGCCTCGTAGCCCTCGTCCGCGTCGACGAGAGCCGCATGCGTCCCGCGCGGCTGCGTGGGCTTGGCGGACGCGGGCCAGCCGCCGGCCGTCGTGGTCCGGCGGAATGCCCGCAACTGGCTCGCGCTCCACCGCAGGGTCCCCCTCCCGTCGGGCAGGGGGAAGACGGCGTCTCCGTGTGCGCTGGGCGTGCTGCGGAGGCTTTTGGGCCGCTTCGACCATACGGCGGTGACCTCGGTCCCCTCACCGGCCTCGATCAGCCTGTCCCGGTGGACGCTCAGCACCGTGGAGGAGCCGGGCGCGAAGACGTGGACCACGCCGGAGAAGTGGCTCTCGGTCCGCGCGCGGACGGTGCGGCCCCGGGAGTCCGTGAACTCGGGACGCACGTCGACGGCGGCGGAGGTCGCGGGCCCGTCGCCGGTCCCGGCGGAGCCGGCCTCCCGCCCCGGCGGCCTGCGTGCCAGCCACACCCGGCCTGCCTGCCCGTCCGTCTTCATCAGCGGTTGCTGATGAAGAGCCTTCAGCCGTGCGTGCACGTACTGGTAGACGTCGGTGACCGTGACGAACCCGTCGTGGCCGCCCACGGCCCCGTGGCGCAGCCCGGCGACCAGGTGCTCGGTGAAGAGACTCGGCCGGCGTTCCCGGCCGTCGCCGTCCCCCCGGTTCTTGTCGGCGGCGCCGTCGTACGACGTCTCGTTCGGCCCGGAGCTGGTCATCACGAACCGGCCGTGCCCGGCGAACCGGGCCGCGGGATCCGCGCCCTTGACCGCCGCGGTGCCGCTGAAGCAGCAGTCGAGAATGACGACGATGGTCCGTGCGGCGCAGTCGTCCATCAGCTCGTTGACGAACGAGTGCCGCAGCGAGCGCGTCCGCAGCCACTCATGGCTGGTGTCCCGGGTGCACAGGTGGAGCCGGTTGCGCAGGTCGAGCAGCCCGTGTCCGCTGTAGTAGAGCAGCAACTGGTCCTGCGACGACGCTTCTTGGAAGAAGGTGACCAGGGCCTCTTCCACGGTGTGGGAGTCCGCGTCGAGGAGCGGCTGCCGCACCTGCCAGGGCAGACCCACGACGGGATCGGTCAGGGCGGCCCGCAGCTCCGACAGATCGTCCGCGGGGCCTTGCAGCGCCCGCAGGGCCGGTTCCTCGGGGTAGACCGCGTTGCCGATCAGGAGAGCATGGTAGGAGCGGGCGGGCTCACTCACGCGCGTCGATGTCCTCCTGCCGCTCTTCCGCGCCGTCCGCACAAGGTTCCGCCGCCGCATGGCCCGCGGCGCGCAGCCCGTGCTCCAGGGCGGCCTGCAGAGTGGCGGTGTCCCCGTCCTGGACGGTGACCGTGAGCTCCGTGACCTGGTCACCGACCCGGTAGCGGACGAGCGCGGAGCGGTCTCTGTCCCGGGACATCCAGGCCCTGAGGGCCGCGACGAACGCGGTGAGGACGGCCGGGGTGAGGACGACGAGCACGTCCAGGCCGCCGCCCTTGGCACCGGGTGTCTCCCGCGTGCGCAGCGCCAGGCGTTCGGCGGCGTGCGCCAGATCCTGATGCAGCAGCCGGGTCTGGGAGAGCCAGCGGTCGTCGTCCGGGGCGAAGCGCTCACTCCTGGCCGCGACGGACACCTCTAGTACTACAGGGCTAGATCTTGATCACCTGAAGTCGTAGCCGCCTTCGGAAGTGGTGGCGTCGTGCCTCCGCCTGATGCGCGCGCCTCCAGATCGACCAGTGAAGTCCCTGGTCGATGGTGGTGCGAGTCGAGCCGATCAGGTTGAACAGCCGCCGGGCCTCGGTGACGGTCAGGGCCGCGAGCCGCCGCGTTCGCGGCCCGCGGTCACCGCCCAGGCGTGAAGAGCCCCCTTTTGCGGGGTTCGGGTCATCGCGGCCAGGAACGCCAACGCCAGCATGGACAGGGTGATATGGCGATACCAGGCGTCGTATTTGCGTACCTGGTAGTTGT